>JBCDBL010000088.1:0-18219 GCA_039183635.1 Pseudomonadota bacterium
GACGCGCGCCGCGTCAATGTCGCCCGCGCGGGCGCGCATCGCCTCATACCCGCCGATCTCCCCCTCCAACTGCAGATAGTCTTTAACGGCGTCAAGGACAGGCGTCGGCGGCAACGCCGCGCCGGCGTTGTTGAAGTGCGCAACATGGGCGACGCCGGGCGTGTCGGCGCGCACGCGGGAGAGAAAATCCGTATCGCTCATGCCGCAGGCTCGGACGATAAAAACAGGATCGGCGCATCGCCTGGGGTCCAGGGCGTCAGCTTATCGGCCATGATCGCCGTGAACACGGGAGACGATAGAAACCGCGCCAGCCAGGTCTGCAAGCGCGGATACGGCGCCGCGTCGAACCAGATACGGTCGGTGTTGGCGAACTGGCGCACGAACGGCGCAATAGCAACGTCGGCGAGCGTTTCTGCGGCGCCGAACAGGTAAGGCGTATCGACAAGCCGCGTCTCGAGTTTCGCCAGGAACGCTGCGCCGCCGGCGCGGTGCGTCTGCGCCACTGCGTCTTCGTACCGGTTCGGGTATTTATACCTATCAAGATGGTGCTTAAACGGACCGTCATTCTCCGCGATCAGCGCACGGGTTTCCCCCTCGTCCGCCACCAGCCAACCGTGCGGGTCCCGCTTCGCCAACGCCCAGGCCATCATATCAAGGCTTTCCTCGATAACCTGGCCGTCCGGCAACTGCAGCACCGGCACCGTGCCCTTCGGCGAGGCGTCGAGCATCGCCTCAGGCTTGTTGCTGAGCTTCACTTCCCGAAGCTCGCACTGGACGCCTGCTGCGAAAAGCCCCATGCGTCCGCGCATCGCGTAGGGGCACCGGCGAAAACTGTAGAGTATGGGGAGTGCGGCGCTCATGCGTCCTCGTCCGCCGGCGCCATGGCGGGCGTTCGGGCCAGATGCGCCTCCCCCCGCTTGCGGGCGAGGTCGATCTGGCGCTGGCGCTCTGCGAAACGCGCCTTTTGATCCGGGCTCAATGTATCGTGACATTTCGGGCACGCGACGCCGCGCATATAAAGGGGCGAGGCTTTGTCCTCAGCGCTCAATGGCCGCCGACACCCATAGCATTGATCGTAATCACCTTCTTCCAACCCGTGCCGTACGGAAACCCGGCCGTCGAAAACGAAGCATTCTCCATCCCACCGGCTTTTGGCTTCCGGTATATGTTCAAGATATTTCAGTATACCGCCTTTTAAATGGTAAACCTCGTCATACCCTTCGGCGCGCATAAACGCTGTCGCTTTTTCACACCTGATGCCGCCGGTGCAATACATGGCGATTTTTTTGCCCTTCAGGGCCGCCGCGTTCTCCCGCGCCCAGGCGGGAAATTCCCGAAAGGATGCGGTTTTCGGGTCTATAGCGCCCTTGAAAGCGCCGATCTCCACCTCGTAATCGTTCCTTGTGTCGATCACCACCACATCGTCCCGGGCGATCAGGGCGTTCCAGTCCTCCGGCGCCACATAGGTCCCGACATCGCCCACAGGATCGATCGCGTCGACGCCCATTGTGACGATCTCTTTTTTAAGCCGCACTTTCAGCCGCAAAAACGGCTGTTCCCGGGCAAATGAGTCCTTATGCGTCAGATCGGAGAGGCGCGGATCGGCGCGCAAGCGGGCGAGCACCGCCTCCACCCCGTGAGAAGGACCGGCGATGGCGCCGTTCACCCCCTCCTCGGCGAGCAAGATGGTGCCTTTCACGTCCGCCGCCGCCCCTGCGGCGCGCAAGGGCGCTTGCAACGCCTCAAAGTCCGGCAAGCGGGCGAATTTATAAAAGGCTGCGACGCGAAACTCTGTCATAGGGCTCTGTATGCCCCAAACAGGCGCGGCGTGGCAAATCCGCAAGGCTACGCCGCCGCCGGCACCCGGGCTTCGGCCAGAGCCGCCGCCTGGCGCGCCCGCACCGTCTCCAGCGCCCACCCATCGATGGCGTCTTCGAACAAACGATGCCAGTTCTGCTCCGCCTGGAGATGAATGAACACGGAGCCAAGGCCGATGGCGGCCCGGTCCATGAACACGAACTCCCGCGGCGGGGTCACAGGTCCCGCTTTTTTCAGGCGCTGGCGCACCTCGAACGCTTCCTTGCGGCCATATTCGGACGGCGCGACCCCATCCGCCGTTGTGCGCACCCGATCGTCGAGCAGCGGCGCGTAGATGAACCGCGCCCAGATATTGAGCGTTTCGATCAATTCGTCGCTGAGGCCGGAAAACCCCCAGGTCTCATATGCATGAACCGTGCGGTCCCGATCGCCCTCTAACAGGCCGCGGTAAAGATCGATAACGCCGCCGACAAAAGTCGGATTAAAAATCCGGACACAACCATAATCGAGAAGGTTGAGGCCATGATCGCCCGCGCGCACCGTGTAATTGCCGAGATGGGGATCGCCGTGAATGACGCCGTACCGCGACAGCGGCCGCCACCAGGCCGTAAACATGTTGCGGGCGATAGTGTTGCGCACAGTAAGGTCCGCCGTTTTAAACTCCAGAACCTTCGAACCTTCAAGCCAGGTTTGCGTCAGCAGCCGCGCGGTCGATAACTCCGACACCACTTCGGGCACATGGATCTCCGGCGTGTCGGACAGCATGAGATCGTAAAGCTCCGTATGCCGCGCCTCCCGGGCGTAATCAAGCTCTTCGCGCAGGCGATCGGCAAGCTCGGCGGCGAGTTCCCGGGCGTCGATGGAGCTTTCGATGCGGCGGAAGACGCCGAGGGCGAGGTTCAACTGGTTGATATCCGCCTCGATCGCCGAGCCCATGTCGGGGTATTGCAGCTTGCAAGCGAGGTTGCGGCCGTCCTTGGCCGTTGCGCGATGGACCTGGCCGAGGGAGGCGGCGGCCGCCGCCTCTTGGTCGAAGTCGGCGAATTTCGCGCGCCAGTCCGGACCAAGCTCGGCCGCCATGCGGCGGCGGACGAAGCCGCGACCCATGGGCGGGGCGTTTTGCTGCAATTGCTGCAGCTCCTCGGCGAATTCAGGGGGCAACAGATCCGGCACCGTCGCCATGATTTGCGCGGCTTTCATCAGCGGGCCTTTGAGACCGCCAAGGGCGGCCTTCAAAGCCGCAGCGTCCGCCGCGCTGGCGTTTTCCAGCCCCGTCAGACGCGCGCCCGCCGCACGGGCCGCCACGCCCGTAACGCCGGCGCCGACCCGCGCATAGCGGCGCAAGCGCCCGCCGAAAGAATTGCCGTCCCGATCGACCATGACCATTCGCTCCGCGTCAAATTCAATTGCCTACCGCACCATATAGCGCTGAGGCGCCCTTCGTCAGGCGTATTTTTTAAATTTGGGGCCGACGGGCGAGATTGCATGACCAACATGACGCTGGTTAGACCAAGCCATTGATTTACCTGGCGGAGTGGTTGCAGTTGGGAAGAAGCTTACCAAGGACATAGCTGCTAGGCGGTCGCCGAAGGCGATCCTTGACAAGCTTGGTCCCAACTGCCGAAAATTCCACCAAGAAAACAATGCCGTACAATAATCACTGTAAAGATATTTGATATGCGAAAACTGGCGCTGAGCAAACTTTCCATGTCAACCGCTTAAACTTTAGTTCCCGCGCGACCTGGTTTTTTTAAACACGGCGCCAAGGGGTTTTTACGTCCGCTTCGTTAACTCAATATTCACAATACCTAATACGGATTAACACTTAAATGCGCCAAATCGGCACGGATTTAAGCGCGTCTTTACCCCTTTGCGCGATAGTTGCGCACACTCGCCAATCGAAATCAAAGGGGCGCTTCAGGCCAATGTCCACCACCGTTCTTATCGTCGATGACGACCCGACCCAGCGCCGCATCATGCGTGCGGTGGTCGAAAAAGCAGGATACGCCGCGGCTGAGGCCGATAGCGGCGATGCGGCCCTCAGCGCCCTTCGCGCCGACGCCAATCGCGACATCGCTTTGATGATGCTCGACCTCGTCATGCCGGAAATGGATGGTTTTGAAGTATTAAAGCGTCTGAAGGACGTGCGCGAGGAGCTGCCGGTGATTGTGCTCACCGCCCAGGGCGGCATCGACACCGTCGTCTCCGCCATGCAAGCCGGCGCCTGCGACTTCTTTGTAAAGCCAGCGAGCCCCGAACGGGTCGCCGTCTCCATCAAAAACGCCCTCAATCTCAACAATCTGAAGGGCGAGGTCTCGCGCCTGAAACGCAAGCAAACGAACGCCCTTGGTTTTACCGACATGATCGGCCAGGGGCCGGCCATGGCCCAGGTCGCACGCATGGGCGAACGCGCCGCACAATCCAACATTCCTGTACTGATTTTAGGTGAAAGCGGCGTCGGCAAAGAGTTGGTCGCACGCGCCATCCAGGGCTCATCCGATCGCGCCGGCCGGCCCTTCGTGGTCGTCAATTGCGGCGCCATCCCTGAAAATCTCGTCGAAAGCATTCTGTTCGGACATGAAAAAGGGTCTTTCACAGGCGCCACGGCCAAACATGTGGGCAAGTTTCAAGAAGCCGACGGCGGCACCATTTTCCTCGACGAAATCGGCGAGCTGCCCCTCGACATGCAAGTGAAGCTTTTGCGCACCTTGCAGGAAGGCGAAGTCGACCCCGTGGGCGCCAAGCGTCCCGTCAAAGTCGACGTGCGGGTGATTTCAGCGACCAACCGCGACCTCCTGGAAGAAGTGCGGGGCGGAACGTTTCGTGAGGACCTCTATTATCGCCTCAACGTTTTCCCGGTGCAGCTGCCGCCTTTGCGGGAGCGCAAGGAGGACGTTCCGGCGCTCATCGACCATTTCATCCAGCGCTACAACGCCGAAGAAGGACGCAGCGTGCGCGGCGTAAAGCCGGACGTGATGGACATTTTGTTGCAACAACCCTGGCCGGGAAATGTGCGGCAGCTGGAGAACACGATCTTCCGCGCCGTTGTCCTGTGCGAACGAAGCTATCTGTCTGCAGATGATTTCCCGCACCTCGCCGCGGAATTCGAAGCAGCGGGCGTCGCCCTTGGCGAACCGGAACATGTGGAAAGCGATACGCCGCCGCCCTACGCCGCGACGCGCGACGAGGACGATGCGGAAGGCTTTCGCAAACCCTACCCGCAGCCCCCTACGCCGGCCCCTATCCCACAACCCCAGGACGATGCGCCGGGCGAAGGCGAGCCGGAATCGGCGCTCCATGTGTTCGACCGGTCGGGCCATCTGCGCCGGCTGCACGATATTGAACGGGACCTTATTCAGCTTGCGATCGAAACCTATGACGGGCAAATGTCGGAAGTCGCCCGCCGTCTCGGCATCGGCCGCTCAACACTCTATCGCAAGGTGCGCGAACAGGGCCTTGAGGTGAAACGAGCGAGCTAAGGGTAATCAGTACACACATATCACTGGTTTCACGCCTGTAATCCACGCTATAGTGTCTTTGTTTTGAGCGCGTGAGACAGTGTTCGCCTGAGCCACGTCACCGCAACGCGCTCTAAGCTAACATGTCGCTGATGCGGAAGTGTCTTCGGGGCGCATCGGCTTCAGGCTGAACCACTTTTATCCGCACCAAAATGTGTAAAGAGGCATCCCAAAACCAAGGGAGCCGCCAACGCTGGCGCGTTTTAAGGCTCATCTTCCCCCTTGTCCGCTTTACGCTTGGCTTTACGCAGCTTGGCGTCGATTTCTTTCAACTTTGCAGCCTGCAGATACGACAGCGCCTCCCCCTGCCCGCCCTTGTCTTGGTCGCGAAACGCAGCGCCATAGGCGTCTACCCGTTCTTCCAGGGAAGCGATAAACTCGTGCTCCCATTGGGAGGCGTCGTCCGTCGCTTCGACCGTGCGAGCGAGACGCTGGAGCTTGCGCAGAGCCTTCGCTTTGCTGCGCGCCTTTTGCTTCTGAGGGTCAGGCGGCTTTTTGCGTCGCGAAGGCTTCCCGGCACGCTGTCGCCCCTGCTTTTTGGCTATGGGGTCGGGATCAGAAGACACGCCCTCCGTTTGCAGCGAATCCGGTTTGAAGGGCGTCTCTGCGCCCGTCGTGGTTTCAGGCGCACCAGCTTCGCGCGGGGCGCGGGCGCCGGGAAACGCAATGACTCGCCCCTTTTGCGTTGATGACGTCATCCTTGCGCCGCCCCACAAACCACGTTGGCCACACAAAATGCTTTGGAATGCGTCCTTGCAGAATGCGGATCAAACGTAACGGTCTACCCCTCGCCCAAAGCCGACAGGTAAAGATCGAGCAGAGCCTCCTGCTCCTGCCGATCAGCCTTGTCCATTTTCCGCAAGCGAATGATTTGACGCATAATCTTCACATCATACCCCTCGCCCTTAGCTTCGGCGTAAACTTCCTTGATGTCGCCCTGAATAGCCGCCTTTTCCTCCTCCAGACGCTCGACGCGCTCCAAAAAAGACCGCAAGCGGTCCGCGGCGACGCCCCCAACAGCGCCCGTTTCAATAGTGGCCGATCCATCCGGCATAAAAACCTCACACGATAGTTTTGAACTAGAAAGACGGAGCTTAGTGCGAGTCGCAGCCCCCGCGGATAGAAAAGGGCGGCGTTCTCCCTTCCGAAAAACGCCGCCCCAGCTTTAACACCCCCGTGCGCTCAAGCGCGCACCGGCGCATCCCGCCTAATCCTCAAACTCTTGGAGCGCGTACACAAAATCGGGAACCGGCTTAATAACAAAATGCGCGTAAAAAAAGCCTGGAGCGTGTTTGCGATTCTATGAATTGCAAACACGCTCCAAGAGGCGGCCGACTTTACAAAAGGCGCGGGCCCGCCGCCGGGCGCAAAGTTAGCCTTCGGCGGCCTCGTCCTCATCGTCGTCAAGGCCCGGGGCGACCAGCATCTCATCAGCGATCAGGCCGGCGTTCTTGCGGATGGCCAGCTCAATCTCCTCCGTCATGTCAGGATTGTCCTTCAGGAATTGCTTGGCGTTCTCCCGCCCCTGGCCGATGCGTTCGGAATTGTAGGAAAACCAGGAGCCGGACTTCTCGACGATGCCGCCCTTGACGCCGAGATCGAGAATCTCACCTGTCTTCGAGACGCCCTCGCCGTACATGATGTCGAACTCGATCTGTTTGAACGGCGGCGCAACCTTGTTTTTCACCACCTTCACCCGGGTCTGGTTGCCCACCACCTCGTCGCGATTTTTGATCGCCCCGATGCGGCGAATGTCGAGACGCACAGAGGAATAAAATTTCAGCGCATTGCCCCCGGTCGTGGTTTCCGGCGACCCGAACATGACGCCGATCTTCATGCGGATTTGGTTGATGAAGATCACGAGGCAATTCGACTTCGAAATCGATCCCGTCAACTTGCGCAGCGCCTGGCTCATCAACCGCGCCTGGAGACCCGGCAGGCTGTCGCCCATCTCCCCCTCAAGCTCCGCCCGGGGTGTGAGCGCCGCGACGGAATCGATCACGAGAACATCCACGGCGCCGGAGCGCACCAACGTGTCGGCGATCTCCAGGGCCTGCTCGCCGGTGTCCGGTTGGGAGATCAACAACTCATCAAGATCGACGCCGAGCTTTTGAGCATAAACAGGGTCCAGAGCGTGCTCGGCGTCCACAAACGCCGCAACGCCGCCTTTTTTCTGCATCTCCGCCGCGCAATGGAGCGCCAGGGTCGTCTTGCCAGAGCTTTCCGGCCCGTAAATCTCGACGATACGCCCCTTGGGCAGGCCGCCAATACCAAGTGCGATGTCGAGGCCCAGAGAGCCCGTAGAAACCGACTCGATCTCGACCACATGGTCGCCGCCAAGCTTCATGATCGAGCCCTTGCCGAACGCCCGATCGATTTGAGAAATTGCAGCCTCGAGAGCCTTTGCTTTATCCATTCCGTCTTCGCCCACCACCTTTAATGCCGCGCCGCTCATAGCGTATCTCCTTATTCCATGCCGCCCAGATTCGTGCAATGCGTGAGTTGTACATGTTTTGTTCTCTTCTGACAAGGCCATATAAGCCACTGAAAGGTAAACAGAACTCTAATATGTTCGCGAATTGTTTCGATCCTTTGGTTGCATCGGGGAAGACCAAGCTTTCGCGCACATCCTCTCAGCGCTTCCAAGCGCCATGCGATCGTAAAGGTCGTAAGGCCAACATGTCGGACAAGACGTCGAGGCCGATGGAAAGCAACGCTCTCTTGTAGACCGAGGCCTGAAAGAAACGAAACTCGGCTGAAACCGTCATCGGCTTTGGGGCTTGCACCGAACATCAAGACGCATGTGACCAGAGTTTAAGGTTTCCCTGTTCACACTGCATTTTTGCGCACAATATGCGCTTTTTCTTGACTTTGCGCACATTTTGCGCATGATGGAGATGTAGCGTTTTAAATTGAAGGAGATGAGTGATGGCCATTACTGATTTTCACAGTCACGCCGGCTATCGTGATCAGATCAAAAGCCGCATAAGCGCCGAGGCGCGAACAATTATCATTGCATTTATCGCCGGGCTCGGATCGGTATGCCTTGCGCTTGCGACCGGAGAGCATGTCGGTCTTTTCGACGAGCTGGATCCGATTGAGCAAACGCCGTGACGACGTTGGTTGCGTTCCAACATTAAAAAGACTGCAGGCGCGGAAAAAATCCGGGGCAATGTTCGCAAGAAACTTGCACCGTGGCGCCCAACATGATTTGGGCGACAACGCGACATGCCGCAAGCGTTCAAGTTTTCTCGGCCAAACTCTCTTTCACCTTCGCCGCCAAGGTCTTCAACGTGAACGGCTTCGGCAGAAACTCAACATCATCGAACTCGGCCAGGTCTTCGCGCATCGCCGTTTCGGCATAACCTGAAATGAAGATAACCTTCGCCTCGCCGAGCATGCCCCGGGCGCGCTTGAGCAAAGCCGGCCCGTCCAGGCCCGGCATCATAATATCCGAAACCATAAGATCGATATCGCCGGCGTTGGCTTCGATCACCTCAAGGGCCTCTTCCCCGTCGCATGCCTCGATCACGTCATACCCGCGCGCCGATAGAGCACGGACGACAAAACTGCGTACAGGGTCCTCGTCCTCCACGACGAGGACCTTGCCCTTGCCGGTGAGATCCTCCGGCGTCGCAACAACGGGCGCGACAGGCGCCGCCGCAGCAGCCTCCTCTGCACTGGCTGTATAAGCCGGCAGGAAGATACGGAACGTCGCCCCCTCGCCCTCGGCGCTTTCCATAAAGATATGGCCTTCTGTTTGCTTGACGATGCCATAGACCGTCGACAGGCCGAGGCCCGTGCCCTTGCCCACCTCTTTCGTCGTAAAAAACGGCTCGAAAATCTTGTCGGCAATTTCCGAAGCAACGCCGGCACCCGTATCCGCCACCTCAATCATGACGTAATCCCGCGCTTCGATCTCCTCCTTTGCAAAACGCCCGACATCGCTGGAGCCGATATTCTGGGTCGAGATCGTCAAAACCCCGCCCTCTGGCAACATAGCGTCCCTTGCATTTACGGCGAGGTTCATAATCGCCACTTCAAGCTGACCTTTGTCGACCTTCACCGTCTTCAAGTCCCGTCCATTGACGAAGTTCAACTTCACTTTTTCCGTAATGGTGCGGTTTAGAAACGGCGAGAAATCCTGCAACACCTCGGTGACGTCGAGGATTTCCGGCGTCAAGGTCTGCTTGCGCGAGAACGCCAGCAGCTTGCGCACAAGCGCGGCGGCGCGATTGGCGTTCTGCTGGATCTGCACAAGATCGGGGTAAGACGGATCGCCGACGGCGTGGCGGGCCATCAGCATGTCGCAATTGCCGATAATGACCGTCAGAATATTATTGAAATCGTGGGCGACGCCGCCGGCGAGCTTGCCCACCGCCTGCAACTTTTGCCCTTGCGTATACTGATCTTCCATCCGCTTGCGCTCGGTGACGTCTACGACATACAGGATCGCTTTGCGCGCGCCCCATTCGCCGCGTTTGCGCCGCGCCGGGCGGGCGTAGACCGTAACCGTGCGCGCCTCCCCGTCTACGGTCGCCTCCGCCTCCACAAACCCGTCCGCAGCCCGCCCCTTTTTCTTTAAAAGAGCGGACAGGTTCTCCAAATCCTCAACCGCAAACATGTCCGACAACGGACAACAAACGTCCTTCAAACCGAAAATCTCGCCGAACGCCTTATTGGCCTCCTGAACGCTGGCGCCGTCGGCCGGGTCGCCTTCTATTATGGCGACGCCGAACGGAGCGTCGCGCCCGGCCCCGGCAAGGGCCGCGGATTTCGGTTCAGCCGCTGTGACGCCGCCCTGGGCCTCCAGGAAAATATACCGTCCGCCATCCACGCCCGCCGGCGACGCCCCGCTGTAGGCGCGAAGGACAACATCCGCCGGTCCTTCTTTGGCGGCGGCCACGGCCTCCACCGACGCAGCGGCGTCCCTTAACAAAGATCCGGCCAACCCTTCCGCGTCCGGAAACATAGTCTCCATT
The DNA here is from genome assembly GCA_039183635.1 of Pseudomonadota bacterium. GTDB lineage: Bacteria > Pseudomonadota > Alphaproteobacteria > Caulobacterales > Parvularculaceae > JBCDBL01. The sequence goes on from JBCDBL010000088.1 coordinate 10,319, forward strand.
GCAAACGCGCGCCCTTCCGCTGCGGTGAAATACGCCTCCGCCGCAGCGTTCATCCACGTAATCGCACCATTCGGGGCGAGCGCGAATACAGGCGCCGGCGCGGCGGCGAGGGCCGGCGCGGGATCATAGGCGGCCTCCTTCTCGGCGATCTCCTCAAGCCGCCATACGATGTGCTCAGCGTCCAAAGGGTGTATACGGATATCGAATATACGGCGTTTGGGCGCGCCGCGCGCGCCGATCAGCTGCCCGACTTGCTCTCGGGCCGATGCGCCGGCGCGCGCCGCACGGCACAGGCGAAACACTTTTTCAGACGCCTCCCCCCCCTGGGCGAACAGGCGATCGATGCGCGGCGGCAATCCGGTCAGACCGCCAATCCCGGCCGCGCGCGCCAATGTCCGATACGCTTTGTTGGCGTAGACGACGACGCCGTCGGGTTTGGTGATCAAAACCGCGTCCGGATCGCCGTTCAAAATACGGTCCGACAGCCCCAAATGGCGGAGCACCTGGGCGCCGGCGAAATCGCGCGCGGCAAGGTCCCCCCCCGTTTCAACGCGCCGCCACAATCCGCCCAGCAAAAGCTCCGTCGGCGCGCTGCGCGACAAAAGTCCCATGAAGATGATGAAAACGAACGCCGCAACGCCGACCATCAGGATAAGCCCCGCCCAACCGACCCGCTGGGGCTCGATCAAAGCGAAAATCGCGACGGCGAGCGCAACGGCGAGCGCAAGCAAAGAGGCGTAACTTAACGCCTCCGACGTCCAATGGTCGCGCGGCGGCTCGATGCCATCCGCACCTTCTTTAACTTGCTTGCGCATGGTTTCAATCAGCGCCGCGCCATTATCAGCCATGGCCCGCCTCTCCTGTTGTGTGCTATGGACGCAAAAGGCGAAATCCTGCGCGCCCGAATCTATTTTGACGCGAAGAGTGCCATTATTCGCCGGAACGGGCCAGCGGCGGTTTCGGCGCCGAATGGAACGTCACTGATCCAGAACCTCCCCGATCTGGCGCTTGCGATATGCGCTTGGCGTCACCCCTTCGGAATTTTTGAATGCACGGTTGAAGGGCGCGACAGAGCCGTAGCCGAGACCCAGAGCGACTTGCGTAATCTGCATGCGTGCATTTTCAGGATCGGCGAGAAGACGTTTGGCGTCCTCCACCCGATAGGCGTTCAAAAACGAATTGAAGTTCCGAAACCCCAACGTTTGGTTGATCAGCCGCCGCAATTTGTATTCCGGATAAGCTATATCGTCGGCCAGCATCGCAAGGGTGAGGCCCTGCTGTTTGTACGCTCCTTTATCCATGGCGGCCTTAAGCCGCACGCGAGCCCCCTCCCCGAGAGGCGGCGGCGCCTCTGGCGTGTTTGGGGGCGGGGCGGCGAAGACGTCGATCGGCTTTAAAACCCAGGATGCAAAACCCAGCGCAAGAACGAACAGAGCGAACCCGTGGAATGTCGTCAACCAGACCGGCGGCGAACGTCCCAAATAGAGGAGTTCTGCAAAGGCGATAATAACGCCTGTCGCCCCAAGTAAAACGGCGCAGGCCAATCTGAACGTTCGCCGCGGCTCCACAAGATCATCCTTGCGATGGGCGAGGGCGAGCCAGATCACATGGATCATCAGGGCAACGATCAACGCCTGCTGTAAATATTCATCGTAAGGCGCGACATCGACGGCGAAGGGCGCCCAGCGCCGCACAATAAAAAGCCCCGCCAGAAAAACAAAGGGCGCGAGCCGCCAGAGTTTCCACTGAAATTCATCGTCGAAGAGCGCCGTCGCAAACCACCAAAAGAAGACGGAATTCAACGTCGCCAAACCGACAAGACCCAAGAGCAGGCCGCCTGGCAACGCAACAGCTGCAGGCGACGATACGACCGCGTAAGCGGCGGTTCCAACACTGAACACGGCGGCCAGGTTTTCAACGCCGAACAACGGCGCGCGCCGCGCCACGCGCCCGGCGAACAAAATGCATAGGCCGAAACACGCGCCGCGAAGGACAAATTCGATGACGTAGGGATAAGGCGCTGTTTCGGGCATTGGACGTATACTCGCTGTCGCGCGCCATCGGACGCCGCTGGGGTTTTTCACCGCGCAGTTTAGAGCCTGTTCACCGACGCAGGTTTTTAAAACTTTGATCGATTCTTGAAAACAACCGCCGATTTTCAAATCGGCAAGACCATAGACGTCTCCTCAGCGCAGGGTTCTCGAGACTTTACGGGAGAACAAACTGTGCCAGCACGCCTCGACATCGCCGCCGCATCCGGCGGGCCATCGCGCCGCAACGACCTTGACTGGCTGCGCGTGATTGCATTCGCCGTACTCATATACTTTCACACCGCCATCCTGTTTCAGCCGAGCGGCATACCGAACATCCTCAATCCCGAGGCGAGCCCGGCGCTCGGGATTTTCGTCACCTTCTCCCACCAGTTCCGCCTTGCGCTTTTATTTTTGGTCTCAGGCATGGGCGTACGGTTCGCTTTGCAGCATAAATCCGGCGCGGCCTACCTCGCCGAGCGCAGCCGACGCCTGCTCATACCCTTGCTGTTCGGCATCGCCGTGATCACGCCGCCGATGATCTTTTTCGAAAAGCGCTACAATGGCGCTTTCCAAGGTGACTTTCTGGACTTCTATCCCGCCTTTTTCACGAGCGGCGTTTACCCTGACGGCCACCTCAGCTGGCATCATTTTTGGTTCATTGCTTACCTCTATTTATTTTGCCTCATCACATGGCCGTTGTTTCGACATTGGCTGGGCGCCGGGGCAATAAAGCTAGAGGGGATCGCCGATTGGCTCGCCCACGGCGGACGGCTTTACTGGATCGCCGCGCTGCTTTTGATCGTGGAGCTGCCGTTGCGCCCGATCTTTCCAGGCTTTCGCGATCTGATCTCAGATTGGGCGAGCTTCGCCCATTGGCTGATCGTGTTCACGGTCGGCTTTATCATGGCCCACCAGCCCCGCCTCATTGACCGATGCCGGGATCTGCGATGGCTTTCGTTTATAATCGGCGTCCTGGCGTCAGTGTTACTGTTTCATCTGTACTATGACGAAGCGGCGATGGGGTTTGTGCTGGCGACGGAGCCGACGATACGCAACGCGTTGCTATATATTGTATTTTCCATATTGCGGATGATCGCCGTGTGGGCCTGGCTGATGACGTGCGTCGGCTTCGCCGCCAGACACCTTAACCGGCCGACCCGCACCCTCACCTATTTAAACGGCGCCATATACCCTCTGTTTTGCCTACATCTGACGGTTATCGTCGCACTCGCCTATGTCATACTGCCGACAGGTCTTTCAACCATGGCGAAGTTTCTTTTGATCACGACGGGAACGTTCGCCATCTGCCTGGCCTTATATGAAGGCGTCATACGCCGGGTAAGGTGGATCGGCCCGTTATTCGGAGCGCGCAGCGCGCCGTCCAGAGCACGTCTTATCTAATCAGACTCACACGACGTGCTCTAGGGCTTGTTGAGATTCATAAATATATCCGGTCATCCCGGACGCCGGTTTTCTCCAAGTCTTTGACTTGGTTAGAAAATCGAGCGATCCGGGATCTGGTGTAACAGATTTCAGGCACGTGCAGACAGATCCCGGCGCTAACACGCGCACACCAAAACCTATGGGTTTTGGGCGCGTGTAACGTCCGGGATGACGGAACAACTCTGAATCTCAACAAGCTCTAGATTTTTATGGTACGCATGTCCTTTGCGCAAAAACCGGCATCCACTTTTGCGCGACACCCTCTAGCGGCGGACAGGGGCGCCGGCGGCGCGGGCTTTCTTCATCACGAAGCTGATCACCTGGGCCACAGCCTTGTAGTGTTCCACTGGAATCTCCTCCTCAAGCTCCACAGTGGCGTGCAGCGCGCGGGCGAGCGGCGGGTTTTCGACAATCGGCACTTTGTGCTCTTTCGCCGTCTCCCGGATTTTGAGCGCAAGCGCGTCGACGCCTTTGGCGACGCAGACCGGCGCGCCGAGGGCGCCGGCTTCATACTTTAACGCAACAGCGAAGTGCGTGGGGTTTGTAATGACGACGCTGGCGTTCGGCACTTCCGCCATCATGCGTTGCCGGGCGCGCTCCTGGCGCAATTGCCGTATTTTCGCTTTCACAAGCGGGTCGCCCTCGGACTGTTTGTGTTCGTCCTTCACCTCTTGCTTGGTCATGCGTTGCCGTTCGTACCAGGTGTGACGCTGGTAGACATAATCCAGGGCGGCGATGACCGCCAGAGCCGCCAGAACGCCGCCCATCATCTTTAAAGCAAGCCCCTTCGCCAGGGGCAATAAGACGACCGGATCGGCCGTCACCAACAGACCAAGCTTATCCCGCTCCGGCCATATGATGAAAAACAGCAACGCTCCGACAACACCAAGCTTCGCGATCCCCTTGCCGAAATTCACAAGCGCCATCGTCCCGAACAGACGCTTGGCGCCGGATATGGGGGAGATTTTCGACAGTTTCGGCTTCATTTTTTCTGCACTCAGCACCGGCTGCTGCTGCACGTAATTGCCGAGAAACGCACCGATCACCAAAAGCGCGCCGATGAGCCCCAGCGCGGCGGCCAGAGCAGACATCAGCGTACGCAGCATTTTCATCAGGCTCGCCGGGTCCATCTGAAACGCATGGGGGTGATCGAGAAACGCAACGCTCGCCTCCCCGACGCCCCGCGCCGCCGGACCGGACAGCATCGCGGCGGCCGCCGTGGCGGCGAGCAAGACGAACCAGACCGACACCTCCTGGCTTTTCGGGGCGTCGCCTTTTTTTCGCGCCTCATCCAGTTTCTTGGATGTCGGCTCCTCTGTCTTCTGGGAAGGGTCCTGGTCTTCCGACACGGCCGCCTCCTACGCCAGGAACTGGACGAGGAACGCCTCATACGCCGTGAGGAACGCCGTCATGATCAAAGACAGGAGCAGCATCAGCAGCAAAAAGCCGAGCAGAATATTCGCTGGCATGGCGATGAAGAAAATCTGCACCTGGGGCATAAGGCGCGACAACAGGCCGATGCCGAGGTAAAAACACAGACCGAAGACGAAAAACGGCGCAGCGAGCTGAAGCCCTAAACGGAACGCCCCGGCGAAGGCGGTGAGCGCGATTTCCGATATGTCCGGAAAACTTAAAAACGTTCCCGGAGCAAATAATATATACGAGTCCCGCATCGCCGCCAGCATGACATGGTGCAGATCCGTGGCGAAAATCATCGTCACGCCGAGGATCGTCAAAAAGCTGCCGATCATGGCGCCCTGGGTCTGTTGGGTGGGGTCCATCGCCTGAGCCATGGCGAGGCCCGTCTGCATGGAGATCATCTGGCCTGCAATGTTAAGCGCGCTCAGCAGGATGCGGGCGGTGACGCCAATGAACAGGCCGACCAGAATTTCACCTACGACGACGCCCACAAGGCCGAGCACCGTTTCCGGCGGCATGCCGTAATAGCGGGAGGCGAAGGGAAACATGGCGGCGGACACAGCGAAAGCGGCGCCCATGCGGATTTGCGGGTTTAAGGACTGGTCGCCGAAAGCGGGAATGGTCATCATGATGGTTCCCACACGGGCGAAAATCGCAAAGAACGCAAACACGTTCATGACGCCAAGATCGGTAAGGCTCATGCTAAGCCCCTCCCCCCTAGCCTGCGGCGACAAGCGCCATCAAACGCGCAAAAAGATCGCCGATGGTCTCCCCCATCATTGGCAGGAAGAACAATAGCGAGAAGAAAATCGCCACAATCTTCGGCACAAAGACAAGGGTCATCTCCTGAACCTGTGTCAACGCCTGCAACAACGCGATGGACAGTCCGATCGAAAGAGCAATCAGCATCACGGGGCCGGCCATGACCAGCGCCACCCAAATGGCGTCACGGGCGATGTCGAGAATCTCAGGGCCGGTGAACATGAACGCGCGCTTTCTTCGCAACGCCCGCACAAGGGGCGCCGCAGACGATAGGAACCACGATTATTTTTCGCGCGCTATGGTTAAGGATGGGTCAATCGACTGTTAAGACGCCGTTAAGGCTTTTTGAGCCGCTATGCTTTGCGGGCGAAGAGCAGCATGTCTTTACCATGTCCGGGATTATCCAATCGCACTTCTTTTGCGATCTGGGAAAAACCGTAATGTTTCAAAATACGGATCAGCTCGTCCTCTTCGAGCCAAAGGGCGTAACGATCCAGGCCGCCAGAAAAATTCTTATCTTTTTTCGCCGCTTTGGGATCGACAGAGCGATAATAGTGCTTATGCCCCCGATAGGCCAGATCTCCGTTTTCCACGGTCTCAACCCCGGTGACCAAATTTTGATGACCTTGCGGCGTATACTCAGGATCGAACAGGACCGTCCAAATAAAAATACCGTCCTTCGAGACCCGCGCCGCGTCCCGGATAATCGCGCCGGGGTCCGTCATATGATAAAGGACGCCGCAAGCGCTCACCAGATCATAATGCTGATCGCACGCCTCAAGATATTTTGCAAAATCCCCCAAAAGGAATTGGGTGTTCTTGGAGCGCGCTGCATTTTTTATCAGTAACGACTTTAAAAAATGAGCTTCATTGGCTTCAACGCCCGTCACGCTCGCGCATCCAAGGCTTTCATACTGCAACGTATGCGCTCCTTCGAAAGAGCCGAGCTCCAAAACGGATTTCCCGGTTAAATCGCCATAGTGACGCGCAAGCCAGTTTAATCGCGGATCGGGGTATAGAACCGCTGCGCCGCTGGTTCTGACGTTCAAATGCTTAAAGTTCGTGACCCACGTCCCATCGGCCAAGTCTAACCCGTTTTGCGCTGTCGCTGCGCCGTCGCAAAACATAGCTTGATCTGGATCATAGAACCGGCGCTCCGTCGTCATATCGCATCCTTAGAAAATATCGCAGCAATCATATAAATTGACATGCCTTTCTGTAAGCGGAGTGAAAATCGACCAGAAAAACCAAACACGTTAATCCTTAGGGCGCTCGATCAAATCCGGCTGTTAAGGATTAAGACCTGGCGTCCTAAATCTCCGCTTCCGCACCCGCGGCGTTGTCGAGCGCATCCGCACGCTGATACGCCGGGCGCTCTTTCATACGCGCAGCGTAATCGATAAAGGCCGGCCGCGGATCTATAGTTTTAAAACCGAGGCCCCACACAATCTGCGCGCCAACGTAAACATCTGCGGCGCTGAAGCCTGCGCCGGCCACATGCGCGTTACGAGACAAAACGCCCTCCAGAACATCCATAACATTCTCATACGTTCCGTAGCCCGCTGTCGCCGCTTTGTCCGCCGGCGCCTCCAATCCCATCGCATGCGCGGTGACGGCCGCCTCAACCGGACCGGCGCCGAAAAACAGCCAACGATAGTAAGCCGCGCGCTGGCTCAACGGCGGAGCGAGCCCCGCCTCAGGGAACGCATCGGCAAGATAAGTACAGATGGCCGCACATTCTGTAACAACATGATCGCCATGGGTGATCGCCGGCACCTTGCCCATCGGGTTGATCGCAAGATACTCCGGCGCCTTCATGGACGTTCCGTAACCCAGAATTTCGACCTCGTAAGGAACGCCCGTTTCTTCAAGCATCCACCGCGCGATACGCCCCCGGGACATCGGGTTCGTGTAAAGCGTCAGTTTTTCAGACATATTCGATCTCCCTCGAGGTTTGCACGTTCAAACTAACGCAAACCCCGAAGGCGGTACAATACGTTATGTCATCTGCGCCCATGGGCCGGTGATCGCCAGGGTGATCCCCGGGACCTGGATGTTGACGAACAATGTCGTTCCGTCTGGAGAGAAACAGGCGCCGCAGAGCTCGCTGAGACTTGTGCGCGCCAGAGGCGCAATGCGCCCGTCCGGCGACAATGCGCGCAAGAAATTATCCCCGCCGCCATCCTCACAAACCACAAGATGGCCCGTCGGCGCAGCGACGATGTTATCGCAACGCTCCATAGC
>JBCDBL010000089.1:0-18047 GCA_039183635.1 Pseudomonadota bacterium
CGGCGATATTGTGGCGCTCTTTCAGGATTCTCTCCGCCTGCCGCGATAAATAATACCCGTTGCCGTAGGTGACGATGGCGATGTCCGCGCCCTCGCCGAAGACGCCGACCTCGCCAAGACCGATGCGGGCATCGCCCTCCGGCGCCGGATAGGGAGTTGTCCAGCCATTGTCGCCTTTGTCATGGAGATCGCGGGTCATATAGAGGGCGATCGGCTCTACAAAGACGATCAGCCGCTGTTCTTCCCGAGCGAGCCGCACGCATTCGCGCAGCATCAACGCCGCGTCCCGCCCGTTGGAGGGGCAGGCGAGGATAAGCCCCGGAATGTCGCGCAACACCGCCAGGGAATTATCGTTGTGGAAATGTCCCCCAAAGCCGCGCTGGTAGCCGAGGCCGGCGATGCGGACAATCATCGGATTGGCGTATTGGCCGTTTGAGAAAAACGGCAGCGTCGCCGCCTCCCCCCGCAGCTGATCCTCCGCATTGTGAAGATAGGCGAGGAATTGGATCTCCGGAATGGCGAGCATCCCGTTTTGCGCAAGGCCGAGCCCGAGGCCGAGGATCGATTGTTCATCGAGCAGCGTGTCGATCACGCGATCGACGCCGAAGCGCTGTTGCAATTTCTGCGTCACGCCATAAACGCCGCCCTTGCGCCCGATATCCTCCCCGGCCAGCACAATTTCATTGTGCGACAGCATAAGATCCGTCAGCGCCATGTTGATGAGCTTGGCCATATGCTGGGGCTCGCCGAGGGCGCGCATGTCGCTTGTCCCGTACGTGGCGGCGCGCAGCTCTTGCGACGGTTTAAAGCCCGGCGCCGCGTCCCGTTTGGGCGGGACGAGGCTGGCTTTCACATCGACAGCCGTTTTCAGCTTGGAGCGCATTATGGCTTCTTCCGCCGCCCGGGCGATGCGCGCGCCCGTCGCCTCGTAGGCGTCCGTCATTTCATCGCGGGTCATGAGGTCGGCTTCGATCAGCCTGCGGGCTGTGTGGAGCAAAGGATCGTTCGCCTCGTCGGCCTCAATGTCCGATTTGGGCATATAGGCGGAAGGCGAATCGGCGCCGGCGTGCCCGTAAAGGCGCACGCAGGTCATGTGCAAGACCGCAGGTTTCCTGCGCCGTCGCGCCCAGTCGGCCGCCGCCTTCGCCGCCGCATAGGTCTCGACGACGTCAAGGCCGTCGCATTTGAAATATTTCAACCCCGGACGGGACGATACGGACGCCTCAACCCAGCCCTTGGGCGTTTTCACGGAAATGCCGATGCCGTTGTCTTCGCACACGAACAAAAGCGGCAAAGGCGTGTTCTGGTAGGCGGTCCAGCCGGCGGCGTTGAGCGCGCCTTGGGCTGTGGAGTGATTGAGGGAGGCGTCGCCGAAACTGCACATGACGAGCCCATCGAGCGGCAGCGCCCGAAATTCCGGCTTTAGACGTTTCGCAAGACCGACGCCGTAGGCCGCGCCCACCGCCTTCGGCAGGTGGGAGGCGATGGTCGAGGTTTGCGGCGGGATAAACAGCCTCTTGGAGCCGAGCACCTTATGCCGGCCGCCGGAGATCGGGTCCTCAGCGGACGCGGTGAAGCTCAACAGCATGTCCCACAGGGGCGTTTCGCCGGGAACTTGCCGCGACCGGGCGATTTGAAAGGCCGCATCCCGGTAATGGAGAAAGGCCATGTCGTCGGGCCGCAGCGCCCAGGCGACGGCGGCGTTCCCTTCATGGCCGGAGGAGCCGATCGTGTAAAAGCCCTCGCCGCGCGCCTGGAGGCTTCGCGCGGCGCGGTCCAGTTGCCGGCTTAAAACCTGCGCATGGAACAGCTCCACAAGCGCTTCGGCTGTGAGGCCGGCCTCTTGCAGACCGAGCGTTCCCCGGGGCGGCGGAAAATCCCCAGCCGCAACCCGGCTTAGAAAGTTTTCATGAACGACGGCGGCGCGATCCATCGGCGAGGGAGCTTACCCTTAAGACTTAAAAGAAGGCCTGGAGCCCGGTTTGCGCCCGACCCAGAATTAAGGCGTGCACGTCGTGGGCGCCTTCATAGGTGTTCACCGTCTCAAGGTTCACCATGTGGCGGATCACCTGGAACTCTTCCGAAATGCCGTTTCCGCCGTGCATGTCCCGGGCGTGGCGGGCGATGTCGAGGGCCTTGCCGCAATTGTTCCGCTTCATGAGGGAGACCGTCTCGGGGGAGGCGGCGCCCTCCTCGAACATGCGGCCAAGGCGCAGCGCGCCTTGCAGGCCGAGGGCGATGTCCGTCTGCATGTCCGCCAGCTTCTTCTGGAACAATTGCGTCTGGGCGAGGGGGCGGCCGAACTGATGTCTGTCGAGACCGTATTGGCGCGCCGCATGCCAGCAGAACTCCGCAGACCCCATAACGCCCCAGGAGATGCCGTAGCGGGCGCGGTTCAAGCAGCCGAAGGGGCCTTTCAGGCCGGAGACGTTCGGCAACAGGGCGTCCTCGCCCACCTCGACGCCGTCCATGACAATTTCCCCGGTGATGGAGGCTCGCAGGCTGAGCTTGCCGCCGATTTTCGGCGCCGACAGGCCGTCTGCGCCCTTTTCCAAAACGAAGCCGCGAATTTTGCCGTCATGGGCCTCCGATTTCGCCCAGACGACGAACACGTCGGCGATGGGGCTGTTGGAGATCCACATTTTCGAGCCGGTGAGGCGGTATCCGCCGTCGATCTTCTCCGCCCGTGTTTTCATGCCGGCGGGATCGGAGCCGGCGTCAGGCTCCGTCAGGCCGAAACATCCGATCAGCTCGCCGCTGGCGAGGCGGGGCAAATATTTCTCACGCTGGTATTCAGAACCGTAGGCGTAAATCGGATACATCACGAGGGAGGACTGCACGGACATCATCGACCGGTAGCCGGAATCGACGCGCTCCACCTCCCGCGCCACCAGTCCATAGGCGACATAGCCGGCGCCGACGCCGCCATAGGCCTCTGGCGTCGTCACGCCGAGGAGGCCCGCCTCTCCCATTTCCCTGAAGATATCGGGATCGGTTTTTTCCTCTGCGAAGGCGGCGATGACCCGCGGCTGCAGCTTGCTCTGCGCATAGGCGTGCGCGCTGTCGCGGATCATGCGCTCCTCGTCCGTCAGCTGGCTGTCGAGGTGGAACGGATCGGACCAGTCAAAGGCGGCGAGTTCGGGCGGGTTTTTATCGGCGACAGCGGACATGTCGGCGGCTTTCCTTAAAACAGTGAGATTGGTACGCGTCAAACAAGCTTAGCAATATAACGCATTCATAAAAAGTGACATTACCACATGTATTAATTACAAATAGTCACCAGCCGGCGATGTAATCGAACCTTAAATCGGCGGCTGTTTGGCGCGCCGGGCGCCTGTGTTAGGACAAGGCGGCGCGGGGCTGTCGCGCATGAACACTTGTGAAAAGACGTTTTTAGCTATGGCGACGCTTTATGATTATCCGCGATCCTCGGCCGCTTATCGCGTGCGGATCGCCTGCAACCTTAAAGTGCTGCCCTACGAGACAGTCCTGATCGATTTTTTTAAGAACGACCAGAGGTCGGAAGAGTTTCTCAACATCAATCCCTCGGGGTTGGCGCCGGTGCTCGCCTTCGACGATGGACCGGTTCTGTCCCAATCCCTGGCGATTATGAAGTATCTGGATGCGATCCGCCCCGATGCGCCGTTATTTCCGGCGGACCCGAAAGACGAAGCCGCCGTATGGGAGATGGCGCTGATCGTCGCCTGCGACATTCATCCCCTGAACAATTTGCGCGTTCTGAAATATTTGAAGAACGACCTCGGCGCCGACGAGGCGGCTCGCAACGCCTGGTACGCGAACTGGGTGCGTTTGGGCTTCGAGGGGCTTGAGGCGCGGGTGAAAGACCGCGGCGGGCCCTATTGTCTGGGAGCTGACCTTACCGCTGTCGACGTGTGCCTTGTTCCGCAGATGTTCAACGCCCGGCGGTTCAATGTCCCCCTTGAGGCGTTTCCGACTCTTGTCGATATCGACGCCCGCCTGCAGGCGATAGAGGCCTTTGCGTCCGCCGCGCCGCCGCCGGCGTAGCAATACGGTCGTCGCGGCGAAAGCCGGGATCTCGTCGAACCCGCTCAAGCGTTTCAATTTCCGAAGTTTTAAAGTTGCGGCCTCGGCGGCGTTATCCGCCGAAGTCGTCGAGCATGATGTCCTCGCGGTCGACGCCGAGGTCGAGGAGCATGTTGATGACGGATTTGTTCATGATCGGCGGGCCGCAGAGATAGTACTCGCAGTCCTCGGGCGCCGGGTGGTTCTTCAAATACTCTTCAAACAGAACATTGTGAATGAACCCGGTGTAGCCGTCCCAGTCATCCTCGGGAAGGGCGTCGGACAGCGCCACATGCCAGTCGAAATTTTCGTTGGCCTCATCAAGCCCGTCAAAGTCCTCGACGAAAAACATCTCGCGCTTCGACCTGGCGCCGTACCAGAACGTAATTTTTCGGGTTGAATCGAGACGCTTCAGCTGGTCGAAAATATGGCTGCGCATCGGCGCCATGCCGGCGCCGCCGCCGACGAAGACCATCTCTTTTCCGGTGTCCCGGGCGAAGAACTCGCCGAACGGTCCGGAGATTGTGACCTTGTCCCCGGGCTTCAGATTGAAAATGTAGGACGACATTTTGCCCGGCGGTATGCCCTCGCTGCCCGGGGGCGGGGAGGCGACCCGCACGTTCAGCATGATCATGCCTTTTTCTTCCGGGTAATTCGCCATCGAATAAGCCCGCTCGATGGGCGCGTCGACGACGGACTCGTATTGCCACAGATTAAATTTATCCCAATCCTCGCGATACTCCTCGGCGACGTCGAAGTCTGCGTATTTCACCTTATGGGCCGGCGCGGCGATTTGAATGTAGCCGCCGGCCCTAAAGTTTACGTTTTCGCCTTCCGGCAGTTTCAAAACGAGGGCTTTGATGAAGGTTGCGACATTGTCATTGGAGACAACCTCGCATTCCCATTTTTTGACCCCGAACACCTCCTCGGGAACCTCCACCTCCATATCCTGCTTGACCGCAACCTGGCAGGACAGACGGTCGCCGCAGGCGGCCTCCCGCTTGGTGATGTGGCTTTCCTCCGTCGGCAGGATGGAGCCGCCGCCGGCGCTGATCTTCACCCGGCATTGGGCGCAGGTGCCGCCGCCGCCGCAGGCGGACGGCACGAACAGCTTTTGCTCCGCCAGGGTCTGCAGCAATTTGCCGCCGGCCGGTACGGAGATGGTTTTCTCGCCGTTAATTGTGATGTTGACGTTGCCGGTGGAGACAAGCTGCGAACGCGCCGCGATGATGATCGCGACCAGCGCCATAACGATCAGTGTGAATAGAACAACACCAAGCCCAAACGTTTCCACGCCTGTTCTCCTCTACAACTTAATTCCGCCGAAGGACATGAAAGCGAGCGACATCAATCCGGCGGTGATGAACGTGATGCCGAGACCCTGGAGGCCGTCGGGTATATCAGAGTATTTAAGCTTTTCCCGCACGCCGGCCATAGCTGCGATGGCCAGAGCCCATCCGAAGCCGGAGGAAAGACCGTAGGTTGCGGATTCGGCGAGGTTGTAGTCGCGCTCCACCATGAACAAGGACCCGCCCAAAATGGCGCAGTTCACGGTGATCAGCGGCAAGAACACGCCAAGGGCGTTGTAAAGCGGCGGGAAATATTTATCGAGGGTCATCTCCAGGATTTGCACCATGGCGGCGATGACGCCGATATAAGAGATGAGGCCGAGGAAGGTGAGGTCCACCTCCGGAAAGCCGGCCCAGGCGAGGGCGCCCGGCTTTAGCAAATAGGTCAGAATGAGGTTGTTCGTCGGCACCGTGATCGACTGGACGATGATCACCGAAATGCCGAGGCCGATGGCCGTCGCGATCTTTTTCGACACGGCGATGAAGGTGCACATGCCGAGGAAGAAGGACAGGGCCAGGTTTTCTACGAATATGGCCTTCACGGCGATGGCGAGGAGGTTTTCCATCAGTGCGCCTCAACCTGTTGAATGCTGAACTCGCGTTTTTCCACCTGCTCCGGCTTCCAGGAGCGGAACGCCCAGATCAACAGTCCGATGATAAAGAAGGCCGAAGGCGGAAGAAGCAGCATGCCGTTGGGCACGTACCACCCGCCATTGTTCACGGTGGGTAAAATGGTGACGCCGAACAGGCTGCCGGCCCCGAAAAGCTCGCGAACCGTGCCCACCAGCATAAGGATAAGGCCGTAGCCAAGGCCGTTGCCGACGCCGTCGATGAAAGAGGCGACAGGCGGGTTCTTCATGGCGAAGGCTTCAGCCCGGCCCATGACGATGCAGTTGGTGATGATAAGGCCCACGAACACCGACAGCGTTTTTGAAATGTCGTAGGCGTAAGCTTTCAAGAACTGATCCACAATGATCACCAGCGAGGCGATGACCACCATTTGAACGATGATGCGGATCGACCCCGGGATCTGGTTGCGGATCAGCGAGATGAACATGGAGGAAAAGCCTGTCACCATAACAACCGCAAGCGACATGACGAAAGCAACCTGCAGGGATGATGTCACCGCAAGCGCGGAGCATATTCCGAGCACCTGAAGGGTGATCGGGTTGTTGTCCACCATCGGGTCGATGAGCAGTTGTTTGCGGGTTTGAGACATTACACGCCTCCTGATTTTAGGTTGTCGAGGAAGGGGGCGTATCCGGCTTCCCCCATCCAGAAACGCACAAGGTTGTCGACGCCGTCGGACGTCAATGTGGCGCCGGACAACCCGTCCACATGATAGTTCGCCCCGGCGGGCGGTTCCGTCTTTGCGACGGTGATTTGCAGATCGCCGTTTTCATCGGCGAGTTTTTTGCCGCGCCACAGAGCTTTCCAACGTGGATTATCAACCTCCGCGCCGAGGCCGGGCGTTTCGCCGTGTTGGTAGAACTGGAGGCCGAAAATATCGTTGCCGTTCTCTTCGATCGCAATGAAGCCGTAAAGCGTCGACCACAGGCCGTAGCCGTGGACCGGCAAAATCACCTTGTCGATCGCGCCGGCGTCGTCGCGCAGAAGATACACCGTTACATATTTCGATTGCCGACCGATCGACGCCGGATCGTCTTCAAGGGCGATGGAGGTCTCCGGATCGTCCGCCGCGGCGCGGTCGTCGAAGGTGAGCGGGTCGAATGCGTCGGTGAACTGGCCGCTGGCAAGCTCCAGCACCTGGGGTTCGAACGCCTTGAACGCCTCGGCGACATCCTCACCCGGACGATAGAGCCCTGCGATCTGGAGGATGTTCATCTGCTTGTCTTTCAGCTTGTTCACCTCCTGTATGGGCCGCAGAGAGACGGCCAGGGTCGACACGACCATGGAGGCGACAAGGCATAAAGACACGGCGACGAAGATTGTCTTCGGCGTTGAATCCGGCGGCAGCTCAAAGAAGCGCTGGAGTATGTTTTTCTTCTTTTCGTTTTGGTCAGGCATAGCGGCGCGCCCTCCGCTTAATGTTTGCTTGCACCACGAAGTGGTCGATCAGCGGCGCGAACACATTGCCGAACAGAATGGCGAGCATCATGCCTTCCGGAAACGCGGGATTTACCACGCGGATCAGCACCACCATGACGCCGATGAGCGCGCCGTAAATATACCGCCCCAGATTGGTGTGGGACGCGGACACGGGCTCCGTCACCATAAAGACGAGACCGAAGGCGTATCCGCCGATCACGAGGTGCCAATACCAGGGCATAGCGAACATGGGGTTGGAGTCCGACCCGATCCAGTTCAGGAGCAGCGAAAATCCGATCATGCCGCCAAGACAGCCGAGCACCATGCGGAAATTGGCGATTTTTGTCGCCAGCAGGAAGACAAGGCCGATGAGACAGGCAAGCGTCGAGGTCTCGCCGATGCACCCTTGTATGAAGCCGAAAAAGGCGTCGAACCAGGTGATGCCTTGCGCCGCCAGCATCTGGTAGCCGTCGGAGGCGGAAATCGACAGGGCCGTCGCGCCGGAAAATCCGTCCACCGGCGTCCAGATCGTGTTGCCGGACATCTGCGCGGGGTAGGCGAAGTATAAAAACGCCCGGCCCGTAAGCGCGGGGTTGAGGAAGTTCTTTCCGGTGCCGCCGAACACTTCCTTGCCGATGACGACGCCGAAGGAGATGCCGAGGGCCACCTGCCACAGCGGCACGTCCGGCGGCATCGTCAACGCATAGAGCATCGAGGAGACAAGAAAGCCCTCGTTCACCTCATGGCGGCGCACCGTTGCGAACAGCACTTCCCAGAACCCGCCCGCCACGAGCGTGGTGATGTAAATCGGCAGGAAATAAAGCGCGCCATGGGCGAAATTCGCGAACGGGTTGTCCGGATTAAATCCGATCCCGAGGGTTTCGATGATCCAGGCCCGCCACCCCGAGGCGCCGAATGTCGCGATCGCCGAGTTCACCTGGAACCCGACATTGTAGAGGCCGACCAGAATACAAGGGATTGTCGCGATCACGACATAGGTCATGATCCGCTTCATATCGATATAGGAGCGGGCGTGGGGCGCGACTGTGGTGACGGTCTTCGGCGTGTACAGGAAGCTTTCCACCATTTCGTACATGGGGAAATACCGCTCCCATTTGCCGCCTTTGTGGAAATGAGGTTCGATGCGATCGAAGTAGCTGCGCAAGCTCACGGGCTCAACCCTCCTTTTCGATCTTGGTGAGACAATCGCGCAAAGCTATGCCGTATTCGTACTTTGCGGGGCAGGCGAACCCGACAAGGCTAAGATCCTCCTCGTCAAGCTCCAGCGCGCCGAGATCCTGGGCCACATCCGTATCCATTACCAGAAGCGCCCGCAAGAGCTGCGTCGGCAGGAAATCCTGGGGCATGAGCTCTTCGAACGTGCCCATGGGCACCATGGCGCGCCGTCCGCCGTTCAGGTTCGACGTCAGCGCATAAAGCTTCCGCGACATCGCCGACCCGAGGACCGGTTGGACAGCGAATTTTTTCGTCATGGGGCGGATCCACCCCATCGGCGTTTGCGTCCGGTCTTCTTCAATGAGGCTCACCTGACGGGCGTAGCGGCCGAGATAGGCGCCTGCCGGCTCCGCCGCCGCCCGGCCGCTCAGGATCGAGCCTGAAATGACGCGCATGGGAGCGTCCGTTTCAAATTCGCCCTCCGTAAGCTCCCGCAAAGAGGCGCCCATTACGGTTCTCAAAAGCCGCGGCGTACGCGCCAGAGGACCGCCGAGGGAGATGATGCGCTCCCCATTGAGCCGGCCGGTCTCCATCAGCCGTCCGATGGCGATAACGTCTTGGTAGCCGATCGTCCACGCCACCCGCTCGGCTGTGGGCGGCTCCAGAAAATGCATATGCGTTCCTGCAAGGCCTGCGGGGTGAGGGCCTGAGAACGTCGCCGTCTCGACGCCTGGCGTATCCGTTCCCGGAACGTCAACGCCGTTTTCACAGCAAAGATAGGTTTTGCCTTCGCTCAAGGAGGCCACCGCTTTAAGCCCTCTGGCGAACGCCTCCGGCGCTTCGGCGATGACGATCGCCGGATTAGGGGCCAGTGGTTCTGTGTCCATTGCGGTGACGAAGATCGCCTTGGGGCGCGAATCGGGAGCGGGCACTTTCGAGTACGGGCGCGTGCGGAACGATGTCCACAGGCCTGAGGCGCAGAGGCGTTGTGCAACGCCGTCTGCGGTGGCCGGGTCGCCAACGGCGGAAAAATCGACGGGTTCTGCGGCGCTGTCGTCGATCTCGATCTCGACGCTGATCAAGACCCGGCGATGACCGCGGTTGATCGCTTTAATGCGACCCGAAACAGGAGATGTGATGAATGCGTCAGGGGCGTCTTTGTGGACGAATACCGCCGCGCCGGCGCCGACGGCGTCGCCTTCTTGAACCGCAAGACGCGGTTTCAGGCCGAGATAGTCCGCGCCAACGACTGCAGCGGTTTTAATCCTGGGCCCGTCGTGAATCTTCTGCTCCGGCGCGCCTTGCACAGGAAGATCCAGGCCCTTGCGAAGTTGGAAGTGTGTCAACCCGCATCACTCCTTAATAATTTATTATTCATGCGCCGACCGGAAGGTCGTTGATTCGCATGCCGGTTGATAGAGCGTCGCAACCCAATTATCTAGCCATATATAAGTTGAATTTGCGTTTCCGGATGCAAATTAATGATCCTGGACAAGACGCCGCAGGCGTTGGCGAACGGAAGGCTCAGCGCACCGTGATAAAGACGATCCGCCGTTACTTGATTGGGCTTGCATTGTTTTGCGCCGCATGCGGCGCACAGCCGCAGGTGATTGAGCTGACCGGTCAAACCATGGGGTCGACTTATAATATAGTCGTCGTCGACCGGGCCGGCGAGATGGATCGCGTGACGCTTCAATCGGCCATCGATGAAACCCTCGCCCTTGTCAACGCCCGTTTTTCCAACTGGGATTCAGAATCTGAAGTCTCCCGCTTCAATCGGCTGCAAACGACCGCGCCGGTCCCAATTTCCGAGGATTTCCGTGAGGTCATGGAAATCGCATATGAGGTGCACGCTGCAAGCGAGGGTCAGTTTGACGTTACGCTTGCCCCCCTTGTCGAGTTATGGGGCTTTGGCGCGCCCGGACCGAGCCAGACCCCGCCGAGCGACGCCGCCATCGCCGCCGTTATGGAGTCTATCGGTCAAACGCGGGCGCTGGCGCTGGAAAACGAAGGCCCGCAGCTGCGCAAAACGGTCCCGACTGCGACGATTTATCTCGCCGCGATCGCCAAAGGATATGGCATCGACAAGGTTGCAGAAACCATCGCATCCCTCGGGGCG
The DNA here is from genome assembly GCA_039183635.1 of Pseudomonadota bacterium. GTDB lineage: Bacteria > Pseudomonadota > Alphaproteobacteria > Caulobacterales > Parvularculaceae > JBCDBL01. Next base: position 10,738 of record JBCDBL010000089.1, read on the forward strand.
GAGGATTATATGGTGGAAATCGGGGGCGACCTGGTCGCCGCCGGCGTCAACCCAAGCGGACAGGCCTGGCGCATCGGGGTCGAGCGACCCGATGCGATCAACAGGCGTGTGGAGGAGATTGTTGAGATTTCCGGCCTCGGTATGGCGACCTCCGGCGATTACAGGAATTATTTTGAAGAAAACGGCGTGCGGTACTCCCATATCATAGATGCTGAGACCGGCCGGCCCGTGACGCATACAACAGCCTCCGTGACGGTGTTGGCGCAGACGGGCGCCCTTGCCGACGCGTGGGCGACGGCGCTTCTTGTTCTTGGCGCAGAGCGCGGCATGTCGATCGCCGAAAAGCATGATATTGGCGCTTTGTTCATAGTGCGCCGGCAAGATGACGCTGAGGCGCCCTTCGATCTCATCCCAAGTTCGCGTTTTGCGGACTTGCAAAGCGCCAATGAGGACTGATGCATATGGCCACCTTCATGTTCACCTTCGGTTTGTTGATGATCATCATGCTCGGAATGGCGTTGGGCGTGCTTTTGATGGGCAAGACGATCAAGGGCAGCTGCGGCGGTCTCAATGCGATCGCCGATGCAGACAAGTGCCTTGTTTGTAAAAAAGAGATTGATCCCGACAGCCCGTTGCGCGAACGCATTTTGTGCCCAAGGGCGCAACGCATGATGGAAGAAGCATCGGCGCAGCCCCGGGGATAGTAAAAAACTCGGCTTCTTAAAGCGTTTCCAGGCGAAGTGGCTTCCGGTTCGCCGTCCGGAAACGCGCAAAACCAAAAAAGCGTTTCCAGGCGAAGTGGCATCCGGTTCGCCGTCCGGAAACGCGCAAAGTCAAACAAAGCGTTTCCAGGCGAAGTGGCATCCGGTTCGCCGTCCGCAATCTTCTAAAACAAGGACCCAGAGCCGTTTGCGACGCTTCGGCTGAATCGCATCGGATGCAACCCGCTTCTAGAACCGCAGCGGGGTTAGCGCGACCGCGAGCATGCAGCCTGCAGAAGTCAGCCCGAACACCCAGGCTTTCCACCGTGGCCCTTCAGACTTCCACACTTTTCGATACTGGTACCCTGCGATCACCGCGATGACGAAGAGCAGTGTTGCGGGCAGGGGGGTCAGGGCGAAATCGCTGAACAAAGCGGGGTGTTTCTTTCCGGGCCGTTAATTGATTAGGATATAAAGATAAAAGCTTGTTGTTCAAAAAACAAAGCGAGGGAGAAATGCCTGTTCCAACCTCTTACGCCGGACCGCGGCACGACGACGGCAAACGCAAATCGACGTTCAGCCAAACAACGGACACCAATGTGTCGCACGAAGCTGCGACGGTTGAAAAACTCTTGGCCCACAAAGGTCGAGATATTTTTTCCATACGCCGCGACGACACCATGCGTAAAGCCGTCGACATCCTCCGGGAAAAGCGGATCGGCGCTCTCCTCGTGACCACCGAATCCGGTGAGCTTGAGGGCATCCTGTCGGAGCGTGATATTGTCCGTAAGCTGTCAGAAACGCCGGGCCAGGTGCTTCAGCAGAAAGTTGAAGTGCTGATGACCAAGGACGTCAAGGTCGGGACGACTGACGAGCTTTTGGTCTCTGTACTGCGCCGCATGACCGAGGGGCGTTTCCGTCATATGCCGGTCATGTCCGGCGACAAGATTATCGGTATGGTCACCATCGGCGACGTTGTGCACTATCGTTTGAAAGAGCTTGAGAACGAGGCCGTTCAACTGAAACAACTGATCGTCGGCTAAGTTCGCCAGGGGCGACCAGACAAACCCTTTGCTGTCTATGTTGCGCTCGCTCCGGTTCGGGGGTGCTTTGACGGGGGCTCGTTATATATGTGTTTATACGGGGCTTTCGGCGGCGTATAAGGCAAAGGGGGGCGTTGTCATATGGCTTGTACGTTCTTTAAAGCGTCGTCGCACGGATCGAAATCAGGGCGAGGCTTTAAGGTCTTATTTGACGCATTTCCGGACGCTTAACCGGCGCCCAATTGGGTTGGAAAAGCTTTAAGTCCCTTTGAGGCGGACCAGTCGTCCGCTTTGCCCCGTAATCCGCTCTGGCCGTCTATTTTACATTATCTTGCAAGGGGCGGTCTGCGCTCGCCCCATGGGTTCGCCTTCTCCAGCGCCGCGCCGAGGGATAAAAGAAGGTCGTCCCCTCCTGCGCGTGTCCAGAACATTGCGCCGGCCGGCATCCCGTTTGCGGCGGTGAAAAGCGGCAAGGATAGCCCCGGGAACCCGGCCATATTTTGAAGTTGCGTATAATTCACGTGCTGAAAAACGCTTTTCCACGTCGCGTCAAAGGGCCTGTCGGGCGCCATGACGCCAAGGGGCGGGGCTGTGCTGCTGGTTGTCGGGCTGAGGACAACGTCGTAATCTTCCCAGAAAGAGGCGAGCTGTGAGTCGATTGCGGAGACGGCCTTGAAAGCGTCTGCGATTTCGTTCGGCGCGGCGGCGTCGCGTCTTGCGGCGAGGCCTAACGTCCAGGGCTCCAAGAGCCGGTCGGCGTCTTCTTCTGACTTGGCTCTGAAAAAATCAACGACCTCGCCGGCGCCGTAACACCATATTACGCCAAATGCTTCGTGCAGGACCGAGGCGTCCAGGGGCAAAGACCTCTCCTCAACGCTATGGCCGAGACTTGCGCACAGCTCCGCAGCTTGTCGCACGACGCCTGAAACATCCGCATCCGGATCTGCTCCATTCAAGCCCTTCAAACAAAGGGCGACCTTTAAACGGCGTCCGGCGTCTACCTGGCCTGGCGGCTGGGATCGCACATATTGCGCGCCCCAAATCGTATCGCGCATCGATCGGGCGAGAAGGCCGTCTGAAACGAGGATATCGTCAACGAGGTTGACGCCCCGGGCGCGGTCATTCCAGCCTCGGCTCGGCTTGAAGCCCACAACCCCGCAATGGGAGGCGGGTATGCGGATGGACCCGCCGCCGTCGCTGCCTGTGGCGAACGGCGTCATGCCTGTCGCGACGGCGACGGCCGCGCCGCTGCTGGACCCGCCGCTGCTTTTCTCCAGGTCCCAAGGGTTGCGCGTCGGTCCGTTGAGGAGCGCTTCGCCGGTCCCTGTCAGTCCGAATTCCGGCATTGTCGACAGGCCGCAAACAATAAGGCCCGCAGCGTCAAGCTTGTCCGTAAAGGGATAACTTCGCCGCCCGATGCGGTTTTTACAGATCCGCGATCCCGATGTGTGCGGCAAGCCTGGGTATTCTGTTGCTTCCTTGAGCACGTAGGGAACCCCCGCCATCGGCAGTGAGGGATCGACTTTTTTCGTCGCCGCCAATGCGTGTTCGGCGGCGATGTAATTGATCGCGTTCACCTGTGGGTTCAGCGCTTCAATGCGTTCAAGGGCGGCGTCGACCAATTCCGCCGGTCCAACCGCCCCGCTTTTTAAAAGTTCGGCCTGGCCGTGGGCGTCAAGTGCGGAGATTTCGTTGGGATCGTACGACGACATTTCGGTGTTTCCCCTTTTTCGAATCGGAGCGGCGGCCAGCAGATGTTTGCGGCGATGCCGGTTGCGTCTAACGTGGGAGCGGCGGTCGGCGCAAGGCTGTTCAAAGCGTAGGTGTTTGCTCGCCGAAGGGCGAGGCGTCACCCGGCCCGTTCAAGAGCTCCCTCCGCGATGAAGAGTATAGCTTTTGCGCATGGCCGGTTCGACATTTGCGATCAGCTGTCTAACCTGTCTTAAAATATGAAATCGAAGCCAGAAGGGACCCGTCATGTGCGATGAGATCACCGAACAGGAGCTTGACGCTTATCTGAAAACGAAGCGGTCAACACGCCGCGACTTTACGGTTGGCGCATCGGCCGCTATCGCGGCGGGCGGCCTGCCGACGCTTGCAATGGCTGCGCCGAAACATGAAAGCGCCGGCCTCACCGAGACTGAGGTTTCAGCGCCGACCCCCGATGGGGACGCGGACGCGTTGTTTATTCATCCGACGGAAGGCGCCCATGCTGCTGTCATCGTCTGGCCGGATCTCCATGGCGTGCGGCCGGCTTTTTTCGATATGGCGCGACGTCTTGCGGGCGAGGGATACGCCGTTCTCGCCGTCAATCCTTACTATCGCACGATGAAAGGCCAACTTTTTTTTGACGGCATGACGTTTCGCGACCCAGGGGGGTGGGAGCGCGTTAAGCCGCACTATGAAGCGCTTTCAGCGCAAACCGTTCCAGTGGACGCCAAGGCGCTCGTGAGCTTTCTCGACAAACAACCCGCCGTCGATGTTTCACGCGGCCTCGGCGCGGTTGGGTTTTGCATGACGGGGTCCTGGACGCTGCGCGCCGCCGCCGCCGCGCCGGACCGCGTAAGGGCGGCCTGCTCTTTCCATGGCGGCGGTCTTGTTACGGAAGGTGCGGACAGTCCGCATTTGCTGGCCGACAGGATCAATGGCGGCGTTCTGATTGCAATTGCCGAAAATGATCACGACCGCGAGCCGGAGGCGCGCGACACGCTGATCGCGGCGTTTAAAGAGGCGGGCGTGCCGGCTGAGATAGAAGTTTATGAAGACGCCATGCATGGTTGGGTGCCGACGGATTCGCGGGCGTACAATCCTGAACAGTCTGAACGCGCCTGGCACCGTATGCTCGCTCTCTTAGAAACGCAACTCGGTGCGGGATAACGCGTACGCAAGCGTGGGAAGCCGCACGGGCAAAACCCAGCATAGCCCGCCACCTTTCGCCCAGCCGCTCAGGCCAAGCAAGCGCGAAGCGATCGCCAGCTCGGCAAATAGGACGAGCGTCGTCTCAACCTTTGTTATTTCTCTTCGTGCAGCGTGAAATAGGGGAGAGACGGAACGTTCTTCCCGTAAGCGGACAATTAAAAAGCCGATGCAAATGTGATGAGGCAAGCCGCCACGTGCGCCAAATGTTCGCCCTATATCGCAAAACTTTACAGCCTTGTCTGAATATAAAATCAAGTGAAGCTTAAGTGGCTGTGATGTTATTCATGGTCGTGATTTCCTGTTTGGCGAAAAGGACATTAATATTGTTGATGGCGAAAAAGGGAATGGCGGCATCCTTGCCAGCTCTGGTAAAGACACTATCGATGGTGGATCTGGAGCCAATCTTCTCATGTATGGCCATTCGTTCAATGCCGATGGGCGCAATACGATGAACTGATTGGAAGGCGGCCGCGCGGGCCAAGCCGATGAGGCGGCTGCATTGCTGCAGGTGATTTTCATGTTGTAACTTTTTTACCTGGAGCGCCTTCACAAAAACGGGAACCGTTCGCCGCGTGTCTCGGCTCACTGTGATAAACTGCGCGTCAAACAAAAATTTAGAGTGTGTTTGCGCATCGAAGAAGTGTGAACGTGCTCTAGCCAAATTGAATAGCGCTTCGGGAAACCCGACGTATAGGCTGTGTTTGGCATCACGTACGATCAGTTTCCAGCTTACTTTTGGCGCCGTGCCCAAATGGTCTAAGCGTCACCTTGGGTTTCAAAGCGGCGAAAACGATTTATTCAGTCCAATCCGGTCTACGCCAAACTTGCTCAGCTTAGTAAGCATTAAAAATATAAATTGAAAAATTCTCTGACTAATTGGCAGTAAGGCTTGATCATACAGCGCCCTGTTTACTTTTCCGTCAGGCAGGCTACTATTGAGTAAATAACTGGATAATATATTCTTGTTCTTAAACACTTTTAATCCGGGGAATTAATGAAGCAGCCGCAGTCGAGCGAACATGCGACGGAAGCCGCAGTTTTGGCGAAAGCCGATCTGCAAGAGGGTGAAGTGGGTGCGAAGTCCGACGCTGCTTCGATATCGCCGTACTTGTACTACCTTATTTTTATGCTTTTTATGGCGAATATGTTCAACCAGATGGATCGCACTGTCCTGTCAGTACTGATTGAGCCGATACGACAAGACCTTTCTCTTACAGATAATCAAATTGGATCTTTGGGATTTGCTTTCGCTATCTTCTATGCAACGTTTGGTTTGTTTATCGGTCGATTGACCGATACGCATTCCAGGTCGAAACTCCTTAGCATTGCAATTGGCGTATTTAGCACTGCAACTGTTGTATGCGGATGGGTGCAAAACTATGTCCAACTATTCATAGCACGGGTTGTCGTGGGGGCGGGCGAAGCAGGCGGCGTTCCCACAAGCTATTCCATCGTGGGTGACAGTTTCCGGCCAGAGCATAGAGCGAGCGCGTTAGCGCTCGTTTACGGCGGAGTTGCGGTCGGTTCTGCGGTCGGACTTATCTTGGCGGGCGTACTGGCGGATGCTGTCGGTTGGCGCATGACCTTCGTTTTGTTCGGGATACCAGGACTATTGTTAGCGCTTGGAGTTTGGTTCACCGTGAAGGAGCCATTGCGCGGACGCTTTGAAGGCGCTGAGGTTCAAGCCGCCGAAGCGCCAAGTCTCGTCGAGACGATCCGTACATTGTCGGGCAATAGGACATTTATTTTTATTACGTTCGCATACTCCATCAGTCTATTTTGCATGTATGGGATCGGCTATTGGCTGCCGAGCTATCTCATACGTTCTTTGGGCATGTCCTTGACGCAGGTTGGCCTTATTTACGGGCCTATAGTCGGGCTTACAATGGCGGTCGGCCTTATCGTCAGTGCAGTGCTCGTCCCAAAACTTTTAAAAGCCGATCGTCGTTGGGAGCTTTGGCTCCCCGGGGCGATGAATGCTTTGGCTGCAGTTTGCTATGTGGCGTTGTTTACAGCTCAAACTCTCTTGACCGCTATCGTCTTTGCTTCCATGGCAAGCTTTCTAATTGGCATTACCGTCGGTCCAGCATCCGCGGGTATTCAGTCGACAGTCACAGCGCGTAAACGAGGCGTCGCTGTTGCGGTCGTCATGTTCGTATCTGCTCTGTTTGGGCAGGGATTGGGGCCGTGGTTGATCGGTATAGCGAGCGACATGCTTGCTTCAGCCCATGGTGAAGATTCACTACGCATTGCGTTGCGATATTCACCAATAGTCTTTTTGATAGGAAGTCTTTTTTACTACCTAGGGGGACGGAGTTTCAATAGCGATCGTGTAGATTAAAGCATTTCCAGGTCAAGTGTGTACGGTTGGCCGTCCGGAAATGCGAAAAAGCAAAGACTTAAAGCGCCTGCCTGATTCCGATTGAAGAAGAGACGCTTTAGGGCTTGTTGAGGTTCATCAATATATCTGGTCATCCCGGACGCCGGTTTTCTCCAAATCTTTGATTTGGTTAGAAAATCGAGCGATCCGGGATCTGGTGCAACAGATTTCAGACACGCGGAGACAGATCCCGGCGCTAACACGCGCACACCAAAACCTATGGGTTTTGGGCGCGTGTAACGTCCGGGATGACGGAACAACTCTGAA
>JBCDBL010000090.1:0-17996 GCA_039183635.1 Pseudomonadota bacterium
CGACGCTATGATTACATCAGGAAAAGCGTATCGTATCGCGCCTGCGATGGCGGCGAATGCGTCATTGTCCGTATCAGCGATCGGCGTCGGCGCAATCGCCCCCTCAAGACGCTCGACGGAGACGTGGTAAGGCTTCGCCGCCGCCTCGACACGCCGTTGCAGAGCCTCCAGGCTGTCTGAATGCGCAATCCTGAAGTCAACAATCGCCTGCGCCTCCCCCGGAACAACGTTTTGCGTCCCGTCGCCTGCAGATAAAAACACCGGCGCTGTCGTCGTGCGCAAGAAAGCGGCAAGCGCAGGATCGCCCCCTAAAACCCAAGACAACAGCGGACGCGTCGCCCAGGCGTTGGCGACAACAAAGCGCTCCGCCAACGGCAAATCTGGCGCAAGAGTTAGAAACATACCCGCCGTTAAGCCGGAATATCGAGGGCGCGGCTGATGATCGATAAGATCCGTTACCGCATGACTGAGCCGGCCGATTGATGTTTTAAACGGCGGTGCGGAGGAATGGCCCGCCGCGCCGGTTGCGGTCAGCCGATAGGTCGCGCGCCCTTTCTCTGCAACGGCAACCAACGCCACCGGTCGCGCAACCCCTGGCGCAACGCCGACCGTAATGGTCGGCCCTTCATCCAAAACAAAAGCAGCGCGTACGCCGTCTTCAGCGAGCAGCCTGGCGATGTTGGCCGCGCCATTGCGCCCGCCCACCTCTTCGTCAAATCCGAAGGCGAAGTAAATCGTTCGATTTGGTTGAAACCCGGCTCGGGCGAGACCTTCCACAGCCTCAAGGAGGCCGAGCACGCCGCCCTTATCGTCCAGCGCCCCCCGCCCCCATATAAAGCTGTCCTGCACGACGCCCTTAAACGGCGGAACGGACCAGGCGCTTTCATCCGCCGGAACGACATCATAGTGGCCCAGAAAGATCGCCGGCGCAGCCGTGCGGTCGCGCCCCGGCCACGTGTATAAAAGTCCGTGACCGTTCACCTTGCGCAAGCCGAGCGCCTGATGGGCGCGCGGGAAAGCAACCGTCAGATAGTTCTGAAAAGCCGTAAAGTCTGCAGGCGCCTGCGGCGCGCCGTCCAACGCAGCGATCGTGCGAAAACGGATCGCGGCGGCGAGGCGCTCCGCCGCATGGCGGCTATCGGGCGCCTCCCAAACCGGCGCGCGGGCGGGCGCGTAGATGCGCTCCGTCACGCTTGCATATTTATAAAGGCTGACGCCCAACAGGAGAAGACAGGCGGCGCCGATGCACAAAACGATGCGTTTCAGCAGCACAAGCCCATTCCCCAATCGTCCGTCCAACATTTAAGACTATTGAGATATGACGTTCGGGGCCCTTCTCGTCCCCACCCTGACCGATAAATTAATAGCGGGCTGTCAGGGAGATCCCGAAGGTGCGCGGCGTGTCGAAGAAGACGCCGCCTCGGGTCTGAAGCGCGGACAAAAGGACAGCACGCTCATCCGTCGCATTATCGATAAAAAAAGAGCCTTCAAGGCCGCCGACGGCGTAACGCGTCCTGACATTTAACAAGCCATACGCCGGCTGTCGCTCTTGATTGATCTGCAAACCCGTCAGCACGCTCTCGCCGACATGGCGGTAACTGAGCGACACCTGCGCATCCCCCGCGCCAAGGGGGCGCCGATACTCGGCCGAGACGGCGTAGGTCCGCTCCGGCGTGTTCGGCAACCGTTCGCCCTCAGTAAACACACCGGCGCCGTCTTCAAAACGTGCGCGCAACGCCGTGGCGGCGCCAGTCAGCGTCAAACCGTCTATCGGACGCCACCGCGCCTCAACCTCAACGCCCTCGCTCTTCGCCTTACCGGCATTGGCGAGAAACGATGTCAACTCAGCATCGTCGAACTGATCGACTTGCACATCGTCCCAATCAAGACGAAACGCAATCGCTGACGCCGAAAGGCCCATATCTGGATTGCGCCACCGCACGCCGGCTTCATAGCTGCGTATGCGATCGGCGTCGAAAGTCGCCGGCTGGCCTTCATCGGCAAGCAGGTTAAATCCGCCGGAACGCACGCCGTCTGCGATCGCCGAGTAAAGATAGAGCTGATCGCCGACGGGACGCCCGGCGCTTACGCGGAACGTGGTCAGCGTTTCACACAGGTCGTCCGCCGCCCCGCGAAAAAAGGTTTGATCGCCAACGATAAGGGCGCCTTCCCCGCCAAAATCAGCCTGCTCTGACGACACCCTTAAACCCGCCTCCAGCTCCAGACCGGAGTCATACGCAGCCCGCACACCGCCAAAAACAGCCGCTGTCGTCCGATCGGTCAGACTTAAAGACGTGAACGCATCGCCGTTTTGCGCGACAATCAACCCAAGGTCGGCTTCATCGCGCTCCTCGTTGAAGAACACGCCGGCGTTCCAGGAAAAAACATCAAACGCGCGGCTGTCGAACCGTAACTCTGCTGTCATTCTTTGCGTCTCATACGACAACGTAGACTGAGCAACATCATCCACCTGTCCGCCAACGATGCTCCGCTCAGAAAGGTGCGCGTCTTTTTCAAAATAAGACGCGGAGAACGTCAGCCCGCCTCCCCCCATCGATGTCGTCGCAGAAGCAGAGGCTAGAAAAAACGCGTCTGAAAATACTTCGTTAAATCCCGCCGCGGCCGGGCCGTTTCCGTTCGGCGACGGCGACAAGGCGGAGCCGTCCAGGGTCGCATCTTGCCCCCACACCATAATGTCCAGGGCCGAGCCGGCCTCCCCTTCGCGTCGAAACGCGCCGCGCGCGCCAAACCTTTCAAGACCGCCGGCCCCTTCAAAAAAATCCGGCCGACGGCGGGCGTAAGCAACGATACGCACAGCATTCCGCTCCGAAAGCGGAATATTGAACATCATGTCGCCGCCGCCGCCGCTGGCGTCAAAATCATTCGCGAGATACTCCACCGATTGACGCGATTGACGCACGCCGATTTCGGCGGGGTGCGAGATGAGACGCACAGCGCCCGCCAAAGCGCCCTCGCCATAATTGACGCCCTGGGGACCACGCAAAACCTCTACCCGTTGCAAATCGACAAAATCGAATGCGGTTTGCAGACCTTGAACGGAGACGGGCGTGTCATTGACATAGACGCCGACAGTCGGCTCGCCGACGCCGCTAAGGCTCGATACGCCGCGAATCAAGATGTCGCCACGCCCAGGCGCCGCCTCCACAACCGAAACGCCAGGCGCAGAACCAGACAAGTCTGCATACGCATCCCCCCAATTGTTGACGAACTCTTCAGAGCCAAAGGCGGTGACGCTGATCGGGGTTTTAAAAATATCGGTCGGCCGCCGCGCCGCGGTGACTACGACAATCTCATTGACGTTGACTGATGACTTCCCCCCAAATGAGACGTCATCCTTTGTTTTGGCTGCACTGCGCTCTTCGGCAAGGGTGACGACAACCGCGCCAGGGGCTGCATACCGCGCCCGCACGCCCGCCCCGTCCAGCATCCGCTGAAGCGCTTCTTGCGGCGACATTTCACCTTCAACGGCTTGCGTCGCCGTCCGTTCCAGAAGGCCGGGCGCGGCGATTACATTGACCCCTGCATCGCTGGCGAAGCGCGCCATCGTCTCCGTCGCCGGTCCTGCGGGGATGGAGAATGTTCTTTTGGCCTCCGCCGCAGCGGCCGCCGCATGACAGACCGTCACCGCAAACAGGGCGGCGGCAAGCCGGTCCCGCCCGGCGCCTAACGGCTGTGCGCCTGAAGGCCCCCACATGAGCATGCCGTCACGATGTCCCCTCATATTCTGGTTTTAATTGACCCAGAGTTTGTGAGAGGCGATCGTAACATGGACACGAAGCAGCGCTCAAACGCTTCAGGCCGCCCGCGACAGCCGACGCTTGCCCGAGACGCTTAAATCGATGTGATGTTTTCAACCAGAAATAGCCTGGCTTAATCGAACTGCGCAGCAAGCGCTGACTGCACAAACGGCGAAAAACCGCGTATCACGCCGCCAAAATTCAGCTGGAGCAGATTTCAGGCAAGAGGGAGAGCCGTTTACGACGGTTCGTCTAATCCCATCGAACGCAAACGGCTCTCTCCCTCAAGTCCCGGACAAGAGTACGACGATAAAATACTGGGGAGCCTTATTGCAGACCCCGGTTCAGTGTTTACAGACACGATCAGCCGCTCCGTCTTGGAAGCGCATGTCCGAACCCTAAAAAGTCTGTAGCCGGAACCACTCTAAACAAGAACATAATTTCATTTACACCGGTGTCATTCCGGAGGCGGATCATGATGATGAAATGGAAATTCGCTAAGTCATTGATTTCAATGGTGGGCGCGGCAAGGATTGAACTTGCGACCCCTACGATGTCAACGTAGTGCTCTCCCACTGAGCTACGCGCCCCGCCAGCGGCGAGACGCCGCAAAACAGATTGGGTGATATAGCGGTTGGGACTGCATCTGGCAAGACGAGAATGGACAGCCCCAGATCCTAGAGCACGTCTCGTTTAATCGGTTTCATATGGGCGTGCTCCAGGCCTTGGTTTTACGGTCGAACAAGTGTTAGACCTTTTGCGCAACACAGCTAAGCGGCGATCATTTTATCGACCTCTTGGACCAGCTCGCGCAAATGGAATGGCTTCGATAGAACTTTTGCTTCCTCCGGCGCCCTGTTCGATGGGTTCAACGCCACAGCGGCGAAGCCTGTGATGAACATGATCTTTAAATCAGGATCGATTTCAGACGCCCTGCGCGCGAGTTCTATGCCATCCATCACCGGCATCACGATATCCGTCAGCAAAAGATCGAAATGACGCAATTGAAGCTCCGTAAGCGCCTCGTCTCCCTGGCCGGCGTCGGCCACAACATGGCCTGCTTTTTCCAAAGCGCTCTTCAAAAAGCGCCGCATTGATTCGTCGTCTTCAGCCAATAAAATTGTCGCCATGCGAGATTAACCCGTTTTATGCCGCCCCAAAGGGAACCAAACCATCGCCAGTCCTATACTGGTCCGCCGCTTCGTCGCAAGATGCTTGCCAAATGCGCTAATTGAAAATGAATCGCAAAAAACACCGCTGGTGCAGCTGACACAGATGCAAGGCTTATTGTATCATTATATAGTGTTAAAGAACGACCCTGCCGGGCGACTGTTTTAGGTAAACGATGCTGAAAAACGACGCATATGAGGCTCACGGAGATAAGGCGGCGCCGAGCGGCGACACTCGCCAGACGCCGAACGACCGAACGACGACCTTGCCCGATCCCGCTATTGTTGTTGTAAAACCGGAAAAATTAACCTCACCCGCGATTTTCGCCTCCCCCCATTCCGGACGCGCTTACCCCACAGACCTCATCGAGGCGGCCCGTCTCGACCCTTTAAGCCTGCGGCGATCGGAAGACGGGTTTGTCGATGAAATTTTTCAGGACGCCCCCGCAGCAGGATCGCCATTGTTGTGCGCGCTGTTCCCCCGCGCCTATGTCGATGTTAATCGGGAAGCCTTCGAACTCGACCCGCGTATGTTCGCAGATCCTTTACCGTCCTACGTAAACAGTCGTTCGACCCGTGTGGCGGCCGGACTTGGCGCGATACCGCGCATCGTCGCAGAAGGCGCTGAGATTTACAGACGCAAATTGACCTTTGCGGAAGCCAAGCGACGCATCCAAAGGTGCCATACCCCGTACCATGCAGCCCTGACACGCCTCATAGACGCTGCGAAGACCGCATTCGGCGGCGCGATCGTTATCGATTGCCATTCGATGCCGTCATGCGGCGGCGTTGGAGACGGCGCTGGGGGGCCGTCGGCGGCGGATATTGTCCTGGGCGACCGGTATGGCGGCGCCTGCGCTGCGGCCGTCACCGATCTTGCCGAGCAGACTCTTTCCGGTCTCGGGTATCGCGTCGCGCGCAACGCCCCATATGCCGGGGGATATACGACAAGCCATTACGGCAAACCCGATAAAGGCGTGAATGCGCTTCAAATTGAGATTAATCGTGGGCTGTATATGGATGAAAGCGCAATGCGCCTGCTCCCCGGCTTTGCAAATGTGCGCGCCGATATGCGCAAGCTTATAGACACGCTTGGCGCAGTCGACATTTCAACGCTCAATCGATAACCAAAAAAAAGGCCGCATCACGAAGAGCGGCCTGAGTTTAGGGAGGAAACGCCCAAGAAGGGCATATTGACAACACAACGTGTCATCAATGCAGTATTTATAGAACATCCAGGACTAGAGAGCAAGCAAAGATTTTTGCGCCGCAACACGATTTTTAATCTCAAAAACCTACGCTTTTTGAGCTTTTCCAATCTGCTGACCGCAAAAATGTTGCATCGCCAAAATGTTATAACAGATATTTGAGTTCCTCGGCGAGGTGGGTTAAGGGCTTGTCGGTTTTAAAATCCTATCGGCATCGCCTCTGAGGCCTGTCGAAACAATCACAAGTTCTTAGGCCCATGATGACGCAGCCAAATGATACGACGCCCGCCGCACCGGATAATAAGGACCGTAAAGGACCCCTGCGCCGATTAGGCGCTGGCGTTCGACGCATCACTAGGCCGCGGCAAAAGTTCGCCATGCCGAACGCCCAAAGCGGTCTGAAAATCGTGATCGCAACGGACGCATGGAAGCCGCAACTGAACGGTGTTGTCCGAACGCTCGACACCCTAGGTCAAATTCTGGAAAGTTTCGGCAACGAGGTGATGTACATAACGCCGGATAAATTCCACACGTTGCCGATGCCCACCTATTCGGAAATTAAGCTCGCGATTCTGCCGAATCGCAAGGTGGCGAAGCTTATTAACGAGTTTAAGCCCGACGCCATACATATTGCGACGGAAGGCACGATCGGTCGCGCCGCACGGCGGTTCTGCCGAAGACGGAATTATCCCTTCACAACCTCTTTTCATACGCGCTTTCCTGAGTATGTGAACGCAAGGTTCAACCTGCCCATCGACTGGGGCTACGCCGTCCTGAAAGACTTCCACAAATACGGCGAGACAATGATGGTGGCGACACCGTCTTTGAGGGAAGAACTTACCGAACGGGGTTTTCAAAATATGAAGTTGTGGGCGCGCGGCGTCGACACCTCCGTTTTCACCCCCGGCTCCAAGGAGCTACTCGACCACCTGCCAAGGCCAATTTGGCTATATGTCGGTCGAATTGCAGTCGAAAAAAGCATTGAGGATTTTCTGGAGCTTGACCTTCCTGGCACGAAGGTCATTGTTGGCGACGGTCCGTCTTATGAGGAAATGAAAGAAAAATATAAGGATGCGGTCTTCACCGGCCCCAAATATGAGGCTGATTTGACAGCCCATTATCAAGCGTCGGATGTTTTTGTTTTCCCCTCACGTACAGACACGTTCGGCCTGGTAAATGTTGAGGCCTTGGCATGCGGCGTTCCTGTCGCTGCATATCCCGTACGCGGACCTTCTGAAATTCTCGCAGATGCGCCCAAAGGCGCAGGGAGCCTCAATGAAGATTTACGCGTCGCATGCATGACCGCATGGGAGAACGCAGACCCCCAAGACGCCCGGGAACATGCGATGAAATTCTCATGGGAAGCGGGCGCCCGTCAATTCATCGCCAACCTCGAAATCCCTGGTTTTGATGAAGAATTCTGGCTGCGCTCGGCGAAAATGATGGACTAAGCACCTAAAGCGTCTCCTCTTCAATCGGAATCAGGCAGACGCTTTAAGTCTTTGTTTTTTCGCATTTCCGGACGTCCAACCGTACACACTTGACCTGGAAATGCTTTAGAGCCGTTTGCCTTTCTCGTTTGTCTGCAAACGGCCCTAGAGCACGTCTCATTTAATTGGATTCATATGACGTGCTCTAGGTCTTTGTTTACGCGTGTCTTTTACGCAAAACCGGTATCCACTTTTGCGTGACACGCGCTAGAATCTTTATTATGAGCGCGTGAGACGACCTTCGTCTGATCCAAGTCACACGCAACGCGCTCTAGAATGTCGCCTGATACGCAATCGTAATTGCACGTCCAGGAGCTGGATTCACGCGACTGTTGAAAAACGCACTGCTACGATATGTTTGCGACGCCGGCGTCAAGTACTGACGATCAAGCAAGTTTGTAACCTGCAGGCTCACAACGCCGAACGGAACCTCCTGAACGAGACCGGCATCCAGCAAATAGTAGCCCTCAATCTCGAATGTGTCGGTTCCGTCCTCCAAAGCAGAATCGCGATCACCGATGGCGAGCAACTGGAAGTTCGCTGACGTTTTGTCGTTAAACTGATAATCACCAAATATAGTGGCCTTCCAGGGCTGTATCTCAAGGCTGGAAATCGCCGCAAATCCTCCAGGCCCGTCGCCGTCTGCGTCGAACTCGCCCTCACTCCAGGAAAAAGCGCTAGACAAGTTAAAACTGTCTGTGACCTCCCAATCAGCCGCGATTTCAAGCCCATATATCTCTTCCGGCGCCCTTAAATACTCGCCGAAACCATCGGCGTCGAACTGAAAGGTCTCGCCAAACTCCGATTCAGAGAAAAACGCTGCAAAACTATAGTTCACCGGACCAAACGCACCGCGGAAGCCTGCTTCGTAATTGTCGATAATTTGCGGCTCTATCGCCTCGTCCCCTTGGATTTGACCTTCAACCGGAAGCAGTCGGCCAAGGGATATCAGGCTCGGCAACTCAACAGCTTGGGCGAAATTCGCATAAGCGGTAAACTGAGTGGTAACATCGTATGTAAAACCGATATTGTAGGCAAAACCGTCAGAGGACCCTTTCGCCCCTAACCTGCTGACGCGCGTACCATTGATGTAAGTTTGTTCAAAAGTTGTAATACCGCCTTCAATTGAGAAGTCAGGCTCCTCATAACGCAGGCCGGCTGTGAGGCGAAGTTTGTCGGTCACCTCAAAATCGCCTTGAACGAAAACGCCGAATGTCTCTAAATCTACAGGGCGTGTAAAGAACAAATCTTCTATGACCGGCCCCAGAATCAGGGTGTCGGAAAAATCAGGAGGAAGCTGATATACGAAAGACGTTTGATTGATCTCTTGCTCGTCATAGTCTGCACCAACGATAAAACTAAATCGTTCGCCGACGTCACGACTATACTGAACGCGAAAACCGCTGCCCTCAAAGACTTGCAGCGTTTGATAATTGTCCGGAAACTCAGGTTGCTCGGCAATAAAAACAAGCTGCGCAAGCCGCAAGTCGATAAAAGGACTGATCAGTTCGTCTTTTCGATTGTAATAGACAGCTGAGAATGCGCCGCCAAAAAGATCCGTATGGTCGTACCGAATAGTGAAAAACTGTTTCTCATCGGATGGCTCGTTTTCATTGTATGTAATGGTGTTGCCGCCCTCATCGAATACGGCGATCGCTTCACCGCTGTCGTTGGCAAGAAATTCCAACGTTCTGTCATCTTCTTCAAGCTCGGTCAGGTTATAGACGGCCTGAAGGCGTTGGGTCGGCGTAATATCGTAGCCCGCCTTCAAGAAGTAGTTCGTCGTATCGTAAAACCCGAAATAGGTCGGACCGGAGATATTCCCTTCCCCATCGAACTGGGCGTTTTGCGCATCGAAGGAGACTTGCGCGACGTAGTCGAAATTCTCAATCGTGCCAGAGATAAGGCCCGATGATTTCCAGCTTAAGGATGATTCATCCAGCGGCTGCGGCGCACCGGGATAAAACTGGATCTGGTGCCGAAGCTCCGCTTCGATCGGTTTATCCGCCGCCTCACGGGTAAAGAACTGAATCACGCCGCCGGCGGCGCCGGCGCCATAGATCGAGGTCGGCCCGTACAGCACCTCGATCTGACCAAGGGTTTCCGGATCAAATTTGGTGAGCGGACTTGTGCGAAATGCAGAACCGCCATTGAAGTCCAGCGGCACGCCATCGATCAGATATTGCGGTTCGCGTCCGCGCAAAGTGTTCGTTCGTATCAGGTCATTTTGGGTCGGCGCGCCGAACCCCGGCACGGCCAAACCGAGTATGTCAGCGACATTCGAGGTTTTGGCAAGGTTTACCTCAAGCGCCTCCGGGTCGATGACAATGACCGAACGGGCGATCTCATTGATTTTTTGCGCACGGCGCGTCGCGGTGACCACGATGACATCATCGTCATCTGTGCCTGCTTGTTCATTCACCGCCGTCTGCGCGTACCCCGTCCCATACGTCGCAGCCATCAAAGCCGCCGAACCAACCGTGAGTTTCAACACTAGATTTTGTTTCATTTTCCGGCTTCACCTTTAACTAACATTGCAATTTAAATGTAAATTCATCGTCAGGCGAAGATATAAATTATTGCGAATTATTATCAACTGCAAAAAGTGCCTTTATGGTCACAATCGTATGGAAAAAACCATCTGAGTTCGGGAGGCGGGCGTCGCTTAGAAAAATGAAATGTTCTGGCAAACCAACACACAGCTCTCTTTACGCGCGCCCGACGGCCGCCGCCCTCCAAAATTATTTCGATTAAGCCAAAATTGTTTCGATTAAGAACGTCGGCGCACTTGCGTCGCCAGCCTTACGGCGTCCAAACTCTGATCGAACCGTTCGCACCTTACGGGTCCAGCCTCCGATCTGAAATCAAACAGTGAAAGCGTGCGCCATGCGCCTTGATATATTTTGGTCTTTTCGCAGCCCCTATGCCTACCTTGCAGTCGACCGTCTTGTGAATATTGCGACAGATTACACCGTAGACGCCAGATTGCGCGTCGTGCGGCCCTTGGCCCTGCGGGAACCCGACTTTTTTAAGAAGGCTCGGCCGCAGTTCCTCCCTTACATGCTGCATGATCTGGCGCGCGAAGGCGAACGCTTAGGCGTCAAGATTTCACTGCCGCAGCCCGACCCGGTCGACATGGATCTTACAACCGGTGTCGTCGCCCGCGAACAGCCCCATATTGACAGGCTCATGTCCCTTGGCGTCGCTGCACAGCGTGCAGGCAAAGGCCTCGCCGCAGCACAAGCCATATCCCGTCGCATATGGAGCGGCGAGCCGGACTGGCATCTTGGCGATGCATTAAAAGACGCCCTCAACGCTGCCGGTTGTGAATTCGAGGCGTTGCACCAATGGTCCGAGACCCATACGGAGGATGTAAAAGCCGAGATTAAAGAAAACGAGGCTGACCAGATGAAGCACCATTGGGGCGTGCCTCTCATGGTGCTCGGGGAAGAGTCTTTTTTCGGCCAAGATCGGATCGACACCCTTTTATGGCGCCTTAACGAGGCCGGCTTGAAACGTAACGAACCCTAAAGCCTTTCCAGGCCAAGCGTATACGGTTGGCCGTCCGCAAATGCGAAAAAACAAAAACTTAAAGCGTCTGCCTGATTCCGATTGAACAGGAGACGCTTTAAGTGACTTTACCAATTTACACGGATCAGCGCCGTGCTTTCCGACGACATCACGCGGGCTGACGGCGCCGATCACATCATTTATCGGATCAGCGTGCAGAATTGGCCAGCCCCCTTAGAGGGCCAAGGCTTCCGGAGCTCCGCCCAATTCGCGTTCGATTGTCGCTGTCGGCGAAAAATCCGTTGACCTCAGCCCCGCCGCATCGCATGTCAGGCAGTCTTTTGCATTCAAGGAAAGCGCGCCCATGGCCCTGCGTAACATCGCCATCATCGCCCATGTCGACCACGGCAAAACCACGCTCGTCGACGAAATGCTGCGCCAGTCCGGCGCGGTGCGCGCCAACGCCGAAATGGCGGAGCGGGCTATGGACTCTAATGACATTGAGCGAGAGCGGGGCATCACCATTCTCGCCAAGTGCACCAGCGTCGAATGGGACAGCCCGACCCATGGGGCCGTGCGCCTGAACATTGTGGACACGCCGGGACACGCCGATTTCGGCGGCGAGGTGGAGCGCATCCTGTCCATGGTCGACGGCGTCGTGTTGCTGGTGGACGCCGAAGAAGGCCCGATGCCGCAAACCAAGTTCGTTTTGTCCAAAGCCCTCGCCCTTGGTCTGAAACCCATCGTGGTTCTGAATAAGGTGGATCGGCCCCACGCAGATCCGGACAAAGTGCTGGATGATGCGTTTGATCTGTTTACAGCCCTCGACGCCGATGACGAACAGCTCGACTTTCCTGTGCTCTACGCCTCCGGCAAAGAGGGGTGGGCGAGCGAACAGCTGGACGGCGACCGTACGGATCTAAAACCCCTTTTCGAACGCATTCTCGCCCATGTGCCGGCGCCGGATGTTGAAGAGGCGGCTGAAACAAAACCGTTTAAAGTGCTCGCCACGACCCTGGAGGCCGATCCGTTTTTGGGGCGCATCCTCACGGGGCGGATCGTTTCGGGAGTCGCAAAACCGGGCGTGACGCTAAAGGCCCTGGCGCGAGACGGCGCGGAAGTGGAACGGACGCGGATCTCCAAGGTGCTCGCCTTTCGCGGTCTCAAGCGCCAGCCCATTGACGAAGCCGGTCCAGGAGACATCGTCGCCCTCGCCGGATTTCAAAAGGCGTCTGTCGCCGACACGTTATGCGATGTCGCCATAGATGCGCCGCTGCGGGCGCAACCGGTGGACCCGCCCACCCTGTCGATCACGATCTCTGTAAACGATTCCCCCCTTGCCGGGCGCGAAGGCGACAAAGTGCAATCCCGCGTGATCCGCGCGCGGCTTATGGCGGAGGCGGAAGGAAACGTCGCCATTCATGTGAAAGACACCCCGGGCGGTGAAGCTTTCGAAGTGGCGGGGCGCGGCGAACTGCAACTCGGCGTTTTGGTGGAGAACATGCGCCGCGAGGGCTTCGAGGTGGCCATCTCCCGTCCGCAGGTTTTGCTGCGCAAGGCCGAAGATGGAACGTTGGAGGAGCCAATGGAAGAGGTCGTCATCGATGTCGATGACGAGTTTTCCGGAACGGTTATCGAAAAGCTCACTCAGCGCAAGGCTGAGCTGCAGGACATGCGTCCCTCCGGCGGCGGCAAGACCCGCATCGTCATGCACGCCCCGGCCAGGGCTCTGATCGGCTATCATGGAGAGTTTTTAACGGACACGCGGGGCTCCGGCGTCTTGAACCGCTTGTTCTTAGAATATGGCCCCCATAAAGGCGCCATTGAGGGACGACGGAACGGCGTCTACGTCTCAAATGGCGATGGGGAGGCTGTGCCGTTCGCCCTGTTCAACCTTCAGGAACGTTGCACCATGTTCATCAATCCCGGCGAGAAGGTCTATAAAGGCATGATCATCGCCGAAAATTCCCGGCCGGAAGACCTCGACGTAAACCCGTTGAAGGCGAAACAGCTCACCAACATCCGCGCCGCCGGCAAGGACGACGCCGTGCGCCTGACGCCGCCGCGCATTCTCTCATTAGAACAGGCGATCGCCTATATCGACGATGACGAGCTTGTGGAGGTGACGCCGCAATCGATCCGACTGCGCAAAAAAGAGCTGGAGCCCCATATGCGAAAACGTCGGGCGAAGGAAAGCGCAGCCCTTTAAAGCGGCCCACAGCAAAACGGTCTCACCGATTTGCGTAAACCTTCGTCTCCGTGTCTGTACGGCGTTTTTTTGGGCATCGGAAACGCAAATTCATTAACCTCCGACCAGAGGGAGAGGCTTGAAACGCTTCGCCTGGGACCGCCAGAAGCGGCCCCGAATTACGACACGCCCTGCGCTCTCCCTCCCCCGCACGGCGGGGGAGGTGTCGGCGTCAGCCGACGGAGGGGGCCAGGATGTCGCCTATACGCCAAAAGCCGCCTTTTTAAGCACGCAGATCGCATGCCCCTCCGACCCGCGCGTACCGCGCGGCCCACCTCCCCCGCCCGAGCGGGGGAGGAAAAACCGCCAGACAAACTTCATGCCGATGACAAACGTATCGCTCAGTGCGGTCTGCCGACGACAATGTAAAACCCGTCCAATCCTCCAACAAAGGTGAAGGTTTTTGATGGAACAATAAAAAACGGCGGCCCAAAGGACCGCCGTTTTCGTTAAGTCTTTAAAGTCGACTTATGCGCGACGACGCGCAGCAAAGCCGAGGCCGAGCAGGCCGAGGCCGAACAGGGCCAGGGCGCCAGGCTCGGAAACCGGCGTCGTGCCGAGTTCTTGACCGATTTTCCGGATCAGAGCGGCTTCAACATCAGCAAATGTCGTTGCCGTGAAATCGAGGTCAACGCCATCGCGGTTCCAATCACAGCTTCCGGATCCAATGCGGAGGCAGTTGATCTGCGCATAACCCGCAGCAACTGCACCGTTGACGGCGGCGTCGACAGGGTCGCCGAAGTTCGGGAAGCCGTCCGTGGAAACATCGATAAGCTTGCGGAAGTCAGAAGCGAACTCGCCGGAAGCGATGCCGCCCAGGAACGCGTCCATGTCGCCGGCGCCGGAGTTCACGCCGGATGCGATGGACGTGCCGCCGCCCGTGAAGCTCATGCCGTTGATCGCGCTGATCACTGTTGCACGGTCAGTTTCGTCTTCGATGCGAATTGCAGATTGGATAACGGTTGCGCTTGAAGAAAAGCGGACAACGTTAACGACAACAGAACCGTCAGCCTTAACGATCGTGTTGTTGCCGATGACGGCAGCGTAAGCGTCGCGCTGTACGCCGAAATTGAAGCTGCCGATGCTGCCGGAACCGTCGATCACGATGCTAAGCGCCGTTTCGATCGGGGCCGCTTGAACGGCGCCGATTCCCATCGCAGCAATGGCGGCGAAGCCAGATGCGATTTTTTTAAACATAAATCTCTCCCCTGAGGTCAAGTTGGTGAATGAAAGCAATGTGCGTTTCGTGAACTGTCTTTGCAAATTATAGGCCATTTCAAATAAACCCTATAAGCAACTGTAATTGTTTATATATTTTTTTCATCTGCAAGCGATTACAGAAGGTTTGTAAAAGAAGTTTACACCCCTTGTGTATGGCCCGCTGACACCCCGAAGCAACGCAACCCATCGCCGACCTTGTTCGTTGTCATACTCGTTAAAGCGGTACGGCTGTTGCTAGGCAGCATGTAGACGATCCCGACGGCGCAATAGCCGTCTCGTAGTAGCACAACGCCCAGGTCCCAAAAGACGGAGCAGCGGGGAGTATAGAGTAATGGCCAATCCAATAGACCTGCATGTCGGCAAACGTCTGCGTCAGCGGCGCTGCCTTCTCAGCATGACGCAACAACAACTGGCGACGGCGGTCGGCATAAAATTCCAACAAATCCAAAAATACGAAAGCGGCGCAAACCGCATCAGCGCAAGCCGGCTTTGGAGTCTCGCCCGCGCGCTGGACGTGCCGGTGTCCTTTTTCTTTGAAGGCATCGACGACAGAGCGCCGTCCGGCGATGCGGAAAAGATCATTATCGGCGGAGACGTCTTCGCGGAAAAAGAAACGATCGACCTCGTCCGCGCTTATTACGGCCTTCAAGAGCAACCGCGCCGGCGCCTTCTTGATCTCGCCAAAGCTTTGGCCGGCGGCGTTTAACTTTTGCACTGAGGTCTTTGCCGCGGGGGCGACGCTGTGGCACGGTCTGGTGATTCCATCGCCAGACCGGAGCCCCCATGGCCAACCTCTCCCCACATGCTGACATCTTCTCCGATGACGAGATAACGGACCTGTCCAGGTTCGCAGAAACACTGGCGAACGCCGCCGGACAAGCCGCTCTGCCCTATTTTCGCAACGGCGCCGAGCCGGACGACAAATCGGGCGGCGGCTCAGATTTCGACCCTGTGACCGTCGCCGATCGCGCCGCAGAAGACGCGATGCGCGCGCTCATTGAAAACACATATCCCGCCCACGGAATATTAGGCGAAGAACGCCCGGAAAAACCGGCCGAAAGTCGCTTTCGATGGGTCCTGGACCCCATAGACGGCACACGCGCTTTTATTTGCGGCGCCCCCACCTGGACAACGCTTGTCGCGCTTAATGTTGACGAGCGGCCTGTTCTTAGCGCCATACGACAACCGTTTACGGACGAAACCTGGATCGGCGCACCGGGCGGCGGCGTCTATAAACGTGGGGCGACCTCAAAATCTTTACAAACCCGACGATCGGCAACGCTTGACAAAGCCCACATTTCCACAACAGATCCAAGCAATACCGCCTATTTCAATACAGCGGAAGCCGATGCCTTCGCGTCGCTCGCCGCCCGAGCCCGCGTGGCGCGGTTCAGCCTCGACGCCTACGCCTACGCCTTGCTCGCATTAGGACAAATCGACCTCGTTGTGGAAGCCGGGCTTGCTCCTTACGATGTGCACGCCCTGGCCCCCGTTGTAAAAAGCGCCGGCGGCCTCATCACCGACTGGCGCGGCCAAGAAGCCTACTCAGGCCGCATCGTCGCTGCGGCGAACGCCGAACTCCACGCCGAAGCATTGGATGTCTTAAAAAACGTGGACTGAAAGGCCCGCTCCAGCCCATTGCCGGAGCGACAACCTTCGCTCGCCCGCAGTCTGATCGAACACGCAGTCTGATTTAAGCTGCGAAGGACGCTTTTGCCCGCTCCGCGCTTAGGCCCTCTGCGATCAAGAATGCAAGCTCAAGCGCCTGGCTGGCGTTCAGGCGCGGATCGCAATGGGTGTGGTAGCGGGAAGACAAATCCCCCTCCGTGATCGCCTGGGCGCCGCCCAGGCACTCGGTGACGTCCTGCCCCGTCATTTCAAAATGCACGCCGCCGGCGTGGGCGCCCTCGGCCTTCATAACATCGAAGAACGACCGCACCTCGCCGAGAATGTTGTCAAACGGCCGGGTTTTATAACCGTTCGCCGCCTTAATCGTATTGCCATGCATCGGATCGGAGGACCAAACCACCTTGCGCCCCGCGCCCTTAACGGCGCGCACCAAAGGCGGCAGGCCGTTTTCCACATTTTCATGACCGAAACGAGCGATCAGAACGATGCGTCCAGCCTCATTTTTCGGGTTGAGGATATCCAACAGGCGCATCAGATCGTCCGGCGCCAGGCTGGGGCCGCACTTCAGGCCGATCGGGTTCTCAATGCCGCGGCAGAACTCCACATGGGCGCCGTCGGGCTGGCGCGTGCGGTCGCCAATCCACACCATATGGGCCGATGTATCGTACCAACGGCCGGAGGTGGAATCGATGCGCGTCATCGCCTGCTCATACCCAAGCAAAAGCGCCTCGTGACTTGTGTAGAACTCCACCTCATGCAGTTCAGAGGATGTATCGGAGGTGACGCCGCAGGCGCGCATAAAGGTCAGCGCCTCTGAAATCTTGTCCGCCATCTCTTTGTACCGGGCGCCCTCGGAGCTGTCCTGGACGAACTCCAGATTCCATTTGTGCACGTTGTTGAGATCAGCGTAGCCGCCTGTGGCGAACGCCCGCAAAAGGTTCAGCGTCGACGCCGCCTGGCCATAGGCCTTTAACAGGCGCTGGGGGTCCGGCATGCGGGCCTCGGCTGTGAATTCCATGCCGTTGATGTTGTCGCCGCGATAACTCGGAAGCTCCACATCGCCCTTTTTCTCCAATGGCGACGACCTCGGCTTGGCGAACTGCCCGGCCATTCGGCCGACTTTCACCACCGGCATCGCCGCGCCATAGGTGAGCGCCACCGCCATCTGCAACAACACGCGAAACGTGTCGCGAATGTTGTTCGGGTGAAACTCCTTAAAGCTCTCGGCGCAATCACCGCCCTGGAGCAAAAAGGCCCGCCCCTCGGCGACATCGGCCAGACGCTCGCGCAGGCGCCGCGCCTCCCCGGCGAACACCAGCGGCGGATAAACGGCAAGCTCCGCCTCCACCGCGCCGAGGGCGGCGGGGTCCGGGTAATCCTCGGGGATATGCTTTGCGGGTTTGCCGCGCCAGCTGTCAGGCGACCAGGCCATTTTTCACGCTCCTTCAAAAATCGGCTCTTTTACTAGCTTCGGGACGCAGGAAACGCAATTCAAGATCGATACCGATGCGACCCAAAGTCCCTACAGTTTAAAGACATCATTTTGCGGCCCGAAACACAACGCGTATGGTTAACGACACCCGGCCCGTAAAATTCCACGAAAAGACATCTCGTCCTTATGCGCGCCGCAGGCCCGGCGCCGTCGCGCAGATGAATTTCAACAACACCCGCATCGAAATCTTGGAAATTAAGCGTACATCCTAACAGGCGCCGGAGGAAATCTTGAGTTTCGCACCTTGTGCAGACAGCGTCGCCTATGGACG
>JBCDBL010000091.1:0-17544 GCA_039183635.1 Pseudomonadota bacterium
GACGCAGAGCTCGATCACACCTTCCCGAAATATAACCCGAACCCGGAAGATATGGAGATGCTCCACGCCATGCGCGACGCGGTCGCCGCCCATGGCGCGGACCTCGCCCTCGGCTTTGACGGGGACGGCGACCGCTGCGGCGTCGTCGACGATGAAGGCGAGGAGATTTTCGCCGACAAGGTGGGTGTGATGCTGGCCCGGGACCTCTCCTCCGTTCACGACAAGGCGAAATTCGTGGTGGACGTGAAGTCCACCGGCCTGTTCATGACTGATCCTGTGCTCCTGAAAAATGGAGCGGAGACGGAATATTGGAAAACCGGTCATTCCTATATCAAGCGCCGCTCCCATGAGCTGGGGGCCCTCGCCGGGTTTGAGAAGTCCGGGCATTATTTCTTTAACGCCCCCCTCGGCCGGGGCTATGACGACGGCCTTGTCTCCGCCGTGGCGATCCTGCAAATGCTCGACCGCAATCCGGGCAAATCCATGTCGGACCTGCGCAAAGCGCTGCCGAAAACCTGGGGCTCCCCCACCATGTCGCCCCACTGCGCCGACGAGACGAAATATGGCGTGGTCGACAAGGTCGTCGACACGGTGAAAGCCAAAGCAGCTGCAGGAGAGCACCTCATCGGCCAGTCGATCCGCGACGTTGTCACCGTGAACGGCGTGCGCGTCACGGTAGAAGACGGCACCTGGGGCCTCATCCGCGCCTCTTCCAACAAGCCGGAATTGGTCGTGGTGGTGGAAAGCCCCACCTCAGAGGAGAACATGAAAGCGATGTTCGGGGAGCTCGATGCTATCCTTCGTCAGCACCCGGAAGTCGGCGAATATAATCAGAAGATTTAGAATCAAGTTTCAAATAAGGATCCCATAACGTCGAAACACGCACCGTACGTCATCCCAGCGAAAGCTGGGATGCGAGGGGCGGCATATTCTGAGCAAGCGGCCCCTGGACCCTGACGTTCGTCAGGGTGACGATCGAGTAAACAAGCTAAATCTCTTAACTTTATAAATTCACTCCTCTAAAACCCAAAAATCTTCCGGAACAGCAACAGCGACGTCAGCGCCAGATAAATGGCGAAAGAGCGTGACAAGAGGCCCATGGAGACGCTGTGGGCGATTTTGACGCCCGTGGGCGCCGTTAAAAACGTCATCACCGAAATGATCGCAAAGGCGATGAGATTGACATAGCCGAGGGAGCCCCATGGCAACCCCTCCGCCCCCCATCCGGCGACAATGAAGCCGAGCGCGCCCGGCACGGCGATGGCGACGCCAAACCCCGCCGCTGTCGCCACGGCCTTGCGGATGGTGCGGCCCGCCATGGTGAGCACCATCACCCCCATGATACCGCCGCCGATGCCCATCAGCGCCGACACTGCGCCGATGCCGAAGGACAAGGGCGCACGCACCACAGGCGGTATGTGCTTTTCCGCAGCGCCCCCGCTCATATCCTGGTTCGGGGAGAGCGCCATTTTTACGGCCACCCCCATAGCGCCCATGGCGAAAATGAGGGTAAGCGCCTCCCCTGAAATCACGCGGGCGAGCGCAGCCCCGACGACAGCACCCAACGCGATAAGCGGGGCCCACTGACGTAACAGCTGAAAGTCCACAGCGCCGCGCTCCGCATGGGCGATCACAGACCGGAGCGAGGTGACAAGGATCGTGGCGAGGGACGTGCCGATCGCCACATGCATACGCACCGCATCCGGCGCGCCCAAAGCGCCGAACAAGGCAAATAATGTCGGCACAATGACGACGCCGCCGCCGATGCCGAACATGCCGCCGATAATCCCGGCGAACCCGCCGATGACAATCAACGTCACGCCAAGCACGAGCAGTGATGTATCGCCGATCTCCGCCCCGATCACGCCGCCGCCTCACGGCCGTCGGCGAAAACGGCAAGGGCCTTGGCGAGAACTCCGGCGTCGGCGCCTGGCTTTGATGCCTCGGTCGATAAAATCCGCCGCCAGGCCCTTGCACCCGGCTCACCGTGGAACAGGCCAAGCATATGCCGCGTCACGCTATGGGGCCGGCCGCCCGCCGCAACGTGACGCTCAATATACGGAATCATGCGCTCCGCCGCAGTATGACGCGACACGGGCGCGGCGGCGTCTCCAAACAAACGAACATCAACATCGGCGAGCACGTAGGGCGTTTCATACGCCGCCCGGCCGAGCATAACGCCATCGAACCGTTCCAGCTCCACCGCACAGCTTTCAAGATCCGCAAGCCCGCCGTTCAACACCACAGTCAACTCCGGGCGCGCCGCCTTTACATCTGCGACGAGATCGTAATCAAGGGGGGGGATGGTGCGATTGTCCTTTGGGCTCAACCCCTCAAGCCAAGCCTTGCGGGCATGGACAATAAAAACATCGCAGCCTGCCGCGGCGACCGTATCCATAAAACCCGGAAGCGTTTCAGACGGATCTTGATCATCGACGCCGATGCGGCATTTAACGGTGACCGGAATATCGACAGCGGCGCGCATCTGCGCCACGCACGCCGCAACACGATCAGGCTCCTTCATCAAACAGGCGCCGAATGCGCCCGACCGCACCCGGTCCGATGGGCAGCCGACATTGAGATTTATTTCAGCATAGCCGAAATCCTCAAGAATCCGGGCGGCGGCGGCGAGCTTGTCCGGCTGAGATCCGCCAAGCTGGGCCGCAAGGGGCTGTTCGCAGACGTCATGGCCCAGCAGATACGCCCGATCGCCATGCAGCACCGCATCCGCCGTCACCATCTCCGTATAAAGCCGCGCCCTTGCCGACAGCCCGCGATGAAAGTACCGACAATGCCGATCCGTCCAATCCATCATCGGCGCGACACACATCCTATAGCATTGATTTTTCAAGATATTTTCAACACCCTCAACGAACCAAGCGCGAACGCGTGCGCTTGCGTATGCACTCATTTACACAATTTGTTCCACGCTTTCCCGCTGCCACCGCACACATAGAGCACACGACATGACATCTTTCAAAAAACTTAAATCCGGCAACCGGCGGGGTCAGGTCAAAAGACAAACACCGTCCACCCTGAAGATCAGGATGGACGGTGAGACAATCATAAATACAAAAATGCTGAACCCAGAATCGTTTGCGACCGCCCGGCAGGCCAAGCCTGCAATCACTATTTGCTAAAGCCGTGCAATGAGGGGCCGCTTCATCGGACACTCAATATGCGGCGACCTATCGCAGAAGTTATGCTGAAAGCGGCCCGTCAAAGGCGAGATCAAACACGCCTGTAAAATCACAATGTCGCAGAAATTTTCGCGACCCCTTTTGCGACTTTTTCAATAATCTCATCCACATCATCGCGCGTGGCGATAAGCGGCGGGGCGAAACCGAGGATGTCGCCGTGGGGCATGGCGCGACAGATAACGCCTTCGGCGAGACAGGCGGCGGAGAGTTGAGCACCGACTTTCAAATTGGCATCAAAGCGCGTCTTTTTCTCCGGGTCCGCCACAAACTCAATAGCGGCGAGGAGGTTTACGCCTCGCACCTCGCCTACAAACGGCGCGCCGTTAAAGGTTTCGCGCATACGCTCCTGAAAATAGCCCCCTACCTCATTAACGTTGTCCATGAGGTTTTCATCTTCGATGACTTTAAGGTTCGCGAGCCCCGCCGCAGCACACGCAGTATGGGACGAATACGTATAACCATGGGAGAAGAGGCCGAATTCATCCTCGCCCTTCTGCAATACATCCCACACGCGCTCACCGACGATTGAGGCGGACAAGGGCAAGTACGCGCTCGTAAGTCCCTTGGCGCAAGTCATAAGATCCGGCTTCATACCGTAATAGTCGCTGCCGAAGGGCGTGCCCAAACGACCGAACCCCGTGACGACTTCATCGGCAATAAGAAGCAGGTCGTATTTTTCGAGCACAGGATGAATCGCCTCCCAGTAGCCCTCAGGCGCAGGAATAAGGCCGCCCGTGCCCAACATCGGCTCGGCGATGAAGGCCGCAACGGTGTCCGGCCCTTCAGCGAGAATCAGTTCCTCAAGATCCAACGCGCACTTGGCGGAAAACTCCCGCTCCGTCATGCCGGGCTCGGCTTCCCAATAATGGTGCGGGTTCGTTGTATGCAAAATGGGACCCGTCGGAATATCGAAAGCCGTGTGATAAAACGGCAAACCTGTGAGGCCGCCCGACATCACAGAGCAACCGTGATAGCCGCGCTTGCGCGCAATAATTTTCTTTTTCTCCGGCCGCCCCAAAACATTATTGTAGTACCAAACAATTTTTATCTGGGTTTCATTCGCATCAGACCCTGACAGACCAAAGAACACCCGGCGCATATGATCCGGCGCCCATTCGAGAATTTTCTTAGACAAGAGGATGCCCGGTTCATGGCTTTGCATTGCATAGGAATGAACGTAAGCAAGCTTCTTCATCTGTTCGTACACAGCCTCAGCCACTTCCGTACGACCATAACCGATGTTTACACAATAAAGGCCCGCAAAAGCGTCGATCACTTCTTCGCCTTGTGTCGTCACCGTCCGAATTCCCTTACCCGCCTCAATAATGCGCGGATCTGGCGTATCGCCTTCTGCAAAACTTTTCAGAGGCGTAAACGGATGAATGACAGATTCACGATCAATCTGTTCCAGAGTTTGGTTATGTAACATGTCCATTTAACGTATTCCTTATACTGCAACGATGATTGATTCTAAGTCACGTCCAGGCAGAGATATTTCGTCTCCATATAGTCGTCCAGGCTATAGGCGCCGCCTTCGCGACCAAGGCCGGACTGCTTACATCCACCGAAAGGAATGGGCGGACCGGTGAAGGATGGCGTATTAACGCCCACCATGCCATATTCCAATGCCTCGCCAACACGCCATATGCGCTTCATATCATTTGTATAAAGATAAGAGGCAAGGCCATATTGCGTATCGTTTGCAGCTGCGAGAACCTCTTCTTCCGTATCAAAGACGAAAATAGCCGCCACCGGTCCGAACGTCTCTTCCCGAAAGATCGCCATATCCTTTGTCGCACCAGATAACGCCGTTGGCGCGAAGAAGTTGTCGCCCAAGTCCGGCAATCGCTCTCCTCCGACGAGCACTTGCCCCCCCTTTGCAAGGGCGTCCGCAACATGAGCTTCACATTTAGCGACCGCACTCGCATTCATGAGGGGCCCCTGGTTCACCCCGTCTTTCCAGCCAGGCCCGACTTTTAAAGATGACATTTGCGCCATGAACTTCTCACAGAATGCCTCATAAATAGACCGCTGCACAAAAATCCGGTTTGCAGCCAGACAGTCCTGACCCGTTGTCGTAAACTTGGCGACAATGGCGTCTGCGACAGCCTTATCGAGATCGCAATCCTCAAAAACAATAAAGGGCGCATGCCCCCCAAGCTCCATGGATAGTTTTTTTACAGTTTCGGCGCTTTTGCGAATAAGTATCTTACCCACTTCCGTAGAGCCTGTAAAAGAAACAGCTTTAACATCCTGGCTCTCCATCAACACGTCCACAATCTCGCGACCATCGCCCACGACAACGCTGAACACCCCTGGCGGAACGCCCGCCTCTTCGGCCAACACCGCCAAGGCTAGAGCCGACAAGGGCGTTTCGGAGGCGGGACGCACGATCATAGGGCACCCCGCCGCAAGCGCCGCTCCCGCTTTTCGGGTAATCATCGCAGATGGAAAATTCCACGGCGTGACCGCCGCGGTTACGCCGACAGGCTCTCGAACGACAAACATTCGCCGATCCGGCTTATGGGGCGCCAAGATCTCACCTTCAATCCGTTCCGCCTCAGACGAAAACCAAGATAAGAAGTCAGCGGCATAATCAATCTCTCCCCGCGCTTCTTCCAATGGCTTTCCCTGTTCCGCAGTCATAAGAATGGATAAATCTTCTTTATGCTTCATCATCAGCTCGGCCCACTGACGAAGAATGGCGCCCCTCTCCTTCGCCAAAAGGCGCCGCCATGCGGGAAACGCAGTTTTAGCGGCCTCGATCGCATCATATGTCTGGGCGGCGCTCACGGCTGTGATTTCCGCAATGATGCTACCGCAGGCAGGGTTAGAAACACGAATTACGTTTGTCTTATCGCCAGGCATCCGCCGCCCGTTGATGTACTGCTCCGTACACAATAGCGCAGGGTGCTTCAATAGATTAACATCAAACCATAAGGACATGGGCGTTCATTTCAGCACGAGTATTTAGACATTGTTTTCACCCAGGTTTATGGCATACTTTGGTTCCGTAATTTGTCGATATCAGGCAAAATAAAACTAATTTTGTCGAATTTTTGAAAAAAACGACAATGTTTAAATTCGATCACGCCGATAAAAAACTCTTACAAGCACTGCAGGCCAACTGTCGTTTGACCTCAGATCAGTTGAGCGAAGCGTGCGGCCTGTCTCCGACCGCGGCATTAAAGCGGGTAAAACAATTACGCTCTGAAGGCGTTATTACAAAAGAGGTCGCCGTTATCGCGCCGAAAAAAGTAGGCCTCAACGTTTTGGCGATCGTCATGGTGACCTTGGAACGTGAAAGCAAGCATACGATCGACAGCTTTAAGAAGGATATTCGTAAGGCGGAACAAATCGTTAACGGATACTACGTCACCGGAGACGCCGATTTCGTGCTTACGATTGCAGTGTCATCTATGGACGACTATGAAGAGTTTACCCGCGATTTTTTCTATGATCGTCACAAAATAAAAAGCTTTAAAACTCTTGTCGTACTAGATCCTGTGAAAACACACGCCCAGTTGCCAATCAATTTTATGGCGGAATAAAATTCCGCGAGCGCAACGGTTATAGAACAGGAAAAGGTTTCCTATGCTTAAAAATTAAGAAAATCAAACAATACAAAAGAGGAGCCCTTCGCTGCGTTCCAACGCACACAAAATATCGCAGCCTTCCACCCGCACTGATAATACACTTATATATTCTGTATACAATACTCCAGAAAAACGCCTGTCTTGACGTTGAACAGCCCTTGATGGAGCGGACGCTCAATAAGACCCATGGGCCTGGACGTCATTGTCGTTGAAGCCAAAGACCGCATTTTAAAACGCAACGTCTCAGCGGACTTAGCCGAAGGTATCGCCGCGCTTCATACAGGATGCAACGTCGACATACGCGGTCACGTAAAAGGCGAAATATATCGAAGAACTGGATTATAAAGAGCGCGTTGCGCTTGACGGCGCAGCAACCATTAATAATGGCCAGGATATGAGCGCCCCGCGCCGCATGCTTGACGGGGGGCTAGCCCTTCGCCCGATGATACTGCGCGAGAGGGCTTCACCGTACACGACCTGTTAAAGCGCTGTAAAACTTAAGATCGCGGCGCCTCGCGTCGGGCGAGCAGCATTACCGCGCCAAGACACACAAGGGCCGGAGCCGCGGCAAGCAGAAACACTTGCGGTAAAGACCATTCCAAGACGAGCACAAGACCGACGATGATGGGCCCGATGACAGATCCGATGCGGCCCACCGCTAACGACCAGCCCAGGCCCGTAGAACGTATATCGGTCGGGTAGAAATTCACGACAAGCGCATTCATTCCGAACTGGCTGCCGATCAATGTAAAACCGCCTACAAAAACAGCCGCAAACGCCAGCACCAGACTTGCCGTAGAAACGCCGATGAGAGCGATCGCAACCGCCGCTGCGGCGAAAGCGATGGACAAAACGCCAAACGGCCCGCGTCCGTCAATGGCGCGCGCAATGACCAGCCCGCCAATGACCCCGCCAAGGTTGAAAATCACGGCGGAAAGAATTGCTCGCTCCAACGGCAATCCAGCCTCGCGCATGACAGAAGGCAGCCAGTTCAAGAGGGAGTACATCATTAAAAGATTCGCAAACACCACAACCCAGATCAACAGGGTGGCGACAGCTCGCCCTTGCGAAAAAAGACCAGTGATAGACCCCCCGCCGGTCTTTCCGGCGACAACGAACCTATCACCATCTTGATACGAATAATTTTTGTCTATGTTCGCCAAACTAGCGCCGATATCGTTATCCCGTCCGCCTTTTAAGGCTAAAAACCGGATAGATTCCGGCAAAAAAGGAGCTGCAACCGCGATCATCAAAAGCGGCGCAACACCACCCAAGATGAATACCGAAGACCAGCCATAGGTCGCGATCAAAACGTTGCTGACAAGTCCCCCCGCCACGGCGCCGAACGGGAATCCTACAAACATCGCCGTCATTAAAAAGGCGCGCTTGCGCGCCGGCGCAAACTCAGACGTCAACGTATTGATATTAGGCATCACACCGCCAAGGCCGAGCCCCGTCAGAAAGCGGTAGACAAACAGCTCCGTCGTTGAACCAGCCGTCGCGGTCAAAAGGGCGAAAACGCCCATAATCGCACAGGAGACGACGATGACGGGCTTGCGCCCGATACGATCGGCCACAGGGCTGAACACAAAAGCGCCCACCATCAATCCAAGCAAGGCGGAGGAAAACAACAGCCCCATTTCAGGCGCCGGAATAGCGAATTCGTCTTTCAAAAGCGGCGCAACAAAGGCGATCGCCTGAGCGTCAAAGCCGTCTATCATCGCCAGAATGAAACAGATGACGACAATACGCCATTGCAGCGGTCCTACAGGGCTGGCGTTTATGCGTGCATCAATATCAATAGAACGGCCGCCAGAGTGCGCTTGCGGCATGCTCATCTCCCTTTTGTTTTTATCGGCGCTTATAACGGAGCCGTTTTAAAAGCTGCTACGACCCGCAACTGTCCGTTGATCTCAGTCCATATCAAAAAAGCCTCTAGAGCACGTCTCGTTCAATCGGATTCACACGACGTGCTCTAAATCTTTGTTTTACGCGTGTCTTTTGCGCAAAAACCGGTACCCACTTTTGCGCGACACGCTCTAGTGGATCAAACACGACATTTGCGTCCCGCGCCGAGCTGCGCCGAATTGCTTTGAGAAGCTCAAATGTCAGGATAATTTGATCCATCACAAAAAATGCTAGGGGTGCGAACTGTGTCATACGCCCCCAAAAAAGACGTTGGCGGACTGTCCGGCTGCTGAGGCGCCAAATGACGGTCCGCGAGGCCTTCTTTGAATTGCTGCATATCGCGCATAACTACGAGTCTTTCACCGACGGGGTCGGCTTAAACCTATATATTATTTACCATCTTACAATGAATTATCATTTGAGGAAGGTTTGAGCAAGCTATATGCGGCGACTCTCCCCTTTGATTTTGCTATTCAAGGCGAATACACATAATATTATTGCCTATCAGTAAAAAATAATTGGCGACGGCGCCTATGGCCAGAAGAGGCAAACCCGCAACAGCAAGCGCAGAAGAGCGACGCGGCATCCAATCGGTGGAGGTGAGCGCGGTCATCCTGTCCGCGCTGACAACAGCCGGATCGGCTGTTTCGCTTAAAGAGCTAAGCGATATTGCTGAAATGCCGCCAAGCAAAACCCATCGCTATCTTTCAAGTTTCATACGAACCGGCCTTGTTCGCCAGGATGAACAAAGCGGACATTATGACCTTGGTCCAGCCGCATTGGAGCTTGGGCTTGCAGCGCTATCCCGACTTGACGTGCTGGAGCTGGCGCAACACGAAATGAAGCTAATTGCAAAGGAAACCGACTTAACAACTTTATTGTCTGTATGGGGGCAAAATGGACCAACCGTCGTCAGATGGCAAAGAGCGCGGACGCAACTCGTAACATCACTGGGTCTGGGCTCCGTTCTGCCCGTCACCTTTTCCGCAACAGGTCATGTGTTCCTATCTTATTTGCCCCAGGCGATGACAGCCAACCTTGTTTCAAAAGAACTTAAGGCAAGCAAGAAAAACACCAGCGAGAAAAATCGTGCAAAGACAAAAAAAGAAGTATACAATATTATTGATAAAGTTAGAAAATTGGGACACGCCAGCGCTGACAGTTCCGTTATTCCCGGCTTACAAGCTCTAGCCGCCCCAATACTCGATCACCAAGGCGAAGCTTCGGCTGTCATTACCCTTATCGGACCAGATGACTTTATCCATAACCAAAACCATCATGCTGCAACCACTTTGAAAGCCGCATGCGGACGACTTTCATTCCGACCTGAATACGAACAAGCGAGCTTGTAAGGCGTTTCCTATTAGGTCTTAATCGGGAAAATTCTCTAGATTATTGCGGGAGACGTTTTCGGGGCGCCTGCCCCGCCACCGAGCCGAAAGGTGCATAACGCCAAAAACCGCATTATCTTTCAGTATGTTAGATATTTTTTGGCGCGTGAATGTCAAATGGTGCCCAGAAGAGGACTCGAACCTCCACGTCCATACGGACACCAGCACCTGAAGCTGGCGCGTCTACCAATTCCGCCATCTGGGCAAGGCTTAGCCAAGGGCAGAGATCTAAGGCATTGTTATTTGGTTTGTCAACGCAAAGCACACGACTTTAACAAAACGCAAGGGCTCACTTCAGCGTTTCGATCTTGAACAAGACAGTGGCCTGGATTTTATATCGCTTGTCTTGCGTCGCGATTGCGCCAAATTAGCAATATACGTGAACTGGATGGAGACAGCGCCAATGACAACGAACCTCATCACCGTTTTCGGCGGATCGGGCTTTGTCGGCCGCAATGTCGTGCGGGAGCTCGCCAAACACGGGTATCGCGTGCGAGTGGCGGTAAGACGCCCCCACCTCGCCCACTTTTTAAAGCCCCTTGGCGATGTCGGTCAGATCCAGCTGCAACAAACCAACGCCCGCCACCGGCCATCGGTCGACAAGGCGGTGGAAGGGGCCTCGGCGGTCGTAAACCTCGTGGGGATCCTCACCCAAAGCGGCGCCCAAAGCTTTTTCGCGGTCCATGCAAACGGCGCCCGCCTTGTTGCGGAGGCCGCGGCGGCGGCGGATGTCGGGACGTTTGTTCAGGTCTCCGCCATCGGCGCAGATGCGGCCTCCCCCTCCCTCTACGCCCGCAGCAAGGCGGCGGGGGAAACAGCTGTGCGGAAGGCGTTTCCCGAAGCGGCGGTCTTGCGCCCCTCAATCGTGTTCGGCCCTGAGGACGATTTTTTCAACCGCTTCGCCGCCATGGCGCGATTCTCCCCGGCGCTGCCGGCCATCGGCGGCGGCAAGACGCGGTTTCAGCCGGTTTACGTGGACGATGTCGCAGACGCCGTCTGCGCCGCCATCGAACGCCCAGACGCAAAAGGCCGCACCTATGAGCTTGGGGGGCCTAAAGTTTATACATTCATTGAGCTGATGAAAATCATGCTGGAGATCATAGAGCGCAAGCGTTTTCTGGCGCCCGTGCCCTTCCCGATCGCCAAACTCATTGGCATCGCAGGCCAAATCGCGGGCCGTTTGCCGTTCGTAGATCCCATACTGACCGAAGACCAGGTGAAACTGTTAAAACGCGACAATGTCGTCGGACAAAGCGGCGAAGACAATATCGGAACTCTCGCCGATCTTGGCGTTGCGCCGCAAGCTTTGGAAGCGATCCTGCCGACCTATCTCGAACGCTACCGCAAATACGGGCAGTTTGAACCGAGCCGGGCGAGCTAAACTTTACGGCGGCGCAATGGCCTATGGCCGAACGCCATAGCAACGCCCAGCAAAACCGCAATCACACCGTAATGGCGCAGAAGTATCTTCGCCTCCGCAGGATTGTTCTTGACGATGGCGACTTCCGATCTATCGCTCGATAAATGCTGTACACGTACATTATCGCCAACCACGTAATCGGTCTGACGCACCGCAGGACGCGCAGACTTCGCGCGATAAGTCGCACCGTTTTCACCGTCGATCTGTACATAAATGTCGAAGCGCGCGCGGCCGTTGTAATCGGCCGGCTCCACCGCCACCACCTTTGCGGCCAATTCCGGAGGGCCGGGAGTTTCGGCGTCACGTCTTACAATGCCCTCCGCCATGAAGAAAAAGACGATCCCGATCAAAACGCCCAATACGCCAAGGGCCCTTTGCATGGTCACACCGCCTTTGCGGACGCCAACGCTGCAGCGAACACGTCCGCATCCACATTGCCGCCGGACAGCGTAACGCCCACTGTCGCCCCCCGCGCATCAAATTTTCCGGACAAGATCGCAGCCAACGCCACGGCCCCGCCGGGCTCCACCACAAGTTTCAGGTCGCGGAATGCGAACGCCATCGCGGCGCGCACCTCGTCATCGCTCACAGCAACCCCGCCCTTCACATGGGTTTGCAAAATCGGCAGCGTGAGACGGCCCGGGGTTTTCGTGACAATCGCGTCGCAAATCGACGGCTGTGAGACGTCGGCGTAACATCGCACGCCCGTCGCCACGGACCGCGCAGTCTCATCATAGCCCTCAGGCTCTGCGATATAAATATCCGTCTGCGGAGACGTTTCTTTCAGGATCACCGCCGATCCGGCGCTGAGGCCGCCTCCGCCGCAACAGATCAGCACCGCGTCAAGGCCTAACCCGAGGGCTGACGCCTGCTCCCCCATTTCAAGCCCGACGGCGCCGTTGCCCTCTATAATGTCAGGATCGTCATAGGATGGAACGACAACTGCGCCCCGCTCCGCGGCGATGGCGCGGCCCATCTCTTCACGATCTTCGGTCTAGCGATTGAAAGTGATAATTTCGGCGCCGTCTGCGCGGGTATTTTCGATTTTCGTCCGCGGCGCATCCTCAGGCATTAAAATCGCTGCGGGAACATCGAACAAGCGCGCCGCCCGCGCGACCCCTTGCGCGTGGTTGCCGGAAGACCAGGCGACAACGCCGCGCTGGCGTTCAACGGACGAGAGCTTTGCAATTCTGTTATAAGCGCCGCGAAACTTGAAGGAGCCGCAGGTCTGCAAGACCTCCGCTTTCACCAAAAGGCGCCCTCCGGACAGCGCGTTCAACGCAGGGCTTTCCAGTAAAGGCGTGCGCGCCACGGCGCCGGCCATGCGTGCAGCCGCCATCCTGACGCCCGCCGCCGTTACAGGCGCGCGCGCCGCATCCGTTTTATGATCGATCACGGCTTCCGCCGCCGCATATCCCGCCATGGCGCAAAAACTCAAAGACCGCCCGGACAAAACCCGTCCATTGCTATTGCAGTCCTGAAACGTAAATACGGCGTTAGCGCGGCGGCTTTAAAGATAAATAATGGCGAGCAGTCCGGCGCCAAGGGCGAGGCGATAAAACACGAACAACGTCATGTCTGCTTTTTCGAGCCACTTCATAAACACGAATATGGCGCCGTAGGCGGATAAAAAGGAGAGGCCGGCGACGATGGCCGCGTCGGACAGACGGCCGACGTCTCCCTGTCCGGCAAGCTCAAGGGCGCTGAACAGGCCGAAGGCCGAAATCGTCGGGATCGCAAGCAGCATGGAGAATCGCGCCGCTTCAGGGCGCGTGAAGCCAAGTGCGCGGGCGGCGGTGATCGTCACCCCGGACCGGCTCGCGCCCGGCACGATGGCGAACAGTTGCGCCCCGCCGATAAGAAGCGCCCGCCGCCAGGTCATGTCCTCAACCTGGCGCAGGCGCGGCGCATATTTATCGGCGATAAAAAGCGGAATGGCGAAAATAATCGTCGCCCAGGCGATCACTTCGGCTGAGCGGAACGCCTCCGTGGCGTCGAACAGCACCAGAACAGCCGCCGCAGCTATGACAGGAACAGTGGCGCCTGCGATATAAAGGAACATCCGGCTGTCATCGGTGAATTTCAATTGCGCCGCCTGCAAGCCGCCGACAACAAGGCGCACGGTATCGCGGCGAAAATACGCAAGCACCGCCGCCAAAGAGCCCACATGGGCGGCGATATCGATGAGGGCGCCCTGGTCCTCAAGGCTTGTCAGTTCCGGCAGCAAAATCAGATGCCCTGAGGAGCTGATTGGCAAAAACTCCGTCAGGCCCTGTATGAGGGCGAGCAGAACAAGTTGATATAAGGGCATAAGAACGCAAGCTCCGAATGGGCGAACCCTTATTCCCTAGCCCGAAAATTGTAAATTTATATTAACCAAAAAGCGGCCTCTGACGTCTCATGACCGTCACATTCAGCCCCCATGATTTTCGTTGAAAACGAAACGATACGTCGATCAAAGGAGAAAACGTCAGGGTCTGGACCCCGTATCAGCTGGAACGGGCAAAAGTCTTAAAAAGCACCCTTCTGGATGCTTCGGACCATTTCCCTATAACGCTGAATATTCTATGACGCGCCGCGCGGCGAACGGTTCGCTAAAGACGCCCTGCTCGCAATGGAGCAAACAGGGCGCACAGGTCAAGAAGATGTGGACGGCGCGCCGGACGGGGTCGGCGCTTCCCCATCTTTCGCCTTGATCTTGGCGAACATGGCGTCGTATCGGGCTTCGTAGTCTTTAAACTCCGTACCGCACACCTTGTCCCAGAACCGGAAGTACAGGGCGTAATTGCCGCGCACCCGTTGGTGATGCATGTAATGGTGCATGGCTGTTGTCTTGTTCGAAAGAACCGGAACTTTGTGCCACCAGGACGGATAGACCTCAAACCCAAGATGACCGATGGAGTTGAACAGGATCATTCCTGTCGCCCAGACCGCTGGCACGCTCTCGTGCCAGGGCATCAGCACCAGGACGAACAAAATGCAGTTGCCGGCGATCGCTTCGAGAACAGACTCAACGGGATGGAAATGGAACGTGGTGAAGGGGGTTGGGTCCCGGCTTTCATGGTGGGTTTTATGAATCCATTTATAAAGCGGCTCCCAATGCATCAGCCGGTGGAACCAGTAAAACACCGTATCGTGAACGAAAAAGACCAGGAACAAGGTAAACGCATAATATGGCAAACCGAATTCGCCAATGTCCGAATAGGAGCTTGCCAGCATTGACCCTGGGATGATGAGATAGGCGAACCAAAGCGAAACGGACAGGAAAATAAACTGCGAGGTGAGGCTGAATATGGCTTCGCTGATCACCTGCTCACGTTTCGGCCAGCGATGACGGGACAGTTTGCGCCCAGAGATAAACCGATCGAGAACCACCCAGAACAAAACAAAAAACGCGATGGCGTAGGCGAAATACTCGAAAATATCGTCGGCAGTGCGCAGGAAGCTGTCGAGCAAACCGCCCGTCATTTTCGGGTGCATGTCGAAGAAAAACAACGCAAGTAAGAAACCCCCGAACGCCAACCAAATGGAAGTGCGCGCCCTGTCCGGGGAAAAGACGTCCTTAATGGCATTCACGACGTACATATGCTCTCTCTCATGATGTGCCCGAGGGGGACCCTTAAACCGGCTCTGGCTTCGAAACGATGAATGGGTTCTATTCGATCTTCGCTAAACTTTTATCGTTTATCGATCATAATAAAACATGGCTTTGCGTCAAAAGGAAGACGGTTTTTGACATTTTCTTCCTGTTTTGCAGCCCGGCGCGCCCTTTGACGATGCGCCACAACCAGCGTTCCCGCACAAGTCGGGCGAACCGCGCCCAACAGCGAGACATTTTAGCGCATACATCAAGACCTCGATCCGAACGGGAATAAACCGCCCCGCAAATCTATAGAACGCCCACGGCACAGAAGCCGTCAAAACACTAAATATCTGTTTTATAATCATTTTATGGCTCACCGCCCATCTGCATCGTTAGGGCGCCGCCCTGCGCGCAGGAGCGGCTGCAAAACGCCGCCCGCCAAACAGATCGCAGAAAAACCTAAAATAAATGTGAGCACTCACTTGCATTTTGACGCGCGACATGATTAGCTTGCCGCAAGATGTGAGTGAGTAATCGCTTTTTAGGCGCAGTCTATGAGTCCGATAATGATCGCCACATGAGCAAACGCCTTGAGGCTAAATATGAGAATATATCGTATACGTTTATTTTACGAAGAAGCCGCCGCCGGGCGCGATGAGCTGCATGCTGAAAAACCGCCGCTGCGTCATTGCATATTACAAAGGAGATAGGGATATGGCGAAACCCAAACACGAAGCCGTTAATGCAGACGCCGCACGGGGCGTCATCGCCGGCGACGGCACATTGAAAGCGCGTATTGAACGTGCGGCGCTCACGCTTTTCGCTGAACGTGGCGTGGACGGAATTACGACAAAACAGATAGCAGCCGCAGCGGGCGCATCGGAAGGGGCCATATACCGCCACTACCCGAGCAAGGACGCCCTTGCCGAAGCCCTGTTCTTTACAATCCATGACCGCCTGACCGGCCTTGTGCGCGCCGCCGCCAGGGAGGGCGACGACATCTCCGAAAAAGCCGGCGCCATTGTCAAAGCCTATTGCAAAACGGCGGACGACGACTGGCCTTTATTTTCCTATCACGCCTTATCCCTCCACAGATTTTTACGTAAGGGCGACAAAAAGACCGACGACCCGGTCAAGG
Organism: Pseudomonadota bacterium; assembly: GCA_039183635.1. Taxonomy (GTDB): domain Bacteria; phylum Pseudomonadota; class Alphaproteobacteria; order Caulobacterales; family Parvularculaceae; genus JBCDBL01. The sequence continues at coordinate 16,237 of JBCDBL010000091.1, forward strand.
CGACGGAAGACATTGTCAAAGGGGCGATGAAATCCGGCGAAATTCCGAAGGGCGACGCTGCATTGCTGGCCGCCATGGCCCTCGGCGTCGTGCTGCAGCCCGCCGCCCACAAAGCCTACGGCCTGATTGAAGGCCCCCTCAGCGCCCATACAGATGATTTTACAAGAGCCGTAACAGCGATTTTGCGCCGAAAGAAGAAATCATAGGAGTTTGCATCCCATGCGGAGTTTTGCGTTCAACATACTTTTCTATCCGGTATCGACGGTCTTCGTCATCACGGGCGCCCTACTCGGCCTTTTGCCGGGACGCCGCCCCTTGATGATATGCCTGAAGGCCTATACGCGGACCATGATGGCGCTGATGCGCTGGGTCGCCGGCATCAGGATCGATGTCGCCGGCAAAGACCGGCTGCCAAAAGATGGGCCGTTCATCATTGCTGCAAAACACCAAAGCTATGGCGACGGTTTCGTCATGTTCTCCCAGTTCGACGATCTGTCCTTCGTCACCGGGGATCATCTGGAAAAGTACCCCTTGATCGGCGGCATTTTGAAAAAAGCAGGCGCCGTCGTCGTCAACAGCTGCGGCGGGCCGGAGGCGCGGAGCGCCCTTTCCAGATCCGCCTCCCTCGCCGAAGCCGAAGGCCGCCATATTCTTATCTATCCCGAAGGGCATTTGTCCAAAGTGGGAGAGCAGCACCGATACCGCAGCGGCGTATATCATATGCATAAGGATTTCGGATGGCCCGTGGTCCCCGTCGCAACGAACCTCGGGGAACGGTGGTCCCAGCAGGATTGGACGAAAACACCGGGCCCCGCGACGGTGGAGTTCCTCGACCCGATTTATCCCGGCAAGGACAAAGAGGCTTTCATGGCGGAGCTGGAGCGCGCCATAGAGACCCGCAGCCGCGCCCTGTCCGGCCTGCCCGCCCCCTTTGAGATGGAGCACGCGGCATGAGCATGCGTCTAGCAGGGCGGCTTGTCGCCGCACGCCGGTTCGGACCCATGCTGGGCTCACAAGGGCTTGGCGCATTTACGGACAATATGCTGAAACAGGCGCTGCTCACCCTCGCCGCCTTTGGAACGCTTTCTGTGCCGGGCGCGCCCCAGGACGCCATCGTGCCCATCGCGGCGGCCCTGTTCACAGCGCCAATGTTTTTATTCTCCGCTCTCGCCGGACAAGTGGCGGACAAATACGATAAAGCAATGGTGATGCGTCGAACAAAATTCGTCGAAATGGTCCTTATGGCCATCGCCGCCTTCGCTTTTGTTGTCGATTCCGGCCTGTTGCTGTTGAGTTGTTTGTTTTTTA
>JBCDBL010000092.1:0-17415 GCA_039183635.1 Pseudomonadota bacterium
CCGGTCAAGCCGCGCATTCGCCCCATGGCGCGCCACCGCCGCATCTGCAAACCCAAGCTGACCTGACATACGCTCCATGAAAACCTCCCGACAAAACAAAAAAACAACACATCATGCTTCGCATGTTTCGCAACAATCCCCCTCGGGGAGAGGTTGGAATTGCGCCAGCAATTTCGGGTGAGGGGGAAGAGGCGTATCTGAGATGCGCTGAGACATCCCTTCCCCCTCACCCTAACCCTCTCCCCGACGGGGAGAGGGGACTTTATCTCACCCGGCCTTGGCCGCTGTAACAAAAGCCGCGATCCTCTCCGCATCTTTTTCGCCTGGCGCGCGTTCCACGCCGGAGGAGACATCAACGCCGGAAAAGCCTGGCAAATCTTTCACCGCTGTCACCGCCTCCGCCACATTGTCCGGCGTCAGGCCGCCAGAAAGCATCCACGGGACCCGCCCGTCAACTGCGGCCAAAACGCCCCAGTCGAACACGGCGCCGAGCCCGCCCGGCCGGGTCGCGTCCTGCGGCGGTTTGGCGTCGAACAAAATGCGGTCCGCGCCGCCGGCGAAATCTTGCGCCGCCGCGACGTCTTCGGGTGTGGCGACGCCAAGCGCCTTCATCACCGGCAGGCCGAATTTGTCTTTCACTTGGCGCACCCGCTCCGGCGGCTCCGCGCCATGGAGCTGGAGCCAGTCCACGGGAACTGCGCCTAAAATATCGGCGATCTCTTGGTCGTCTGCGTTCACGGTGAGGGCCACGCGGATAAGCCCCGCCCGGGCTCCCGCGGCGGTCCGCGCTTCAGCACGGCTTACGTGGCGGGGGCTTTTGGGGAAAAAGACGAGGCCGATCATGGTCGCCCCGGCGTCCGCCGCCGCCTCCACCGTCGTCGCAGTGCGCAGCCCGCAGATTTTAATGTCGAAGGTCATGGCCGGGACCATAGCGTTTTGGCGGCGTTTGGGAATGGGTTTTGCGGGGAAAGGCGCGAGAGCCTCTCCAAGCGTCACCCCAAACAAGTCGGACCGTAAGGTCCGGCGCAGATTTTTCGATCCAGGGGCGGTTCGGCGCAATCGCGCAAGCGGCCCCTGGATCCCGGATCAAGTCCGGGATGACGATCTGCTATGAGGCGGCAAATTGCCTTCCATGAAATTTACTGCGTCCGCAAGGCCGGCAGTGTTTCGCCGGTGGCGGGACCGCCCTCCGCCCTGGCGGTGGTTTTCGCCGCCGCCACATCCCGGCGCAGTTGGCGAATTTCTTTTTTCCGCGCGGCCGCCCGTTTGCGAACGGCGTCGCCGGAGGCGTAGGCCGCGACAGCGCCGAGGATGAAACCGACCATTAAAACGGCGAACATCACAACAATACGCGGCGCCGGACCAACCGCGAGCGCCGGTGCTCCCGGCGTGAACGGGTCAAAACTCACCACCACCGGCGTGCGATTGGCGAGCGCGAAGAGCACGACGACAATCCCGGCTGGTACTGCGATCAGCCAGGTGACAAGGGTTTTCATCGGACAGCCTCTAGCCTTCGTTCAACAGGTCCGCCGCCGCCGCGGTTTCCGTGCGGTTGAGGCGGTCTCTCATCTCTTTACCTGATTTGAAGAAGGGAACGAACTTTTCCTCCACCTCGACGCTTTCGCCGGTGCGGGGGTTGCGGCCGGTGCGGGCCTGGCGGTGTTTCACCGAAAACGCGCCAAAGCCCCTGAGCTCCACCCGGTCGCCCCGGGCCAGCGCCTCGGCGATTTCATCGAAAATGGTGGAGACGATGCGCTCCACATCGCGGTGGAACAGGTGCGGGTTTTGCTCCGCCAGTTTGTTCACCAGCTCGGACTTGATCATAGGTGTCGAACCCCGAAAAACCCCGGCTTTAAGCGGCTCTTTCGAGCCCCTGGCCGGCGGCGTAAAACAAACACGCTCCTCGTACCTGCAGGAGCGACATAAAATCGCAATCAATTCAGACGTTTAACCGTGCCAAACTGCCTAAAGTCCGTCAAGACGCCGAACGCCTCGCAATGGTGATTTTTCAGGGATAAGGTGCCGCCGCTATGGATGATGAAATGATGAAAGACGACACCGCCTCCTTCGGCTATCGCGACGTGCCGCGAGGGGAAAAGTCCGGCCTTGTGCGCGGCGTGTTTGATTCTGTCGCCGGGCGGTACGATCTGATGAACGATCTGATGTCCGCCGGCGTGCATCGGGCCTGGAAGGGGGCGATGATCGACTGGCTGGCGCCGCGGCCGGGCCAGCGCCTTCTGGATGTGGCGGGCGGCACGGGCGACATTGCGTTCCGGTTCCTCGACAAGGCCGCGCGGCGCGCCCCGCCGGAAGGGCCTCAAGCCCGGGCGGTTCTGTGCGACATCAACCATGAGATGCTGAAGGAGGGCGCCAAGCGCGCCGGCCAGCGGGCCGACCGGGATCGGATCTCCATCGTTTGCGGCGATGCGGAGCGCCTGCCCCTGCCGTCGGCCCATTTCGATGTCTACACCATCGCTTTCGGCATACGGAACGTCACCGACATGGATGCGGCGCTCGCCGAGGCGCGGCGGGTGCTGAAGCCCGGCGGACGGTTCATGTGCCTGGAGTTTTCCCATATGGCCACCGAAGGCCAACAGGCGGCCTATGACGCCTATTCGTTCAACGTGATCCCACGCCTGGGTGAGCTGGTCGCCGGCGACCGGGAGGCGTATCAGTATCTCGTCGAAAGCATCCGGAAGTTCCCGGCACAGAAAGAATTTGCAAGCCGCATTGAGGCGGCGGGGTTCTCAAAGGCGACATGGCGGAATTTCACCGGCGGCGTGGCGGCGTGCCATTCGGCGTGGCGGATATAAGGCGGCGGTTTGATCTTTGTAAGATCAGTACATTTTCGCACTTCAGGGAATTCTTAACCGCACAGCGGCCTTCACTTCGCTCCGCCAGGTTTCGACGCAACGCCATAGCGTCACTGCGCATCATAATGCGGGTCGTGGGCCATGATGATTTTTTCCGCGATCGCTTTTAGATCCGTCGTATAATTTGTTTCATAGGCGTATTCCGCCGGGCGGACGCCATAGATCGCGTAAAGCCAAACGAATTGGGCGAGCTCTTCCAGGATATGATCCGCATGCCCAAAATCGTCTCTGAAAATACCGGTTCCATTGCTGCCGACGAGGGATTGTACGTCCGGCAGTTGTCCGTTTTCAAAGCGCACATACAACTCGCCTGCGGCTTGCCCATAAGGAACGCTGTAAAACTCAACGCCGGGGTAAAGCTCCCTCAGGGCGTCGATCAGAGCAAATGAAATTTGGGGAAGTCCCTCATTTTTCCATTCATTCAGATATTGCACAGCATCCTGATCTCCAGGGTTTGTGCCCCAGGGCAGGCCGATGAAAAAGCGTGTTTGACTATTCTGGGCCAGGGCGTAATCGACCCACAGCTGATACCCTGTAATGTCCGGGTAGTTCGGATGATAGGTCATGCCGAACAGTTCAATGTCTCCGGCGTCAAGGATCGCCTGTATTTCTGCGCGTTTAGAGGCGTTGTTCCATAACGCCTCAGGCGCCCCGGTAGCGCCGCCGGAAAAAACCGTAGACTGTTGATGCGAAGTGAAGCCCGCATAGGATGCATGCTGCGCCATGCCGTTTGCAATCGGAATAAAAAAGCTGTGCCCGATAAACAGGGATTTATATCCTGTTGTAGAGGCCCTGAATTTTGCAATCAGCGGCGCCGCCGTTTCCCCCCAGAATTGCCGGACGGTGTCGGCGTCAATGTTAAAGCTGCACTCATTGATGAGAATTTGGTTGCAGCCATTGTACCAGCGGTCGAACGTCCACCCTGACCGCGCCGTTGCGGTATAGGTTTCATTGTAGTCCTCAACGACCAAATTAACCGCGCACGTGTCGGCCCCGGCCTGGAAATCTTCTAAAGAACAATCCCTCTCGCCGGAGGCTGACGTGATGTCGCCGTCACCGATGATTTCCAGCGGATGGCTGCAGGCCCCGAGCAGCGTGAGAGCTGCAATTATCAATATGCGTCTCAACGTCATACCGGTCCCCTCGTTGTATGCGTGGCCATACTTTTTACGTGCGGTTATAGAATGGGCGACGCGTTAGACGCCGTATCCTCTTTCACTCTACGAGATTTTAATGGATTTATGTAAAAAAACATTTCGCTGTCCGTCGTCCTGCCCCCCGATTTCAATGGTCCTAACCAGCCAAACCGGTCAAACCGGCCTCGGTCGCCGCGCCCCGCGGCAAAACACCCTTTGACGAGGCGGCTTGGCTAAGGCTTTATGCCGCCTCATGTTTTCCGCAATCGGGCATATCCTCCGCCTTGGCCGCGCCGGCTGGACCCTTGCGCGCCATGACGCGCTTGTCCCCCGGGAATACGCGCACCTCGCCCCCGTCGCCGCGGCGGGCCTTGCGGCAGTGTTGCGGCTCGGCGGCAAGACCAGAGACGGCGGGCGCGCCCTGCGGCCGGGGGAGCGGCTGGCGGCCGCCCTGTCGACGCTTGGGCCGGCTTACATCAAGCTCGGACAGTTCCTCGCCACGCGGCCGGACATGGTGGGCTTCCAACTCGCCCAGGACCTCGCTGCGCTCCAGGACCGGCTGCCGCCCTTCGCCCAGGATGTGGCGGACCAGGCTGTGGCGGCGGAGACGGGGGCGCCCGTCTCTGACACGTTCTTGGAATTCGGCCCGGCGGTCGCCGCCGCCTCCATCGCCCAGGTCCACAAAGCGGCCTTGAAAGACGGCCGGGCCGTGGCGGTGAAGGTGCTGCGCCCCGGCGTCGAGGCGGCCTGCGCCCGGGACGTTCAGGCGTTTTTCTTCGCCGCACGGCTCGCCGAACGGGCCTCGAAAGAGGCCCGGCGGCTTGAGGCCGTCGCGTTCGTCGAAACCCTCGCCGACAGCATACGGACGGAGCTTGACCTGCGCATGGAGGCGGCCGCCGCCTCCGAGCTCGCCGAGGGCTTGCAAGATGACAAGGATGTTCGCACGCCCGCCCCGGTGTGGGAGGTCTCGGGTCGTCGCGTGTTTGTGATGGACTGGATCGAGGGGACCTCCATCGGCGATATAGACGCCCTCGACCGCCAGGGCGTCGATCGCGCCGTCCTCGCCGACACGGTGATGCGCGTCTTTTTGCGCCAGGCCATGGGCTCCGGCTTTTTCCACGCCGACATGCACCAGGGCAATCTGTTCGTGGACGGACAGGGGCGGCTCGCGCTTGTGGATTTCGGCATTATGGGCCGGCTCGACGAAGACGCCCAGCGTTATCTGGCGGAGATCCTGTGGGGCTTTTTGCGCCGTGATTACGCCCGGGTCGCCCGGGTGCATTTCGAGGCGGGTTACGTGCCCGCGCGCCATTCGGTCGACAAATTCGCCCAGGCCCTGCGCGCCGTGGGGGAACCGATTTTCGGCCAGGGGGCCGCCGACATCTCCATGTCGCGCCTGATGCTGCAGCTGTTTGAGGTGACGGCCCTGTTCGACATGCATCTGCGGCCCGAGCTTGTCCTGTTGCAGAAGACCATGGTGACGGTGGAGGGCGTGGCCCGCACCCTCGATCCCGCGCACAATATGTGGGAGGCCTCCGCGCCTGTGGTGGAGGCCTGGATGCAAAAGCGCGTGGGGCCGGAAGCGCATCTTAAAATCGCCCGGGACAGCGCTTTGGAAGCGGGCCGGTTGCTCCAGCACTTGCCTGAAACCTTGCGGGCGGCGGACCGGTTGTCCCGTTTTGTGGGCGAGGACGGGGTGAAGCTTGACCCGGCGTCGCTGGAGGCTCTTTCCTCAAAACCTCAGCCGGTCGGTTGGGGCAAGATCATTGCGGGTATGTTGGCGGGCGGTGCGTTAGCCGCCATGTTGATGAAAGTGTTATCGGATTAAGCTTTGCCGTCTCGCCCCATTTTCGCAGCCCCAAGGGCGCTGAACACGCCCAGGGGAATGAACAGCATCCATTGCGGCAACACCATCCAATCAAGATCATGGGAGAGGGTTTGCCCGATGGCGAGCGCTGCGAAGGTGAACGCCAAAAAAGCGACAAGGCCCGCCGAATCGGGCTTTTGGCGCATAAACAGCGCATCGCCCAAAAGCAGCGTCATTGCGACGAGTATGACGGTGGCCATATGCCAGGCGTAGAACGCCGTCATGCGCGTCGTTTCGCTGAGGTCGCTGTCGAGGATGGGTTGCGCCGTATCGGCGCCGCCCACGGAGACGTGAATGACAACAGTTGCAAAAGACAGTAAGAGCGCGATGATTAAAGAGAAATTCATGGCTGACGGCCCCCGATACCCGTTTAAAGCATGACGTTAAGATAAACCCATGGCCACAGATCGCAAATCCGTTCTTCTGATCATCGGCGGCGGCATCGCCGCTTACAAAAGCCTCGACCTTATCCGCCGCCTTGCGGAGCGCGGGGTGCGGTCCCGGGCGATCCTCACCCGCGCCGGGGCGGAATTCGTCACGCCCCTGTCGGTCTCCGCGCTCACCGGCGACAAAGTCTACAGCGATCTTTTCGACCTTACCGACGAAGCGGAGATGGGCCACATCGAGCTGTCCCGGTCGGCGGATCTTCTGGTGGTCGCGCCGGCGACGGCCGACCTGATGGCGAAGGCGGCGACGGGTCTTGCGAACGATCTTGCATCGACCGCATTGCTCGCCACCGACAAGCCTGTCCTCTTCGCCCCCGCCATGAACGTGCGCATGTGGGACCACCCGGCGACCCGGCGCAATGTCGAGACGTTGCGCGGCGACGGCGCCTTGTTCGTCGGCCCCACTGAGGGGGACATGGCCTGCGGCGAATACGGACCCGGCCGCATGGCGGAGCCATTGGAAATCGTCGCGGCGGTCATGAACCGCTTTGAAGGTTCCGCAGCGCGCGCGGACGGTCCGAAACCCCTTGCCGGCAAGCACGCCGTTATCACGGCGGGGCCGACCCATGAGCCGATCGATCCCGTACGGTACATCGCCAACCGCTCCTCCGGCAAACAGGGCTACGCCATCGCCGCGGCCCTCGCCAAGCTCGGCGCGAAAGTGACCCTCGTGTCGGGGCCGACGGCCCTTCCGGACCCGGCGGAAGTCGAAACCGTCCGTGTAGAGACGGCGGCGGACATGCTGGCGGCGTCCACCCATGCGCTGCCGGCGGACATCGCGGTGTGCTCGGCGGCGGTCTCCGACTATCGCCCGACGGAGGCGGCGGCGGACAAATTGAAAAAGGTGAAGGGCGGCATCAACGCCATTCCGCTGACGGAGAACCCGGATATTCTTCATATCCTCTCCGCCCCCGGACCCCGGCGGCCCTCCCTTGTCGTGGGGTTCGCCGCGGAGACTGCAAATATTATCGAATACGCCAAGGGCAAGCTCGCCCGGAAGGGGTGCGATCTCATTGTCGCCAACGACGTCTCCGAAGGAACCGGCGTCATGGGCGGGGAGCGGAACGCGGTGCACCTTGTGTTCAAGGACAAGATTGAAAACTGGCCGAACATGCCGAAAACCGAAGTCGCCGACCGCCTGGCGGCGCGCATTGCGGCTTATTTCGACCCGGCCCCCAAGACGAAAGCCGCAGAATGACGGAGACCATCAAAGACATGCCCACGGTGAAACTGAAATGGCTGCCCCATGGCGAGGGCCTTGAGGCGCCCGCCTACCAGACGGAGCTCGCCGCCGGCGCCGACATTCGCGCCGCCGTGCCCGAAGACGCGCCGGTGACGTTGCAGCCGGGGGAGCGGTATCTGACGCCCACGGGCCTCGCCATGGCGCTGCCGCCGGGCTATGAGTGCCAAATTCGTCCGCGCTCGGGGCTTTCGGTGAAGCATGGCGTCTCCATGGTGAACGCCCCCGGGACGGTGGATGCGGATTATCGCGGCGAGGTGAAGGTGAACCTCATCAATATGGGTCAGGAGCCTTTCGTCATTCGCCGCGGCGAACGCATAGGGCAGATGGTGATCGCGCCGGTGGTGCAGGCGGCGTTTGAGGTCGCCGATGAGCTGGACGATACGGCGCGCGGCGCCGGTGGATTTGGTTCGACGGGCGTTTGAAGGGTGCGATTCTTCAGCTTACTTATTAGGTACGCACTTCACTATAATCAAAAATATGGCACGATCTTTCTTTTGATCGCCCTCATGCTGACCATACTGACAGGACAGCATTTCTTCTTTGTGACGATGGTCGCTTTGTTTGTCGCAGGCATGACTCTGCATCCTATTCCGTATTCTAAGCATGAGGAAAATCAACTTGTAAAACAGCTTGCTGCGAGCATTAATTCTAAAAATAGAATTTCACCACCGTAGTCATGCCCCTCACCGACACACAGCTCGACCGTTACGCCCGACACATCATTCTCAAAGAGGTCGGCGGCCAGGGGCAGCAAAAACTTCTGAACGCAAAAGTTCTGCTGATCGGCGCCGGCGGGATCGGCGCGCCGGCGGCCTTGTATCTCGCCGCGGCGGGCGTCGGGACATTGGGGATTGTCGATGACGACCATGTGGATCTGTCCAATCTGCAGCGGCAGATCATGCATGATACGGATAAAATCGGCGACGCAAAAACCGACAGCGCCGCCGCGGCGGTGGCCCGCCTCAACCCTGACGTCACAGTTGCTCCCCACCCGGTGCGTCTGACGCCGGACAATGCTGCGGTGTTGATCGCGCCTTACGACATTGTGCTCGACGGCTCTGACAGTTTTGAGACCCGCTTCGCCGTCAACGCAGCCGCCGCCGCCACGCGCACGCCGCTTGTCTCCGCCGCCGTCGGCCGGTTCGAAGGGCAGGTCGCGACGTTCAAACCGTTTGCTGCAGGCGACGGCGCGCCCTTGCCGTGTTATCAATGCTTCGTGCCCGATGCGCCGCCCGATGCGGAAACCTGCGAAGCCGTCGGCATTTTAGGCGCGGTCGCCGGTGTCGTTGGAACATTGGCGGCGGTGGAGGTGTTGAAGGAGATTTTAGGCCTGGGCGACAGCCTCGCCGGCCGGGTTTTGATTTATGATGCTTTGCGTACGGAAACGCGCACGGTGGGTTTGCCGCCTGATCCGAATTGCCCTGTATGCGGAGGGGGCGGGTAATGCGGCGACTTTCTGTCTTCCCCCGCTTGCGGGAGGAGACGAAAGCGATGGCTTGCGTTGTCTGATGATTTGAGCCTTGGAGAGCTGAAAGGGTAAACTTTATGAAAAACGCAGTGTTCATTTGTCTTTTCGCCGCCCTCGCCGCAGGGTGCGCCTCTCTCGTGACGCCGGACGTGAAGTCCGAACCCGCCGCCCTGCGCGCCGGGCAATACGAACTCGATCCCGCCCATGCGGCGGTGTTGTTCAAGGTCGACCATCTGGGGTTTTCCAAATATGTGGGCCGGTTTGAGACGGTGGAGGCGAGCCTCGATTTTGACAGCGCGCGCCCTGAAGCGGCGAAGCTTACGGCGATTGTCGCCATCGAAAGCCTTGATGTGGCGAACCCGTCCTTTGCTGAGACGTTGAAAGGCGACGAGTGGTTTGGCGCTGAAACTTTTCCGCAAGCTGTGTTCGAAAGCCGCTCCATTGAAATAACAGGCGAAAACACCGGCCGCGTCACGGGCGATTTCACCTTGAAAGGCGTAACCCGGCCTATGACCCTTGATGTTGCGTTCAACGGCGGCGCGCGCAACCTCATCACCCGCCGCTATACGCTGGGCTTTTCCGCCGTAGGAACGTTCAAACGCTCCGATCACGGTCTCGACAACCTTATCCCCGCCATCGGCGATGACGTGGAGCTTGAGATCCATGCTGAGTTTTTGCGCCAGTAGGCCCAGCGCCGGACCGTCCGGCGGCTTTACAGCATGCCCGGGATCACGCGGTCCGGCGGCTTATGGCCGTCGAAGAAGATGCGTATATTGATCAGCACCTTCTCCCCCATCTCCACGCGGCTTTCCACCGTGGCGGAGCCGAGATGCGGCATCAGCAAGACGTTCGGCAAATCGCGCAGCTTCGGGTCCACCGCCGGTTCATGCTCGAACACGTCAAGACCCGCGCCGCCAAGTTCGCCGGCGATCAGCATCTCCGTCATCGCCGCCTCGTCGATCACCTCGCCCCGGGCGGTGTTGATGATGATGCAGTCGGGCTTCAATAGCTTCAGTCGGCGCGCGTTCAACAGGTGGAACGTCGCCGGCGTCGACGGACAGTTCACGGAGACAATGTCCATCTCCGGCGCCATGCGGTCGAGGCTGTCCCAATAGGCCGCCTCCAGCTCCTCCTCTACATGGGGATTTACGGGGCTTCGGTTGTGGTAATGGATCTGAAGGCCGAACGCCCGCGCCCTGCGCGCCACGGCCTGGCCGACCCGGCCCATGCCGATAATGCCGAGCTTTTTGCCTTTCAGCCGCCGGCCCAGCATCCATGTCGGCGCCCAGCCTTTAAATGTGCCGCGCCGCATCGCCTCGGCGCCCTCTTTCATGCGCCGCGGCACGGCGAGCATCAGCGCCATGGTCATGTCGGCGGTGTCGGCGGTGAGAACGCCCGGGGTGTTGGTGACGGTGATCCCCCGCGCCGTGGCGGCCTTGACGTCGATATGGTCGACGCCGGCGCCGAAATTGGCGATGAGCTTTAATTGCGGTCCTGCGCCGGCGATCAGGGCTTCATCGATCGGGTCGCCGAGAGTGGGGACGAGCACGTCTGCGGTGCGCGCCGCCTCTTCGATCTCGGCCCGACTGCGGGCCGCATCGGATGTGTTCAGCGTTGCGTCGAACAATTCGCCCATGCGCGCCTCGACAGGCGCCGGCAGCTTGCGTGTTACGAACACTTTCGGGCGATCGGCGGTCATTATCTTCCTTATGGTTTAGCCGCAACGCGGCGCATAAAGGACGTCTCTAACAGGAAAAAGCGGCCTGCAAAAGCGCGCAGCATAAGCGTCCGGCGTTAACCCTTTAACGCTTTGTTAAAGATTCGATTCATTCCATAGACCAGAAGGATAAGTCGTCGCCACAGCGCAACCAAAGGTTCGCGACATGTTCCGTCCCGTTATTACATTTGTTATATTCACCGCCGCTTTGCTTGCGTACAGCGCCAGCGGACCCGGCGCCTATGGAGCGGAGGCGGCGGAGGTTCGCCCGCCGGAGATCACGCCGCGCTTCGACACCCCGTCAGGGTACCCTGTGCCGCGGTTTGTTTCGGCGAAAAAAAATCTGATCTACGGCCGTATCGGTCCCGGAAAGCAATATCCGGTGAAATGGGAGCTGCGCCGCCGCGGCATGCCCCTGGAGGTCATCGCTGAAACAGAGAATTGGCGCAAAGTGCGGGATTGGCAGGGGGATGAGATGTGGGTGTATGCGCCGCTGCTGGACGGACGGCGATACGGCGTTGTTTTGCCTGGCGATGAAGCCGATGCGCCGACGCCCCTCAGACGCTTCGCCCTTAAGGACGCGCCTGTCTCAGCCCTGTTAAAGCCCGGCGTCATCGTGCGCCTGGAGGCGTGCGACGGCGTCTGGTGCCTGGCGGAGGCTGAAGGCCGCAAGGGCTGGGCGCCGCGCCGCGCCGTTTGGGGGGTTTACGCCAATGAGCGGTTTGACGAACGCGGGTTTTCGCGGGTCGCTGCGCGGATGCGCAACCGCGACGTTGACGGCGCGGGCGGGGGTCTTTAGACCGAACGAATATTTTTCACGCCCACCTCACGGCCCCCATATGAGCGAACCTAAACAAAGTTACACCCACGACGACCTTTTGGAGTGCGGTCATGGGCGCATGTTCGGTGACGGTAACGCCCGTTTGCCGTTGCCGCCGATGTTGATGTTCGACCGCATCACTCACATCTCTCATGAAGGCGGCGCGTACAATAAGGGCCGCATCGAAGCGGAGTTGGACATCAAGGAGGCGCTCTGGTTTTTCGAATGCCATTTCGAAACCGATCCGGTGATGCCGGGCTGCCTTGGCCTCGACGCCATGTGGCAGCTTGTGGGCTTCTTCCTCGGGCGTCTTGGCGCGCCGGGCCGGGGCCGCGCCCTTGGCGTCGGCGAGGTGAAATTCGCCGGCCAGGTCACCCCGGATGTGTCGTGCGTGCGCTACGAGATCGACATGAAGCGTGTTATCAACCGCAAGTTGGTCCTCGGTATCGGCGACGGTCAGGTTTTGGCGGACGACAAGGTCATTTACACTGCAAAAGACTTAAGGGTCGGGCTGTTCACGTCCGACCAAATCGCCGGCGCTCTATAAGCCGGGTCGAACGATAGGAGGCGCAGCATGCGACGCGTGGTCGTTACCGGTATCGGTATCGTATCCTCGATCGGCGATAACGCCGGAGAGGTTCTGCAATCGCTGAAAGAGGGCCGTTCGGGCGTGACGCACGCTCCGGAATATGAAGCGCTCGGCTTTCGCTCCTGGGTTCACGCAAAACCGAAGCTCGTTCCCGCAGACGTCATCGATAAACGCTTGATGCGGTTTATGGCTGACGGCGCCGGCTATTGCCACGTCGCTATGGACCAGGCGATTGAAGACGCCGGGCTTCAGGCTGCGGACATCTCAAATCCGCGTACAGGTCTTATCGTCGGCACCGGCGGGCCGTCCACCCGCGCGATTGTCGCCGCCGCCGACGTTACACGGGAAAAAGGCCCCAAACGGGTCGGCCCGTTCGCTGTGCCCAAAGCGATGTGCTCCACGGCGTCGGCGACATTGTCGACCAATTTTAAAATCCGGGGGCTCAGCTATTCAATTTCCTCCGCCTGCACGACCTCCTTGCATTGTATCGGCGCAGCGGCGGAGCAGATCCAATTTGGCAAGCAGGACGTCATGTTCGCCGGCGGCGGGGAGGAGGTCGATTGGGCTCTGTCTGTGCTGTTCGACGCCATGGGCGCGATGTCTTCGAACTACAATGACGCGCCCGAGCGCGCCTCGCGCGCCTATGACAAGGACCGGGACGGGTTCGTCATCGCCGGCGGCGGCGCGGTGTTGGTGCTGGAGGACCTGGAGCGCGCCAAAGCCCGGGGCGCCAAGATTTATTGTGAAATTTCAGGGTACGCTGCAACATCTGACGGCGCCGACATGGTGGCCCCCTCGGGCGAGGGCGCGGCGCGGGCGATGCGTTTGGCCATTGAAACGGCGCGTGCGCCTGTTGATTACATCAACCCCCACGCCACATCGACGCCGGTTGGCGATATTCCCGAGATCAATGCTATCCGCGAGGTGTTTGGCGCCGATATGCCGCCGATTTCGGCCACAAAGTCCATGACTGGCCACGCCCAGGGCGGCGCCGGCGCACAGGAAGCGATTTATTCCATCTTGATGCTGAAGAACAATTTCATCGCGCCATCGATCAATATCGATGAGCTGGATCCCGAAGTGGACGACGCGAATATCGTTCGAGAGCGGCGGGACAATGTTGAGCTGAATTGCGTTATGTCGAACTCTTTCGGGTTTGGCGGCACCAATGGCACATTGGTGATGACGAAATATCACGATTGAATTTAACGACTTATCCCGTCGAAGCCGGGGCCGCGCTTGCAGGCCGGGGTGTCTCGGCGTATTGGATGAAGCTGAATTTTGCACGGTAGACGGATAAATTAGAGGAGTTTTCCATGGGCGAAGAGACTGGCTATCCTTCCGGGGACCTGATGAAAGGCAAGCGCGGCCTCATCATGGGGGTTGCAAATAAAAACTCCATCGCCTGGGCGATTGCGCAAGGACTGCACGCCCAGGGTGCAGAGCTTGCGTTCACCTACCAGGGCGAGGCGTTGGAGCGCCGGGTGAAGCCGTTGGCGCAAAGCGTGGGGTCGGACATTGTTATCCCTTGCGACGTCACCGACGATGCGTCCATGGAAAGCGCGTTCGCCGCTATTAAAAGCGCCTGGGGCGGTATGGATTTCCTCGTCCACGCCATCGCTTTTTCCGACAAGGAGGAGCTGAAAGGCTCTTTCGTTGAAAACACAACCCGGGCGAACTTTATGCGGACGATGGACATCTCCGCCTACAGCTTTGTGGATGCATCGCGCCGCGCCGCCGCCTTGATGCCGAACGGCGGATCTATGGTGACGCTCACCTATCTCGGTTCCGAACGCGTTATTCCAAATTACAATGTCATGGGCGTCGCCAAGGCGGCGCTTGAAGCCTCGACCCGGTACATCGCCCGCGATCTCGGACCGAAGGGAATTCGTGTCAACGCGATCTCCGCCGGGGCCATTAAAACTTTGGCGCTCGCCGGCATTTCCGGCGCCAAAGGCTTATTATCGGTAGGCAAATCCTGGGCGCCGTTGCGGGAAGATACAGACCCCAAAGGCGTCGCCGGCGCGGCGCTTTATCTTTTGTCCGACCTCGGCGCGTCGTGCACCGGCGAAACCCACCATGTGGACGCCGGCTTCCATGTCGTCGGCTTGCCGGATGAGGATGAAGCGTAGGACGCATGAGTTAGATACTGGCGTCAATAACGTATGATTTATCGAGCCAATTCAGCAGCTTTTTATCTGCTGTACACAGTATTTGATTTGTATCCATTGACGTTGCGACGATAAACCTGTCAGCGGGGTCGTCATGAAGGCCTTCTAGAGTTTGGGACTTGGCGGCGATGACGCCGTTGATCGGGTGTTCTTTGAAGCCGTCGCGCACAAGGCGTGCTCGCCACGATAAAGGCGATTCTTCCAGCCGGTAACGGCCTTTTCGGACCAGCACAGCCAGCTCCCAAACCGAAATCGCAGAATAGCCGGCGGCGTCCTCTTCCAAAGCGGCGATTATGGAAGCCTTGGCCTTTAGCCCCAATCTCGTGCTTCCTTCGTAAAACCAGAGCAGGGCGTTCGTATCCAGGATCACTTGGCCGCTTTGTTCGTTTGCAGAAGGTCTTCTATATCGCCGATCCAGTCTTCCGCCGCCATGACAGGCTGTGTCAGGTCGGTGTCTCCAATAGCCTCCAAACGTCCTTTCAAGCTGCCAAAAATTGCTTCGGCGCTTTGATGCGACACCGAAGACGCGGGTCCAAGCTGCGCCACAGGCCGACCGTTTTTGGTGATGATGATGGGTTCGCCTGTCTCAAACACTTCATCCATTAGTTTCAGGCACTTCGCCTTAAACTCGGAGGCTTTCATAAAAGTTGACATAATATGACCATGGTCATTGACTATAGTCATATATTGGTCATTCGGCGTCTTTATGTCAAGACGTCAAAAAGCCGCCCGGAGGCGGCTTTTCCATGGTTCATAAAACTTGATCTACGATTTTGTCTCCGCAATCCATCGCCTCACCTCAGCGGCGAGCACCGGCAGGGGCCGCATGCCGCCGAGTAAAATGACGTCATGGAAGGCGCGGATGTCGAAAGCGTCTCCCAGCTCCGCCTCCGCTTCGGCGCGCAGCTCCTGCATCTTCAGCATGCCAAGCTTGTAGGACGTCGCCTGACCCGGGAGGACGGCGTAGCGTTCTATCTCCGTCGTCGACTCAGAACGCTGATTGCCGAGGGTTTCGGTCATGTAATCGATGGCCTTGTCCCGGGACCAGCGCTTGTGATGGATGCCGGTGTCGACCACAAGACGAACCGAGCGGAACAGCTCCGCCCGAAGCCGGCCGAGATCGCCGTACGGGTCGTCGTCATAAACACCCATTTCCTTCGCCAAAAGCTCCGTATAGAGCGCCCAGCCCTCAGCGAATTCGCTAAAGACCATCATATTACGAATGATCGGCAAACCTTTTTGATCCCGCTGCAGAGCGATTTGGAAATGATGGCCTGGCGCCGCCTCGTGATAGGTGAGGGTGGGCAGATCGAACCGTGGCCATTCGGCGGTGTCGCGCAAATTGATCCAAAAGATGCCGGGCCGGGAGCCGTCGAGGGGCGGGCCTGTGTAGTACCCGCCGGGCGCGGCGGCTTCCTCGTAAACGGGAATGCGCCGCACCTCCACCGGTTGCGGCGGCAATACGCCGAACCAGTCGCCAAGCATCGGATCGAGGTTCGCGATAAGATCGTTCAGATCCGCCAATAGTTGGGTCTTGCCTTCGTCAGTGTTGGGGTAGAGGAATCTAGGATCGACAGTGAGGGCGTTCATCCGTTCCCCAACGGTTCCCTCTTCATAGCCTTCGGCCTTTAAGATTGCATCCATTTCATCAAGAATGCGCTCCACTTCGCTGAGGCCGATCGCATGGATCTCCTCGGCGGTTTTGCCGTCCGCGCCGTAGCTGTCGAGGGCGACCTGGTAAAGCGCGCCGCCGTCGGGCAGCCGCCAGACGCCGGGCGCGTCGGAGGCGTCTTCGGCGATGGCCTGCAGAGCGCGCGCCATGCGGTCGTAGGCGGGGTAAACGCTTGTCTCAATGAGCGCTGTGGCCCGCGCCACATAACTCGCCCGGGCCTCCGCGTCGATGTCGGCGATTTCGGAAAGTCTCGCATCGAAGGCGGTTGCAAGGGGGTTGTCCGCCGGGGCGGGCGTCGTGAAGCTGTTAAGGCCGCCGATAATTTTCTCAAGGGCGAAACGCGGCGGGGCGACGCCGTCGGCGGCGTCTTTTTCTATGGCCTCCACGGCGGCGTCCATGGCGCCCTCAATGGCCCCGAGGCGTAAGAGATAATCCTCCGCATCCTTAGCGCCCGCCAAAGGTTGCTGCGTCAGCAAAAGCCGGGGCAGGTTGATCTGGAGGCCTGTCATCTGGCTCACCGGATAAGGCTGCGCGCCGCCGAGCACGCCGCGGGACCCATAGGGTATCGCGTTGCGCCGGGCGGCGATGTCGTAGGAGGCCGCCAGTATGTCATAGGTGACGGCGGCCTGGCCGCTGAGACCGGTGCGGTCAACCGCAGCAATCTCCGCAACAAAACGCTCGTGCAGGTCCGTCGCCATCTTTCGGGCCGCAAGCCCGTAAACGCTGAGTTTTCCGTTATAGGGACCGCCGGCCATATCCTCGTCCACGGCGAGGGTGGTGGCGGATTCCGGCGACGCCGTCAGCATGGCTTTGGCCTGGGCTTCAGCCAAGGCGAGGAAAGCAGCGTTCGCGTCCTCCGCCATCGCCTCGGCCGACGTCTCCGACGTTGCTGGTTCGGCGGTTGTCTCGTTTGCCGTTTGCGGCGCTGTCGTTTCTTGGCCGCAGGCGGCCAGAAGCCCCGCCGCCGCGCCGATCATCAAATAGGTTCGCAATGTCATGGGGCCCTCCGAAGGATTGTTGTTGCATGATATGTTCTGAAAGCTTTCCGCCGCAATGAAAAGAGCCGCCCGTGCAGGGGCGGCTCTGTCCGTCTTTTTTGAATGTCGTTCTGTCGCGGTTATCCGTCGTCTTTGGGGATTTCCTTGCCGGTTTCCTGGTCGACGACTTTCATGGAAAGACGCACCTTGCCGCGCTCATCAAAACCCATGAGCTTGACGAACACCTTGTCGCCTTCCTTGACGACGTCGGTGGTTTTCTCCGGCCGTCCGTCGTTCAATTGGGAGATGTGGACAAGGCCGTCCCGGGGGCCGAAGAAATTGACGAACGCGCCGAAGTCCACGGTTTTCACAACCGTGCCTTCGTAGATTTCGCCCACTTCCGGCTCTGCGGTGAGGCCCTTGATCCACTTCACCG
>JBCDBL010000093.1:0-17370 GCA_039183635.1 Pseudomonadota bacterium
CCATCCTGCGCCGCCCATAAGGCCGGGCGGGCGGCGGAGCTGCCGCTTAAAAAACCGAAAGCCAAAAAACCAACCCGCAGGGGCGTTGCGTTTTACGTGGAGCGGTCCGATGGCGCGGTATTGCTTCGCCGTCGCCCGGACAAGGGGCTGCTCGGCGGCATGCTCGGGGTGCCGACGACGCCCTGGGAGGAGCGCGCTGCATCAAACCCTTCCGCTCACGCTCCTTTAGATGCGAAATGGGAACCGACAAAGCCGGTTATGCACACGTTCACCCATTTTCATCTGGAGCTGGAGGTGTGGCGGGCGGAGGTGGGGCCGAAGGCTGCAAAGTCTCTCGACGGCGAGTGGACGGCGGACCCGTTGGAGGCGGGATTGCCGACGGTGATGCAAAAGGCTGTAAAGGCGGGGATGCGGGTTTAGGATAAGAGTTTTGCTAAGGTTATGCGATGAGGCGGTTTCCTTCCCCCACTTGGCGGGGGAAGTGGCCGCGCAGCGGTCGAAGGGGGCGGAATTTACGACTATAAAATGCAACGTTTATGAACTTCGGCCCCCTCCGCCGGCGCCTCCCCCCCTCGTGCAGGGGAGGACGAAATTGGCGTCTATCGAAAGCCGAAACAAGTTATAGTGCGTGAAAACATGTATGATGAAGATGATGCGTGCGGTATGGTTACTCATAGGCGTTACAGCGCTCGGGCTTGGCGCTTTGGGCGTCGTTTTGCCCTTGTTGCCGACAACGCCCTTTATTCTCCTCGCCGCCTATGCTTTCGCGCGGTCCTCTGATCGCCTGCACAGGTGGCTTCACACGCACCCTGCATTCGGACCTTTGATCAAAAATTGGCGCACCCATGGCGCGATCGACCGGCGGACCAAGACGGTGGGAACGGTGTCCATGGCCGGCGTGTTCGCCCTGTCTGTCGTGTTGAATGTCGCACCTGTCGTGCTTGCGGTGCAGGGCGTTGTTTTAACTGTGTGCGCCGTGTTCGTTCTGTCCCGCCCGTCGCCGCCGCAAGCGTAATCAAACCGATTACGCTTGCGTGCGTTTTTACAGCGCTCTGTTCCGTTAGAAATCAAACGATATAGATCCGAAGTAGGACCGGGGCGCTCCGATGTTGATCCGCTCGTTGCCGCCGCTGGCCGGAAAGTATTCCTCGTCAAAAATATTTTTAGCGGTGAATTGCAAGCGGACGGTTTGATCGGGGCCGAGACCGGGCGCCGGCACAGTGTACCAGGTGGATAAATCTGCGACAGTATAACTGTCGAGCGTATACGTATTGGCGTCGTCCCCAAACCGGTCGCCTTGAAAAAACACGCCGCCGCCGACGCCGAGGCCTTCCAACGCACCGGCTTGGACTTCATAGGACGCCCACAGATTGAATGTGTTCTCGGCAACGTTGCGGGCGGTGTTTCCGGCGTTCGCACCGCTTGACAGCTCGCTGTCGGTATAGGCGTACCCTGCGACAATGTTCATACCGGGGACGGGCTGGCCAGAGATCGACAACTCCACCCCGTCCGAAGTCTGCCCGTCGCGCAGTGCGACAACGCCGTCGACTAAAATCAGAACGTTGCTTTTCTCAATGCTGTAGAGCGCCGCCGTCGCCTGGACGCGCCCGTCGAAAAACTCCGCCTTTGCGCCGAGCTCAAATTGTTCTGACTCTTCCGGGTCGAAGGGCGTGACGCCGCCGCTTTCCGGGTTCACTACGAAATTCGGTTCGAACGCTTCGCTATAACTGAAAAAGACCGAGGCGTTCTCCGCAACCTCATAATTTATGGCGGCCTGGGGAGAAAAAGCGCTTTCTGAATCGAGAGTCGCATTGGCGTCGCCGGCTTCGAACGAATCGTACCGCACGCCGAGGAGAACGCTTAGTTTGTCCGTCAGCTCAACATAATCGTTGAAGAAAAAGCCGAAACTGTCCTCTTCGGCGAGGCTGCGCGTTCGGCCGTCCGTAGACAGTGTATCGGGCAATTGCCCGTATACTGGATTGCGGAGATTTAAAAGCGGTCCGTCGCCGCCATCTGCGACAGCAACGCCGTCCGTTGTCGGCGTCGTTACGAAAAAACGCGTTTGCTCAAAGGCCCGGTAATCGCCGCCAAGGGCGATGCGGTGATTGAATGCTCCGGTTTCAAACTCCCCGGTCAGTATGGCGTTGGCGTAGAACGCTTCCGTTTCACGCTGGCGGCTGCCGTCGGTGCGGCGCGACAAAAAGATAAGATCGCTTGGGTCATCGAAAACGTCTTGACGGGTTGCCGTTCCCGTAAAAAAGCCGTCCTGCGTGATGGGGGCGTTGGCGTCGAATATGAAAACGCTGCGCGGCCGCGCTTGCAGATCGTCCGTCGTGCTGTCTTCGTAAGCGGCGCTGAAGCACAATTTCCAATTGTCGCCGAAGTCCTGTTCCAGGGTTGCGTCGAAAAACTGGAACTCGGTTTCGGAAATCTCGAACGCCTCGCCGAACCGCCGCTCAATCGGAATGTCGATGAGATTGTTGACGATCGCGCGCCCGTCCGGGGTCGCCACCGTCACCGTGCCGCGATCCAGGGGACGGGCCTCGTCCCTGTATTCGTAGGACAGATCGATCCGCGTCGACGGCGTCACGTCGTACCGGGCGGAGATTGAGGCGGTGTCGCGTTCTATGTTGGTAAAATCCCGGAACCCTTCCGCCTGCTGGGTGGAGGCCACAATCCGGACGGCGAAATTGTCCGTCACCGGCTCTGACCAGTCGACAAGGTAAAACTGATCCTCAAAGGAGCCGAAGCGGGCCTCGCCGGCGATGCGACGCTCTTCCAGCGGCGTTTTGGTGACGATGTCCACAAGACCGCCTGGCTCCACCTGTCCATAGGTGATCGACGCCGGGCCGCGCACGATCTGTGTGTACTCGACATTTGTAAGGTTGGTTTTGAAATTCGTCGCCCGCCGAAAGCCGTTGCGGTAGACCGTGTTGCGTCGGAAGCCGCGAATGAGGAAGTCGTCATTTGTTCCGCCGAACCCGTCCGACTGCGTAACGCCGGGCGTGTTGCGCAGCGCCTCGTTCAGATCCGTAATCTTCTGGTCGAGGATCAGCTGTTCCGGGATGATGTTGACGACGCGGGGCAACTCTAAAAAGTCGAGCTGAAATCCGGTGAGAGCGTCCGCGTCTTGTATTCTGTAGCGCCTTTGGTCTGTGCCGATGACCACGATCTCATCATCGGGCGTCGCCATGGATGTTGTATTGGACGCCACCTGGGCGCTCGCCCCATGTGAAATTACTAAAAGCGTAGATAATACAGTGGTTTGAAGAAGGTTTTTCATGTTGCTCCCCATCATGATTGCAGGTGGAGATCTACATGAGCATTTTTGCAAGTGCAAGTGATTCTCAATAAAAATAGAATGATATTCTAAGAAATGAGCCCATTTCGCATCTGATCGCCGTCACCCTTTGGGGCGCAGGGTGGAGCGTCCTCCGTCCACGTTGAAAATCTGACCGGAAATCCAGCCCGCCTCCGGAGACATCAGGAACGCCGCCATCGCCGCAGCGTCGGCCGGCGCGCCGAGCCGGCGCAAAGGATGGGCTTCGCCCAGGGCCTTTTCCATCGCTTCATTGCCGATGACCGGCGCGGCGAGGGGCGTTTTGGTCAGACTGAGGGCGATGCAGTTCACCCGGATCTGGGGGGCGAGTTCAGCGGCGAGGGACCGGGCGAGCGCCTCAACCCCGCCTTTGGCTGCGGCGATGACGCTGTGGTTTTGGAAGCCCTGACCCGCCGCCACGGTGGAAAACAGTACGACGGACCCGTTCGCTTTTTTCAAAGCCGGCGCCGCGGCGCGGATCGCGGCCGCGGCCCCGACGACGTTCAGACGATAGGCGTTGACAAAATCTTCCGGCGCTGTCCGGCGCAAAGGTTTTAAATCGATGGAGCCGACGCAATAGGCAAGGCCGTCAAGCGCGTCGCCCGCCGCCGTTTCCACGGCTGCGGCGAGGGCGTCGGCGTCCATGGCGTTCACCGCCGTGGTCTGGGCGCCGAGATCGGTCTTCAGGGCGTCAAGCTTGTCCTCTGACCGGGCCATAACGTGTACGGCGTTGTTCTCTGAAAGACGTTCAGAAAGGGC
The DNA here is from genome assembly GCA_039183635.1 of Pseudomonadota bacterium. Taxonomy (GTDB): domain Bacteria; phylum Pseudomonadota; class Alphaproteobacteria; order Caulobacterales; family Parvularculaceae; genus JBCDBL01. The sequence continues at coordinate 4,079 of JBCDBL010000093.1, forward strand.
GCGGCCCACGCCTGTGGTGCCGCCTATGACGAGATGGGTGGAAGACATTCAGCTATCCCTTTGATTCGATTTTTTATTTTATATAGGGCGTCAACGTCGTGCGGCGACAAGGAAGCGCCATGAAAGAAGCCTCCGCGAGAAGTCTCGGGAGGCTTTCAGGAGGATGATGCGATTGCGGATTACAGACCGACGAAGGGCTGCATGATGCGACTGACGATGTCGTTGAATTTCAACGGCGCGTCGGCGGCGACAAGGCAGATGCAGTCTTCGTCCGTGTCCGCCACCGGCGTGTGGGTGACGTCCGGGTTCAAGTCCGCAACGTCGCCTTTGGCGAAACGGCCGATTTCATCGACATAGGATCCGCGCAGGATCAGCGTCAGTTCCTGACCGGCGTGGGAGTGCTGGGGAATGTTGACGCCGGGCGCGATCTTCAGGAGACGCAGGCGCGCGCCCTTGGCGTCCATGCCGGCGATGGGGAATTGCGCAACGCCGGGGCCCACGGGACGCCATTTCACAGCGTCGATGCCCTGGGGCAGATACGTGCGCAGGGGCTGCGGCATTTCCAGGCGGGCGCGGTCGAGGATCGGCGCGGCGTAAACTGGTTCTTCCTCAATGTCCTCGTCATCAAGGCGTCCAAGGACGTCATCCAGGCCGGAACCGTTCATCTCGGCGGGGGCGATGGCGTCGAGAACTTCGCCGCCAAGGGCCTCATATTCGTCAACGCGGGCGCGGCACTCGGGGCACATGGCGATGTGGGTGGCGATGAGCACGGAGAGCGATTCATTCATGCTGCCGGCCGCATAGGCCAGAAGCGATGCGTCTGAAGGGTGATGATGAATGCTCATAACGTGTCTTCCAGAACTGATCTTACTTTACTAAACGCCAGCCTTAATCGCGATTTCACCGTACCTAAAGGCAATCCCAGCTTTTCCGCTATCACCGAATGGGGATGGTCCTCGAAAAAATACATGCTTACAACTTCTTCCTGTGCGGGCGGAAGGGCGTTGAAAGCTTCTCTTATACGTTCATCGCGCTCGATTCGGATTGCTTCTTCATCCGCGGCGGGCGCCGGGGCGGGCTGAAGAGCGGGATCGTTGGGGTCGATTTCGGGTCTTTTTTCCTTGCGAATGGCGTCAATCCGCAGATTCCGGGCGATTGCGAAGATCCAGGTTGAAGCCGAAGATTTTTGCGGGTCGAACAGCGCCGATTTACGCCAAACGCGCAAAAGCGCCTCCTGTGCGAGGTCTTCTGCGGCCGATTCTTCAACGCCAAGGCGCATCATGTACGCCTTCACGCGGGGCGCAAAGTGCTCGTACAACGATGCAAAGATCGTTTTATCTTGTGTTTCCTTAAGCTCTTGGAGCAAAAGGGTCATTCGTCGCCCGTCGTCAATTTCGGCGAGCGGCTTAGATGCCTCGATTTTCACGGCGCATGGCCTCATAAGCTGCGCTTCTGTGTCATCTAGCATATCCATAAAAACTAATACGCCTGCAACGGTTAATTGGATTTGTTTTTGTTGCATGGGCGAAAATCTGTGATCTGCGCCCTGACACGCCGCGTATCCTTCCATAAGCGTGTTTAGAAATCGGTAAACAAAATTATATGACCTTCACCAACCTCGCCCGGCCGTTGAATATCGCCGTCATCGGCTCCGGAATATCCGGCATGTCCGCCGCCTGGCTTTTGTCGCAAAACCACAATGTCGTCGTTTATGAGAAAGGCGATTATATTGGCGGTCACACCAACACGGTTGATGCGCATCTGAAAAGCGGCGTTGTCCCCGTCGATACAGGGTTTATTGTCTACAACCCCCCGAATTATCCGAATTTTACGGCCTTGCTTAACCATCTTGGCGTCGAAAACGTCGAAACCTGCATGTCGTTTTCCGCCTCCATCGACGATGGAGCCATTGAATATTCCGGCCAGGGCGTCTCGGCCATGTGCGCGAAGGCCACCAACGTTCTGCGCCCGCGGTTCTGGCGGATGCTGTGCGATCTGGTGCGGTTCTATAAAAGCGCGCAAAAATTCGCCGACGATCCGGCGTACGAGCACTATACACTCGGCCGGTTTTTGGATGAAAAAGGCTATTCGAAGGATTTCCTTTACGACCATCTTCTGCCGATGGCCGCCGCCATCTGGTCGATGCCGGTGGAGGATGCGCTTGACTATCCCCTCGGCGCGTTTGTGCGGTTTTACGCCAACCACGGCCTGTTAAAGCTCGCCAATCAGCCGATCTGGAACACTGTCGCCAACGGCTCACGGTCCTATGTGAGTGAGATCACAAAGCCCTACGCCGACAACATCCTCCTGAACACCGGCGTTGAGGCCGTTTCGCGCAGCGCCGACGGCGTTGCGGTGCACGATCGCCAGGGCGGGGTCAGGATCTTCGATCATATCGTCATCGCCTCCCACGCCGACGAGGCGCTGTCGATGCTGTCCGACGCCGACGACCGCGAACGCGATTTGCTCGGCGCCTTCCGGTATCAGCGCAACAAGGCCATTCTCCATACGGATGAAGGGTTCATGCCGGAGGCGCGTCGCGCCTGGGCGAGTTGGAACTATATGTCCACCCGCGCCGGCGACCAACGCGAGGTGTGCGTCACCTACTGGATGAACCGTCTGCAAAATCTCGACTGCCCCGAAGACGTATTCGTGACGCTGAACACGTTTCGTCCGCCGCGGGAGGGGACGGTGCTCCGCACCTTCCTTTACGATCACCCGATTTTCGACCTTGCGGCCGTCAAAGCCCAGAAAGACCTTTGGGACATTCAGGGCGTGCGCCGCACATGGTTCTGCGGCTCCTATTTCGGCCATGGCTTTCACGAGGACGGCCTGCAGTCCGGACTTGCGGTGGCTGAAGCCCTTGGCGGCGCCAGGCGCCCCTGGACCGTTGAAAACGAATCCGGGCGCATCCATCTGCCGTCCCCGGTTGCGCAGGCGGCGGAATGACGATGGCGTGGTCCTCCTCCCTCTATGTCGGCCGGGTGGTCCACCAACGCCTGCAGCCGAAGCGGCACAAGCTCGCCTACCGGGTCTTTTCCTTTCTCATCGACATTGATGAACTCGGCGCCCTTGATGCGTCGATGAAACGATTTTCCCGAAACGGGTTTAATCTTTTCAGCTTTCACGACGCCGACCATGGCGACGGGTCCGGAGATTTGCGCGGCTATGTGGAGGGGCATTTGGCTCGGGCCGGCGTCGACCTTGCCGGCGGGCGCATAGCGCTGCTCTGCTATCCGCGCATTCTCGGCTACGTCTTTAATCCGCTCAGCGTTTATTTCTGTTACCGTTCCGATGAAAGCCTCGCCGCGATTTTGTACGAGGTGCGCAACACGTTTGGCGAAAAGCACTCTTATCTCATTCCGGTGACGGACGATGATCCCGCCATCGTCCGCCAATCCTGCGATAAGTGTTTTTTCGTTTCGCCGTTTATGGAAATGGACATGCGCTACCATTTCCGGATCGCGCCGCCCGGAGAACGGATAAGCCTCGGTATTCGGCAAACGGACGAGCGTGGCGCTGTTCTAAACGCCGTCTTTTCCGGCGCTAAAGAAGAACTTAGCGACGCGGCGCTTGTCAAACGGTTCCGCAGTCACCCCCTCATGACGCTGAAGATCATCGGCGGCATCCACTGGGAGGCGCTGAAGCTTTGGCTGAAAGGCATGAAGCTGTTGCCGCGTCCGCCGGCGCCCGAAGCGCCTGTGACGATCGTAGAGCGCGTCCCGCAACTGGCTACGGAGAGCGACCATGCGCGTTGAAAGTTTTAAAGGCGCCGAACCGCGCTTTGAGGTTGAGGCTTATTTCGAAGGGCGCACCGAAGCCTGGGGCATGTTTGTCGACCGGTTCGGCGTTCTGCGCCGGCAATTCCGCGTCGAGATCGACGGCCGGGCCGAGGGCGAGGAGTACGCCCTTTACGAACGGTTCCTGTATGACGACGGGGAGCGGGAAGAGCGCACCTGGCGTGTGCGGCGCATTGATGAGCATCGCTATACGGGACGTGCGGAGAATATTGTCGGTGAGGCTGAGGGCGCTGTCTATGGCAACGCCCTGAACTGGCGTTATGATTTCGACCTCGACATCGGCGGCAAGTTCTTGCGGGTGAAGTTCGACGACTGGATGTTTCTGCAAGAGGGCGGGGTGATGCTGAACCGCTCCCGCATCACCAAATTCGGGTTTGCGCTCGGCGACGTATTCATCTCCTTTTCAAAGCCGGCGATGGAGCAGGCCGTTGTTCAGGCGGCGGAGTGAAGCTGGCGCATTTATCCGACTTGCGCCATGTGCGGTATCGCCTCATTTCCCAGACGGTCAACCGCACGATTGGCCTGGAAAGGCTTTAAAGTCCCGTCGACTTCCGGATCATCGGAAAATACCAGCCGTAGGGCAAAATCCGCGCGATTTTCAGCTGGCGGACGAAAGGCGCCGGGAAGGCGATTTCGAATTTCTTTTTCTTCAAGCCTTGGTAAATCGTTTTGGCGGCGTCTTCCGGCTCCACCAGGTAGGGCATCTCAAAATCGTTCTGGTCGGTGAGGGGGGTGCGGACGAACCCCGGATTGATCACCGTGAGCGTGGCGCCGATATCGTCGAACTCGTTTTTCAGGCATTCGCAGAAATTTATGAGCGCGGCTTTCGTCGGGCCGTAGGCGGCCGCCTTCGGCAGGCCCCGATATCCCGCAACGGAGGCCGTAATCGCCAGATGGCCTTTCCCCCGCGCTTTCAAGCCAGGCAGCAGGGCGTCGACGCCGTTGATCACGCCCATGTAATTCACATCGAGAATGCGCTTGATCTGATCCCGGTCAAAGGTGTCGAGGGTCATCGGCGAATAATCCCCCGCGTTGAGGACGGACAGGTCCAGCGCCCCGAGGTCGCCTTCAATCCGCGCCACGGTCTCGGCGGCGCCCTCGGCGTCCGTCACGTCGAGGGGGTAGGGGAAAAGGTTCTTATGCTCCGCGGCGAGGGCGGCGAGCTTGTCTTCAGACCGGGCCGAGACCGCGGTTTTTACGCCCTTTTTCGCCAGCATCAGCGCCAGCTCCCGTCCGATGCCGGTGCTCGCTCCGCAAATCCATGCCGTCTTCCAAGGTTCAGCCATGCCGATGCGCGTCCTTTCTCAAAAATACTCTCCGCCTTAATACGCAAAACGTCGCCATATGGTTCGTGTTTTCAGAACAGGTTCAGTGGAAATGGCATAGCGCAAACGGAGCGCGGCGTGCTTTTTCGAACGGATCGGCGTTCGGTTGCTGGACGCGGTTTCAGCGACGCGTTACAGACACTGCAATTTTAACGAAGAAGGGACGGTCTCCAATGGAAAAGGTCTACGCCGATGCGTCGGCCGCCCTTGATGGGCTTTTGTTTGACGGCATGACGATTATGGCGGGCGGTTTCGGACTGTGCGGCATTCCGGAAAATCTGATCGGCGCGCTGCGCTTGTCCGGGGTGAAGGATGTCACCGTGATCTCAAACAACGCCGGAGTTGACGATTTCGGGCTTGGTTTGTTGCTCCATACGCGGCAAATCAAAAAAATGATCTCTTCTTACGTAGGGGAGAACAAAACCTTCGAGAAACAATATCTCGACGGCGATCTTGAGCTGGAGTTCAACCCCCAAGGCACGCTGGCCGAGCGCATTCGCGCCGGCGGCGCCGGCATCCCCGCCTTTTATACAAAGACCGGCGTCGGCACATTGGTCGCTGAAGGCAAAGAGCATAAGGATTTCGACGGCCAGACTTATATTATGGAGCGCGCCCTTGTCGCCGACCTGTCCATCGTCAAAGCCTGGAAGGGCGATGCGCAAGGCAACCTCATTTACCGCAAAACGGCGCGAAACTTTAATCCAATGATGGCCATGGCCAGCAAAGCGACGGTCGTGGAGGTCGAGGAGATCGTCGAGGTCGGCGGTATTGACGCCGATCAAATCCACACACCAGGCATTTTTGTACATCGCATCATCAAGGGCGATCACGAAAAACGCATAGAACAGCGAACGACGCGCGCGGCGTAAACCTTGCGCAAGTCTTCACGAGACGGATTAATTTAGGAGATCATATATGCCTTGGACGCGCGACGACATGGCCGAACGGGCCGCTAAGGAATTGCAAGACGGGTTTTACGCCAATCTCGGCATTGGCATACCGACGCTGGTGGCGAACCATATCGACCCGCAAATCGATGTCACCCTGCAATCCGAGAACGGCATGCTCGGCATGGGACCGTTCCCGACAGAAGACGAGATTGACGCCGACCTTATCAACGCCGGCAAACAAACAATTACAGAGCTTGATCGCACGTCTTATTTCTCCTCCGCCGACAGTTTCGCCATGATCCGCGGCGGGCATATCGACCTGTCGATCCTCGGCGCGATGGAGGTGTCCGAGAAGGGCGATCTGGCCAACTGGATGATCCCCGGCAAGATGGTGAAAGGCATGGGCGGCGCGATGGATCTCGTCGCCGGCGTCAAACGCGTTGTCGTCATCATGGACCACACGTCCAAAGGCGGCGCCCCGAAATTGTTGCGCGAGTGCTCTTTGCCGCTGACGGGCAAGGGCGTCGTCGACATGGTCATCACGAACCTCGGCGTGTTCGAGGTCGAAAAGGATTGCATGGAGCTTGTGGAACTCGCCCCTGACGTGACGGTCGAAGAGGTCAAAGAGAAAACCGAAGCGGCGTTTGAAGTCAGGCTTTAACGGGTTTTCAGACAAAGCGATTGCTGCTGCGGCTCTCTTCGACCGTTTCCCGGGCGAAGGGCGTGAAAAACCCTCTTGCACCAAAATGATTTGGCGTGCGGATGAAATGGCGGTTTAAGCGCCATGCCCCGCTGCGTTTAACGCGGCGATGTGCTTTTTACCCGTCTCGACATAATGGGCGGCGCCGAGTTCGGCCCATTTATCCTCGCCTTCGCGCAGCTCACGGATCATTTTTGCCGGGCTGCCGGCCCACAATTCCCCGGCGCTTACAGTCTTTCCAGGCGTCACGAACGCGTTCGCGGCGACGAGCCCGCCGGATTTGACCACAGCGCCGTCGAGCACTGTCGCGCTCATGCCCACAAAACCCCGGTCTTCTATGGTGCAGCCGTGGAGCATCACCTTGTGGCCTATCAAAACATCCTCGCCGATAAGGGTCGGCGTTCCGCCGTCATCCATATGAATAACTGTACCGTCCTGCACGTTCGAACGGGCCCCGATACGTATGGCGCCCGCATCGCCGCGCAAGACGCAGCCATACCACACGCTGGCGTCCGGGCCGATTTCCACGTCGCCGACCACAACCGCTCCGGGCGCGATAAACGCAGCATCGTCGATTTTCGGCGTTTTTCCATGATAGGGCAGGATCAGCGGCTGCATGACTTCTAAAACCTTTATTCAAAAACATATTCCAGGACGGCGGACCGTACCGTCTGGACGCCTCTTCGAAAAGGGTTTCGTGCCCCCGGGAGCTGTTCGCCGCATTTTCGGCCCAATTCGAACGGTCGCAAACGATTGTAAGGCTTTTTTTGAGAGGGCGGCGAATCGGCGATCCGCTTTAAAATGTAAAACGCCGCGGACATATGCAGGGGGTGATGTCCGCGGCGTTCCATTTCTTATTATTGGCGACGACCTTGGGGAGCCAGTCGGCGCGTGTAGAGCCTTGCATGGGCGTGTCGAGCGTCAGTCTGGGGGCGGCGACGCCCGACCCGGGAAGGGGGAGAGCGGTTCGCCCTGCAAGCAAAAGTAGAATGTGCTTAAAATCTTAAGGATTGGTTGCCTGTGTTGATTAATTGCTCTTCATAGTTGTGTTTTGTCCTGCGCCGAGAGCCGATTGCATGCTTTGTGAGTCTGCCATCGGCTCTAAAGTCCTTGTTTTGAGCGCGTGAGACGGCCTTCGTCCGATCCACATCGCCTGCACGCGCTTCAGTGTTCTATTTCGCCCGAGACTCGAAATTACGCACTGTGGGACAGGCGATCGGTCCGCCGCGTTTTTCAAAATATTGCTGATGATACTCTTCGGCGCGGTAGAAAATGTCGAGCGGGGCGATCTCGGTGACGATCGGCTTGTCATGGCGCCCCGATGCGGCGAGCTTGTCCTTTGATGCGGCGGCTGCGGCGGCCTGAGGAGCGTCGACGGTGAAGATGGCGCTGCGATATTGGTCGCCGATGTCTGGACCCTGGCGGTTCAGCTGGGTCGGATCATGAATCTCCCAAAACAGGTCGAGCAGCGCGTCGTAGCTGACGCGGTCCGGGTCAAAAAGCACGCGCACTGCTTCTGCGTGGCCCGTGCCTTTGCGACAGATCTCTTCATAGGTGGGGTTTTGCGTGCGCCCGCCGGTGTACCCGACCTCGGTCGACAACACGCCGGCGACCTGCCGGAATGCGGATTCCACACCCCAGAAACATCCTGCTGCGAATATGGCTTCGGCCATGGAACCCTCCTTATTATTTGTGTGTCTTGACTTATTTGGCGTTTCCGGGCGGTGCGGCAACCGCGCCTCGCGTTTGTGTGACGATCCAATCTATAAAGTTTTCCGCGCTCGCGCCTGCGTCCAGAGGTAATGCAACGACGCAGGGCGTCTCATAGGGGTGCAGGGCTGCGACTTTACGTTTCAGTGCGTCTGCGGCGTTGCGTGTGGATTTGGCGATCAGAATATGCTCCTCGGCGCTTTCCACCCGGCCTTCCCAGCGATACACAGACCGCATGCCGGGAATGATGTTGACGCAGGCCGCGCACCCGTCTTCCACAAGCCCCCGGCCAAGGGCGTCCGCCGCGGCGGCGTCCGGGGCGGTGATGTAGAAAAACAGCGGCGCATCGTCCATATGCCATAATCTCCGTTTGAAAGGTTTACGTCCGTTCCATGTTAGCCCTCTCCGACACCCGCGCCATAGTGCTGTTTTCCGGCGGTCAGGACAGCGCTGCATGCCTCGCCCACGCCCTGAACGCCTATGCCCAGGTGGAGACGTTGGGGTTCGACTACGGCCAGCGCCACAGCGTCGAGCTTGCCCAGCGCGCCGCGGTGCGGGACGCCATGGCGGCGGCCTTCCCCGAATGGGCGGCGCGGCTCGGGCCCGATACGCTGCTCGACCTGACAAGCTTCGGCGCCATAGGCGAGACGGCGTTGACGGCCGATGTCGAGATCGCCATGGGCGAGAGCGGCCTGCCGACGACATTCGTCCCTGGGCGGAATTTAGCGTTTTTGGTCTATGCGGCCGCCCACGCTTACCGGCGCGGCGCGGGCGTGCTTGTGGCCGGCATGTGCGAGACGGATTATTCCGGCTACCCCGATTGTCGTGCGGAGACCCTGGACGCGATGGAAGCCGCCCTGCGCCTTGGCCTTGACGCTGACCTTAAGCTCGATACCCCGCTGATGCATCTGACAAAGGCGCAGACGTGGGCGTTTTCGGAAAAGCTCGGCGGCGCGGCCCTGGTGGATCTCATCCTGGAGCACAGTCACACCTGTTATCGCGGCGACCGCTCCAAACGTCATGCCTGGGGCTATGGTTGCGGCGCATGTCCGGCCTGCGAATTACGGGCGAAGGGGTATGCGACGTATATCGCCGACAAGGGCGCTGCGCCATGACCTACGCCGTCAAGGAGATTTACTACACCTTGCAAGGGGAGGGCGGTCAGACGGGCCGGGCCGCCGTGTTCTGCCGGTTTACGGGCTGCAATTTGTGGTCGGGTCGTGAAAAAGACCGCGCAGACGCCGCGTGCGATTTTTGCGACACTGATTTTGTCGGAACGGACGGGCCCGGCGGGGGTAAGTTCGCGAACGCCGCCGCGCTCTCCGCCGCCGTGACGGCGGCGTGGGGCGGGGCGCCGGAAAACAAGCTTGTGGTCTGCACCGGCGGGGAGCCTTTGCTGCAGCTCGACGCCGCCGCGGTGAGCGCCTTTCACGCCGAAGGGTTTGAAATTGCCGTGGAGACCAACGGAACCATCGCTGCGCCTCAGGGCCTCGATTGGATTTGCGTCAGTCCCAAGGCCGATGCGCCGCTCAAACAGCTTTCCGGAGACGAGCTGAAGCTCGTCTACCCCCAAACGCTCGCCCCGCCGGAACGGTTCGAGGCGCTTGATTTTAAACATTTCTTTTTGCAACCGCTGGACAATCCCGACCGCGCGCGCCATACAGCGGCCGCGATCGCCTATTGCAAGGCGCATCCGAAATGGCGGCTCAGCGTCCAAACCCATAAAGAGCTTGGGCTGCCCTGACATCGACCACGACAAAGCGAAGACGCAAGACACCCCATGATGGAGATCGTAAAATCTTTCACCTTTGATGCGGCCCACCGTATGCCGACCAAGGGACCGGACCACGCCTATGGCCGCATGCACGGTCATTCTTTTGCGGTGGAAGTCACCTTGAAGGGCGAGCCGGACGAGACCTATGGCTGGATCGAAGATCTCGGCGTCGTCGCGGAGGCGTTGGCGGACGTGCGCGCCCGTCTCGACCATCAGCTGTTGAATGAGATCGAAGGGCTGGAGACGCCGACCCTGGAGAATTTATGCCTGTGGATCGCCGCGGAGCTGAAGCCGCGCTTGCCGCAACTGGCCGCTGTCAAAGTGGGCCGCCCGACGATTGGCGAGGCGTGCCAGTATAATATTCCGTAGAAAGATTTTATAATACCTTCCCCCGGTTCGGCGTCATCCCCGGGCCCGTTTGTTCCGTAATTTATTATCGCCAGGTTTGACACTCGGCAGGGCCGCATATTGTGATGATGAGAGTGGGCCAAGGGTTCTAGAATTATTGTTTTGAGCGCGCGAGACGACCTTCGTCTGATTCACGTCACGCGCAACCCGCCCTATTATAATAAGTATACTGATTACCATCCAAACCGCACGCCGGCGCGGGCGCCATAGCGACCGCTGCCATCCGCCACGCCGATGGCTGCATTGAAGCTGGCTTTGTTGCTAAGCCTCCCTGCCGCGCTGAAAGCCACGCTGTTCGAGCCGTCATATGTTCCCACATTTGCGGTCACTGCGAAGCTCTCATTTTGCTGCAGCCATGTACTGCCAGCTAAGGCCATAGAAATCGCAACGCCATCGTTCACATCACGGATTTGTTCTCTGTTCAGCGCAATGGCGCTATTGAGTGACGCAAGCGATCCGTCAAAATTGTCGAAACGCGCTGTCAGGTCCGTAATCGCCACGCTGTTTTGATTGATTTGCGCCTGGGTGACGCCGCCGTCGGTCGCCATATTGCCATTGGCGTCTGCAGTAACGAATTCAACCTCGCCGGACTGGGCTGCGCGGCTTGCGGATGACGAGATGCCGGCGACAGTCAGCGTATTCGCCGACGTCCCAAGAGCGAACTGGTTGTCTCTGGAGGTCTGTGCGTTTGCCCCGATTGCGACTGAGCGCTGAAATGCAGCAGCTGAGTCCGCGCCAATGGCGACGGCGCCGGAAGCGGTCGCCTGGGCGCCGATATCATTGTCATCCGCATCAGAACCGATGGCGATGGCGTTGTCGCCGCTCGCCGTGGCGTTCTCCGCGCCAGCAAAGCTCTCGACGCCCGACGCTACGGCGTCGTCGCCGACCGCGGTCGCCCCCTCGGCGCTCGCAAGGGCGTTGCCGCCGAGAGCCAAGGCGTCATTCGCACCGGCCTCAGCCAGGACGCCAATAGCCACGCCGTCCGATCCGTCGACTGCCGCGCCTGCGCCAATCGCCGTGCCCGTTAGGGCGCGCACCTCAGCATCAGAGCCAATCGCGACGGCGCCAGGCGCGTCAATTGTCACTGCTCGGCCAATACCTATGGCGTCTTCGCCGACCACGTTTGCGCCAGGTCCTACGGCGATGGCGGCGCGTTCGGCGCTTTGAGACAGGTCCCCGATGGCGACGCCGCCATCGCCCGCCGCGTCGGCGCCGTTCCCCACAGCGGTGGAGCCAGTCCCGCTGGCGCTGCTGTCCGCCCCGATCGCGGTGGCGAAAGCCGCCCCGCTCGCCGCAGCGTTCGCGCCGCAGGCGAGATTGCTATCTTCGCCGCTATTGCTTGCAGCGCCGGCGGTTCCGTCGGCGACGCCGTCGCCATCAATGTCGAGGATGCAGTCTTCGGCCTGCACCTGCGACGTCGCCCCCATCGCGCCCATGCTCAATGTAAGCACCAGCGCCGTTCGCAATCCAAACTTCATGGTCATAATTAACTCCCTAAAACACCCCATCTCATCGCCTATACTCAATATGATGACCTGATGCATGTCCAGCTTCAGCCGGGCGATCTGGGAGATGCTTGCACCCTTGAAACCGTTTGTTGCGAATTCGTTGAAGGCGGCGCGTAGGTTCTTCGTCTGATCGTAAATCACCGATGATTTTGTGCGGCGCATGGAATGGGTTGAGAAGCGTCTTCGGTCTTGTCGAGCGGTAGCCGCCAATCTTTCACCAGTCTGCTGTATTGCATCCGGGTCAGGGGCTTGTCGCTTTTGCGATTTCTGATAGAGGTCCATAGATACTCGTCTGGCTTCTTGCTGCTATAGTCGACCCAGTCTTGCAGGGCGCGACAGGTGGGGCGGCTCAAGGTAATGATCTTGGTGCAGCCTGTTTTATCCTGAAGAACTTCAAACTCCTCAACAACTGCATTCAGGTGATCTGTCAAATCACCAACGGTAAGTCCCAGCAATTCAGATGCGCGGCACATGGCGTCGAGGCCGAGATCAAACAGGGCGAGGTCGCGCAGCCGGGCAGGGGACTTAGACGCCTGTAGTCGTAGTTCGCCTCTGATGTGTGCCGCTTGCTCCGGATCGAAGGGGCGCATCTAGCCGACAGCTCGATCTTTATTCCAGGGCGCTTTGTCTGATTTAGAGTTTTTATCATCCGTCATAAGATGATTTAAGTACGGACGTATTAATATCATATTGATATTTGTGATTTTATTTTTTAGATGCGCACCTTCTATGAACAGACTCCAATATCATGTGACGGATTTGCGTGCTGGAAGGGGCCGTGGCTCAGAAAGTACGATCTGTGCATTTATACATTATGACCGTGAAATATCTTTCGCCTTTTTGGTGTGTTTCGGATTGACAATTCTTATCTTGTTTGTGAATGCTTTGCTTTGTCAAAGAGGGCTTTGCTGTGACGCCCTTTATAGATCAGCATATATAATGCTCAATCACGTAAGATAGGGGATTCTATTATAATGAGCTTTTCGCAATTAAAACAATTTGGGCCAATCTTAGCATTGGCGGTGCTTAATATATTGGGGCTGACCTAGGAGATTTATTTGATTGAATACGGTTTGAGCCAAGCTCGCAAGGTTTTCAGGAGCTGATCAGGCGCTCCATAATTAAAACGCCACTCACATTCCTTCAGGAAGAGATGAAAGTTCTGACGGGGTACGCC
>JBCDBL010000094.1:0-17325 GCA_039183635.1 Pseudomonadota bacterium
AGCGATCCGGGATCTGGTGCAACAGATTTCAGACACGCGGAGACAGATCCCGGCGCTAACACGCGCACACCAAAACCTATGGGTTTTGGGCGCGTGTAACGTCCGGGATGACGGAACAACTCTGAATCTCAACAAGCCCTAGAGCAAGGGGTGACGATCTTCTTTAGATCGCCCTATAGCACGTCATCTGAAGCCGATTCGACGAGACGTGCTCTGGCATTTTCAAGATCGATGCAGCGTTTTTAAACTGAGTTGCGTTTTAAACTGCTATGAGCGTTTATAGCGCTCTTTAATCATCAGCTTTGTTTGAAATCAATCACTCATTGATGGCGAAAGCGCCTTTACTTTATGTTTTTCCTCCAATTTGTTCTTTATACGGCTATGTTTTTCTTTCGTAAGGCTATATCGCGCAATGATCAAGATTGGTAAAGCGTATAGCGCAGGCACCAGAGCGCCTACGGTGACGCCCAAGCGGACGACCATAGAATCGTCCAGTCCGTCAGTTCCGAAATTTGTTGGGAAAGCAACAATATATTGCAAGATTAATCCAGCGAAGAAGGTGCCGACGCCGGTCGTTACTTTCTGTGAAAAGGAAAAGCCAGCCGATACCATGCCTTCCTGACGTTTGGTTGTCTCAAGCTCTATGGCGTCCGCAACGTCCGCCAGCATCGACATAAACATGATAATGACCGTTGCTGCCGCTCCAATACGAAGAATACTATTTACGACAAGTATAACGAGCAATATGTCAGACCCGTTCGGCGGCAGCACGTTGAGAAGGCGCAGTGCAATCAAGAATGCGCCGTCGGCGGCGATGAAAAGATAACCGCCAATCAGCACGTTACGTTTATCAAATCTCTTCTGCAAAGGGCCTGCGATCGCGAAAGCGATTACCGCCCCCAAAGCAGAAAACGCCAGCCATCGCAAACTTTCCGGTGCGAGTTCCCAAAAGAATGTATACAAATAAATTTCTAAACTCTTATAAGTGCCCATAACTGCAGAAGCTATGAGTATGGCGAGAAACAAAGTTCGAAAATTTTTATTTTTAAGCGTCATCCAAAGCTCTTTGAGGACTCGAAAAGGCGTCAAAGAAGAAGATGGACCTGTGGGTTGAAGCAGATAGGGGATTTCGCGTCTTGTCATGTGCGTGCTGAGAAGAACGGCGGCAAAAACTATGAGCCCAAGAGCAATGGCGAATTTCTCGTAGCCTGCAGGATTAAGATGTCCCGGCGAATATTCTGGCGTAGTGGGAAAAATGTACGTCCAAACGAGAAAGCCAAACGTAGCGCCGCCAATATATCCAATTGCATAACGGTATTTTACAATGGTTGTGCGTTCTTCATAATCGTCAGTGAGTTCAGCAAAAAAAGCGAGCCAAGGCACCTGAAAAAAGGTTATGGCGACCCGCACCGAGATGGCGCTCGCAGCGAGCCATAAAAAGATAGAGAGGTCGCTAAGTCCCTCTGGCGGCGAGAAAAGAAGATAAAGCGACAGCCCAAGCGGTATAGCAGAGCCATACATTAACGGATGCCGCCGACCGAGCTTCGTTCGCAAGTTGTCAGATAAAGAACCGACGATCGGGTCGGTAACCGCGTCAACAATCAGCGCCAACATAATCGCCAACGAAGCGAGGCCCGCAGGCAGGTGTAAAACCTGATTATAGTAAAACAGGAGAAAAGAGACAAAAGCGAGTTCTTTAAGTATTTCCGGCAACGACCCGATGCCGTAGTAGTATTTTGTCGCAAGCGAGACAGGTCCCTCCCGCTTCATTTGTCGGGCGTACTGATCCTGTTCCGCCATTGCTTCGCTCCCATATGCGATTTTAATTTTAGGACGGATTAAACCGTACTGTGTTTAATGCTACAGACTTGGAATATAGAGCAATTCCCATTCAATCTGAATCGTAGAATTGCTCTAGGTCTTTGTTGTGTCGTATCCTATAGCGACCAAACGGCGGACGCCTGGTCGGAAAATGCTCCAGTGTTGCGATGAAGGGCCACTCCTTAATTAGGGTAGGATTGTCGCGTTATGCGGCCTTGTAGACTGTAACAACGGCCGCCCCAGGCACGCCAATATTGTGCTGCAAGGCGACTTTGGCGTCTTCCACTTGTCGTTTGTCCGCATCACCGCGTAAATGCCACACAAGCTCTACACACTGTGCGACGCCGGTGGCGCCGATCGGGTGTCCTTTCGACATGAGGCCGCCAGATGGATTGACGACTATCTTTCCGCCATAAGTGTTGTCACCGTCGTTGACAAAGCGGGTCGCCTCACCCTCTCCACATAGTCCAAGACCTTCATAGGTAATAACTTCATTCGGAGTGAAGCAGTCGTGCAATTCCACAACGTCCGCCTCCTCAGGCCCGATACCAGCGGCGTCATAGGCGATTTGGGCCGCACGCCGCGCATAATCTTGGCCGACAACGTTGCGAGCATTGTCAAACAACGTTTCCGTATCTGTAGTCATGCCTTGACCGGCGATTTCGACCAATCTTGAAATCCCGTTTTGTTTAGCGAAGCGTTCGCTAACGACGATAGCGGCAGCTGCACCGCATGTAGGCGGGCAACACATAAAGCGGGTAAGACTGTCGCCGTACACGACAGGCGATTCCATGACGTCCTCAACCGTGAGCGGCTTCGTAAACAACGCAAACGGATTTTGCGCAGCATGCGTGCGGGACTTTACGGCCACCTTAGCAAACAGGTCTGGTTTAGCGTCGTATGTTTCAAGGTATTCAAATCCCGCAGAGCCAAATAACATAGCCGCGCCGGGAGAATTTTCCGCATTCGGCCGAACCTTCAAAAGCGCTTCCAGCGCAACACGCCCTGGGGACGTGCGGTCATCCCAATGCGCCCTGAGCGCGCCAGGTTGCATCTGTTCGAACCCGAATGCCATTGCGCAATCGACTGCACCAGATTCAACCGCTTGACGAGCGAGAAAAATCGCAGACGATCCCGAGGAGCAGTTATTATTGACGTTGAAAATCGGAAATCCTGGATAGCCGACTTCATAAAGGGCTTTTTGTCCACAAGCGCTATCGCCGTATATATAGCTTGCATAGGCTTGCTGAACTTTCTGCAAATCGATGCCAGCGTCTGCAAGAGCGCTTTCAATGGCTCGGCTCGCCATTACCTCATACGGGTCATGGGCGCCCGGCTTTTTAAAGTCGACCATGGCTACGCCGCCGATATAAGCTTTTCCAGTCATTTATATTGCTTTCCTACGTCTCTATGATTTCGCCCCATTTCGCATACGGCGGAAATAAGTTGCTGAGAAAGGCCGCGAGGGTAAAATTCACCTTTGTGCCTGTAAAATGATAAACTTCTCATCCAATAACGGCTGAGGACTTTGCTAGACAGAAACTATAAGTCGGCGATCGCTGCCGTTACGCGGCGAAACCAGACAAGTTTTCCAGTATTTTGGGACAGACGGGATCGCCTATAGGGCTTATAAAGTCCTAATTTGCTAGAATCGCCGTCGCCCTTTACCCTAGATGAAGAGCCGGCGCATCCTGCACAATCTCTTTAAACTTCAACATGAATGCGAAACTTGGCAGGAAAGCCCGCCTTTCGACAACTGCAATCAGATCTGCGGATGGCTGAGGCGCACAGCAATGACCAACACAGAACACAATATGCAACAGTCAAAAGAATTTATCCGTATGGAACGCGAAGGTCACATAGGCGTGATCGTCTTCGCGCGGTCTGAGCGGCGCAACGCGCTCAATTTTAACATGTACGCTGAGATCGCCATGGCTATGCGAGCTTATCAGGAAGACGAGGATGTGCGCGTCATTTTGCTCTGCGGCGAGGGCAAGGATTTTTGCGCCGGGAACGATATCGGAGATTTCCAGAACTTCGGGACCGCTGTGAAGGATGACGGCGTCGATCCGCAAAGCTTTCTGGATCGGGGCAGATCGCCAAGTATAGATTTGGCGTTTGTCTTTATGGAGACGGATAAGCCGGTGATCGCCTGTGTTCAGGGTAATGCCGTTGGGTTTGGCGCGACGATGCTGTTGCATTGCGATGTCGTGATTGCAGAACCTGATGCGCGTCTTACGTTTCCGTTCGTCAATCTTGCTTTGGTTCCGGAGGCGGGCTCGTCCCTGTTATTGAAAGAACGCGTCGGTTTTCTAAAAGCGGCGGATATTCTGTACAATGCAAGATCTGTTGGGGCCGAGGAGGGGCAGAGCATCGATTTAATTTCGGAAATCGTTGGCAAAGGGGAGGCGAGGGCGCGTGGCTTGGAAATGGGGGCTGCGCTCGCCGCAAAGCCGCCCATTGCCTTGCGTGTCACAAAACGCCTCTTAAAAGCCGACGTCGAGCCCCTCGCCGATCGGGTGATGGAGGAATTCAAGCACATTTCAGAACGTTCGACGTCACCCGAGGCGCAGGCCGTCTTCGCCAAATTCCTCAAAAAATGATGCTTGCGTTTGTCCGGGGTCATTGCCGCGATGATCTATAGTTTTTCGGAGGTGATCCGTAAACCATCTTAAAGTGCTTGGCCAAGTGCGAGGAGGAGGCGAAGCCGCAGGCTGTAGCGATTGCAGCAATCGGCATGGTGGTCTGGGACAGAAGTTGCGCTGCGCGCTCCAGTCGGACTTTTCTGTAATAAACATTTGGCGAGGCGCCGATATATCGCTGAAACAACCGGTCGAGCCGCCGATGTGCGATGTCCGAGCGTCGGCACAGTTCAGCGACAGTCAAAGGCGTTTCGATATTCGATTCCATCAGGAAAAGCGCGTTGACAAGGGCGGGACTGTCGCCGGCATACTTCAGTATGGAGCTTAACTTCTGCGCCTGCTCCTGACCGCGGATTGTGTCATGATGATAATTTTCTGCAACGGCGGAGGCGACGTGCGCTCCATGGTCCGTCATAATCATCCGTAAAATGAGATCGAGAGCCGATGTCCCGCCGACGCAGGAAAACACCGGGCCGTCGATTTCGAACAACGAGCTGCGTATGTCGAGATTGGGAAAACGTTCTCGATAGGCGTGCTGACATTTCCAATGGATTGTTGACCGTCGTCCGTCGAACAACCCTGCTTCGGCGAGAATGAAGGAGGCTTCCGACAACGCCCCGACGGAAGCGCCGCGCCGCAGGCGCGCTCTTAGAAAGTCCGACAGTTTTTTGTTTGAAAACTCATGGGATTGATCGCCGCCGCACAAGACGATGACGTCTGCGTCCTCGGCCTCGTCAAGGCCGAGGCATCCAACGGGCATGCCGCATGAGGCGTGCTGGGTGATTTCGCCCGCTTGCGGGGCGTGAACGCGCCAGCGATAAACGGTCTGCCCAATCGCATAGTTCGCCGCCCGCAGCCCGTCCATCGCGCTTGCCAGCGCGAGAAGAGAAAAACTCGGGATCAGTACGAAGGCGAACAGGCGCGTATCGGCGGAAGAGGACATGTCGACAGTGTCGGAAACTTTTTCCTTTTTGTCTATTTTGTTGTTTTTTCTATGCTGGGCGCGTCCTACCGTTATGAAATATGAACTACTCCGAAATATCCCTTTTTCGTGAAGGCTTGCGCGGTCATGTCGGGTGGCCGCGCGCCTGGCGCGATGCGCGCCCTAAGCCGTCTTACGACGCCGTTATCATTGGCGGCGGCGGCCACGGTCTTGCGACGGCGTATTATCTTGCGAAAAATCACGGGGTTTCGAACGTCGCGGTTCTGGAAAAAGGGTGGATCGGCGGCGGCAATGTCGGCCGCAACACGACCATCATTCGCTCCAACTACATGCTGGCGCCGAACACGCTGTTTTACGAACATGCGATGAAACTGTGGGAAGGCCTTGAGCGGGAACTCAACTTCAATGTGATGGTGAGTCAGCGGGGCGTGCTCAATCTTTACCATTCCGACGCACAGCGCGACGCGTTCGCGCGACGCGGCAACGCCATGCGCCTTTCCGGCGTCGACGCCGAATTGCTGGATGCGGACGACGTTCGGCGTTTGGTTCCTATGCTCGACTTTGAAAACGCCCGGTTTCCGATCGAGGGGGGGCTTTTTCAACCGCGCGGCGGCACGGTGCGCCATGACGCGGTCGCCTGGGGGTATGCGCGGGCGGCGGACGCGCTTGGCGTCGATATCATTCAAAACTGCGAAGCGACAGCCTTCCGTATCGAGGGCGGCGCAGTAGTCGGTGTAGAGACGACGAGCGGTTTCATTTCTGCAGAAAAAATAGGGATCGCGGTTGCGGGGCATACGTCGGAGCTGGCGCGCAAAGCGGACCTTCGTTTGCCAATCGAAAGCCACGTCCTACAGGCTTTCGTCACCGAAGGGGTGAAGCCGATCCTCGACACCGTCGTCACCTTCGGCGCGGGACATTTTTACATCAGCCAGTCCGACAAGGGCGGGCTTGTCTTCGGCGGCGATCTCGACGGGTACAATTCCTATGCTCAGCGCGGCGGGTTTCCCATGATGCACCACGTCATGTCCGGCGGTATGGCGATCATGCCGCGCCTTGGCCGGCTGCGATTGTTGCGCCATTGGGGCGGGATTATGGATATGACGATGGACGGCTCCCCCATCATTTGCAAAACCAAAGTCGACGGTCTTTATCTGAACGGGGGCTGGTGTTACGGCGGGTTTAAGGCGACGCCCGCCTCAGGGTGGTGCTTCGCCCATACTATTGCAAACGACGCATCGCATGATCTGAATGCGGCGTTTACGATCGACCGTTTTCGCACGGGCGCGCTGCTCGACGAAAAAGGCGTCGGACCGAATCCTTGGATTCAATAGGGCGAGTGTCATGCATCAAATTCCATGTCCCTGGTGCGGTGTGCGGGACGAGACAGAGTTCCAATATCAAGGCGATGCGACAGTGCGCCGGCCAGCCGCGGAAGCCAGCGAAGAAGCGTATGCGAATTACGTTTATTTTCGCGAAAACCCGAAAGGCGTCCATATCGAATACTGGCGCCATACCGGCGGTTGCAGACGGCTGCTCGTTGTTGAGCGGGACACTGTCAGCCATGACATAAAGGCCGTGCGTTTTGCACATATCCCGGGCGGAGGCGAAGACGCGTGAAGACGACCGCCTACCGACTGTCGTCCGGCGGCGCCGTCGATAGAAGCCGGCCGCTTAGCTTTCAGTTTGACGGCGCGGCCTATCAAGGGTTCGCCGGCGACACGCTCGCCTCGGCGTTGCTTGCGAACGGCGTGCGCCTGTTCGGACGCAGTTTTAAATACCATCGGCCCCGCGGAGTGATGGCGCTTGGCTCTGCGGAACCGAACGCGCTTGTCGAATTGCGCGCAGGGGCGCAGCGCGAACCCAACATTCAAGCAACGATGGCGGAGCTTTATGACGGGCTTGTCGCGCGCAGCCAGAACCGTTTTCCGTCTCTGCGCTATGATCTTATGGCCGCCAATCAGCTTGCGGCGAGGTTTTTCGTCGCCGGTTTCTACTACAAGACGTTCATGTGGCCGTCTGCGTTCTGGGAGCCGGTTTATGAAAAGCTGATCCGCCGGGCCGCCGGGCTCGGGCGCGCCGCAGATGCGGGTGATCCCGATAGATATGATCACATGCACGCCCACCCCGACGTGCTTGTCGTCGGCGGCGGTCCCAGCGGGCTGGCCGCGGCGCGGGCCGCGTCCAGGGTCGGCGCCCGGACGATGCTGGTCGATGAAAACCCCAACCTCGGCGGCGCATTGCGCTTCGAGCGAACAGCGATTGACGGCGCGCCGGGCGATATGTGGACAGATCAAATCACATCTGAAATCGCAGACTGCGGCAATGGCGAGATTCTGCGCCGGACGACCGCGCTTGGGCGATATGACCATAATGTCGTTCTGGCGTTGGAACGGGTGAGCGACCATTTGCCGACGCCGGAAAAGGGCAGGCCGCGCCAGCGCCTCTGGATTATCCGTCCAAAGCAGATCGTTGTCGCCAGCGGTGCAGAAGAGCGGCCGATCGCCTTCGCCGACAACGATAAACCGGGGGTCATGCTGTCCTCCGCCGTCAGGGGGTTCGTCAACCGTTACGCCGTTGCGCCAGGGCGCAGGGTCGCCATCGTCACGGTGAACGACGACGGTTATCTGACGGCGCGGGATTTAAAAGCCGCCGGCGTCGATGTCACGCTGATCGCCGATGCGCGCGGGCGTACGAGCGTAGTTTCCGCTGAACTGGAAGCCGCCGGCGCGCCGGTTTTGCGCAACGCATTGCCGGAACAAGCGCTCGGCGGCATCGAGGTTTCAGGCCTGCGCTTGCAAAACGCCGCTGGAGATCGGCTCGCTGACCACCCTTGTGATGTTATCGCCGTCGCCGGCGGCTACAATCCGCGCATTCAGCTTTTAAGTCAAAGCGGCGCTGCGCCGGTCTGGCGGGAGGACCTCCTTAGCTTCGTGCCGCCGGAGACAGATGATGCGACGCAAGTCGCCGGCGCCTGCCGCGGTGTTTACGATCTGAAAGCCTGCATAGAAGACGGCGTGGCGGCCGGCGCAGAAGCTGCGCGCCGCGCCGGTTTCACCGACGCCGCCGATGCGCCAAGGCCGGAGCCTCGGCCTGTCGCGGCGGCGAAGCTTTTTGAAGCGCCGAAACCGATAGGCCGAAGCCGTGGCAAAGCCTTTGTCGACTTTCAAAACGATGTGACAGCGGACGATGTGCGTCTCGCCGTGCGTGAAGGCTATGAGGCTGTCGAGCATTTGAAGCGGTACACAACGCTCGGCATGGCGACAGATCAGGGCAAGCTGTCGAGCGTCAACGGCCTTGCTGTTTTGGCCGAAGCGCGCGGCAAACCCATCGCAGAGGTCGGAACGACGCGCTTCCGCCCGCCTTACGCCCCGGCGGCGATCGGCGCCTTTGCTGGGTATGAACGCGGCGAGACGTTTCAGCCTGTGCGTCGCACCGCGATGCATCGCAGCCATGAGCAGGCCTGCGCGACATTCGTGGAGGCCGGTCAATGGCTGCGGCCTCGCTATTATGCGCGCGCCGGCGAAGATATGACCGCTGCTATTCGACGAGAGGCGGCGGCGGTGCGAAACACACTCGGCGTGTGCGACGTTTCCACACTCGGCAAGATCGACGTCTACGGTCCGGATGCGATGGAGTTTCTGAACCGCCTTTACATCAACAATTGGGCGAAACTCCCTGTCGGAAAAGCACGCTATGGCGTCATGCTGCGCGAGGACGGGCATATTTTCGATGACGGGACGACGTCACGCCTTTCGGACGACCATTGTTTCCTCACATGCACGACGGCGAACGCTGCGCGGGTTCTTGCGCATATGGAGTATGCAGCGGAGGTTCTGTTTCCTGATTACGATGTCACGTTTTGTTCCGCGACGGAGCAATGGTGCGGCGTCGCCATCGCCGGGCCGAACAGCCGCAACGCATTGGGGAAGCTTTTCGACGGCTTTGACGTCTCCGACGCGGCGTTGCCATTCATGGGTGTGGCGGAAACGGAATTATTCGGCGTTAAGGCCCGTGTTTTCCGCATCAGCTTTTCCGGAGAGCTCGCTTATGAAATCAACGTTCCGTGGGGGGCGGGAGAGATGCTTTGGCGCCGGTTGATGGAGGCGGGGGCCGAATTCGACATCACGCCCTACGGCACGGAAGCCTTGTCGGTGCTGCGGATAGAAAAAGGCCATATTGCGGGTCCGGAAATCGATGGGCGCACGACCGCCGCCGATGTCGGTCTCGGCCGTATGATGGCGAAAAAGGACTTTATCGGTAAAACCCTTGCGGCGCGTCCAGGATTGACTGCGGCGGACAGGCCTGCGCTTGTCGGCGTCAGGCCGGTTTCAGCAGAGGATCGCCTGCGCGGCGGCGCCCATTTTGTCAAAGATCCCGACAGGTTCGAGCAAGAAAGCCTCGGCTGGGTAAGCTCTGTTGCGGACAGCCCCAATGTCGGGTCCTGGATCGGACTTGGCTTTTTGAAAGGCGGCGCGGCGCGCCTGGGCGAGCGAATTTACGCCGCCTACCCTTTAAAAGCCGAAATGACGGAAGTGGAAATTTGTGCGCCTTGCTTTGTCGATCCGGAGGGGGAGCGGTTGCGTGGG
The DNA here is from genome assembly GCA_039183635.1 of Pseudomonadota bacterium. Lineage (GTDB taxonomy): Bacteria > Pseudomonadota > Alphaproteobacteria > Caulobacterales > Parvularculaceae > JBCDBL01. Next base: position 9,993 of record JBCDBL010000094.1, read on the forward strand.
TAATAACGACTTTATAACGCCGCTGTCCCATCTCGGCTTGCGGGAGGGGGAAGGCGTAGCGGGCGGTGATGGCTTGCATCTTTGGGACCGCGGTCGCGTCGGCTTTTTTCAGATCCTGGCGCGAAAGGGGCGCACCGGCGCCGTTGCGACGGCGCTAGGCTTCGACGAGGCCCCACGCCTCGCCTCACACGGCGTGTACGGAACGGCATTTGCGACCACGCCGGGGGAGTGGGTGCTTGTCTGCAATGACGACGAAGCCTCTGAGACGTTAAGAACGGTCTCGGGCGCGCTGGTTGGCTCAGGATATGTTTCCGATCAAAGTTTCGGCCGGGCGGCGTTCCGGCTGTCTGGCGTTAAGGCCCGTCTCGTCCTCGCCAAAGGATGCGCGCTGGACTGGAGCCCGTCCGTTAGGGGCGCGGGGGCGTGTGCGCAAACAAGCATGGCGGGAATAGGCGTTATAATTCACCAAATCGATGACGCGCCGACATATGACCTTTACTGTTACGCCGGGTTTGCGGACAGCTTTTGGCGCTGGCTGATATGCGCTGGGGAGGAATTCGGCGTTGACGGACGGCGATTGACGAAGGAGTGGAAGCGTGACTGACGACAAATGCTACATTATGAAAATCGCTTGCGACAATCGTCCGGGTATTGTCGCCGCTGTCTCCCGCTGCATCGCGGAGAACGAGGGAGATATTCTCGAGTGTCAGCAGTTTGACGATACGGAGACCGGCAGGTTTCTGATGCGTATTCGTTTCATGACGCCGATTATCGACAAAGTCGCGTTTCATCTGCAACCGGTTTTGGATCAGTTCGACATGCGTCATGAGATTGCACCCGAAGCCGCATTACAACGTGTTTTGATCATGGTCTCAAAAATGGACCATTGCATGAACGATTTGCTATATCGCTGGGGAAAGGGCGATTTGCGGATGGATGTCGTCGGCGTTGTCTCCAATCATGAAACGACGAGAGGGCTCGCCGCGCAATACGACGTTCCTTATGACTGTCTGCCGATGACCAAAGAGACCAAGGCGGCGCAAGAAGAAAAGCTTTTAAAAATCGTGGAGGACCGGGAAGTCGACCTCGTTATCCTTGCGCGCTACATGCAAATTTTATCCGACGGCTTGTCCAAACGGCTTTACGGCAAGGTGATCAATATCCACCACTCATTCCTTCCAAGCTTTAAAGGCGCGCGGCCTTACCATCAGGCCCATGCGCGCGGCGTGAAGCTGATCGGTGCGACGGCGCATTACGTTACCCCCGATCTCGACGAAGGCCCGATTATCGAGCAGGAAGTGGCGCGGGTGAAGCATACCGACGCCGCCGACGACCTTGTCCGGATCGGCCGTGACACTGAATGTCGTGTACTTGCGCGCGCCGTACGATGGCATCTTGAACGCCGGGTTTTCCTCAACGGCGACAAGACGGCGGTGTTCACATAAAATGCGTCAGGACACGCGCGGCGAAACGATAATCGATAAATATGTACACGGTGTGTCGTCGAGCCTATCAGGTCCGTGTGAAGAATTAGCGTCGAATAAAAGCGTGTCGCCGGATTTCATCGGGTAGGCGCGTTCGCCGTGCCGATAGGCCATACGTCCTGACAGCATATAGATTAACTCAACGCCTGGATGACGAAAGCCTGTATAGGGTTTTGAGCCTTCTTTTAACGTGATGAGATAGGGCTCTAAGGAAATATCGCCTGATAAAGACGGTCCAAGTAGGGAATATTCGTGTCCCTCACGGGTGCCGCGCCGTTCAATGCGCATACCCTTGCCGGACGGTACGAAAGAGCAATCCCGCCGCTCGTCGAATTCAGCGAATAAAGACCCGATTGGCACGTTCAGCGCTTCGGCCAGGGATTTCAAAGCGGCGAGAGAAGGGGAGATGCGGCCGTTTTCAACTTTAGACAGCGTTGAGACCGACAAGCCGGCAAGGCTGGCAAGCTCTCTTGCTGTAACGCCGAGTTGCTTGCGCAGCAGACGAACCTGTCCGCCGACGGATGCAGTGACCGAACGCTCGTCCGCTGGCGGCTGCGCTGCTGCTGATGAGGTGCGTTTTTCGCCCGGCGTTTTGGGGGCGAGCGGTTCGGCCTGTTTTTGCGGGCGGCGTTTCGACGGCATGGCAATCCTTTTTCTCATGATTTTCCGCGTTTCTTGCGACTGACGGCGACACCGTGAGGATAGAGAAAAGTTTCTTTTAAAGAAACTTTATTTCTCATTTTTGACATTCGTTCAAATCCGCACAAGACTGCGGTCAGACAGTTGGAGACAGGCGCGAGCGATGTGCGGAATAGTCGGTTTATTTCTAAGAGATGCCTCGTTAGAGCATGAGTTCGGCGCATTATTGTCGACAATGCTCGCCACGATGACCGAGCGCGGTCCGGACAGCGCAGGGTTCGCCGTCTACAGCGGCGCGCCGGACGGCGGGACGAAGATCACAGTGCGGTCGAACGAGCAGGTCGATTTCGAAGCTGTGGCGCGGGATCTTTCGGCCTCTTCGTTTGTACAACGCGATACGCATGCGGTTTTGCATTTCGACACTGACAAGGCCGGCGCGGCGAGCGAGGCGATTGGCCGCAACTATTCACAGGTTGAGATCGTCTCTGTCGGGGGGCGTATGGAGATCTACAAGGAGGTGGGGCTGCCGGCGGAGGTTTCAGAACGGTTCAAGCTTGCATCCATGACGGGCACGCACGGGATCGGCCATACGCGCATGGCGACCGAATCGGCGGTGACGACGAACGGCGCTCATCCGTTTACGACAGCGTCGGATCAATGCCTTGTCCATAACGGATCGCTCAGCAATCATCATGATTTACGCAGGCGGCTTGAGAAAGATGGAATTAGACTGCATACGGAAAATGATTCAGAGGCGGCTGCCGGTTATATCAGCGCGCGCCTGCGCCATGGCGACACTCTGGGCGAGGCGTTGGAGCATTCGCTCGAGGATCTGGACGGGTTTTACACGTTCGTTGTCGGCACTGCGTCTGGTTTCGGTGTTTTGCGCGACCCCATCGCCTGCAAGCCGGCGGTGATGGCGGAAACGGATCAGTATGTTGCGTTCGGGTCCGAATATCGCGCGCTTGTCGATCTGCCAGGCGTCGAAAAGGGCCGCGTTTGGGAGCCGGAACCGGCGACCGTTTACTTCTGGGAGCGCTAGGCGATGGCGTCATTCGATCTTTCAGAACAGCCTTTGCGCGACTTGAACGCAGGCCTTCATAAGCTTGATCCGTCAGTGGAAAGCGAGCCTTGGCGTGTTCTTAATCCTAAAGGTCGGCATGCGGTGGCGGTCGGCGTCGACGCACCCATCCGTATAGAGATCGATGGGCATGTGGGCTATTACTGCGCCGGCATGAACAAGCAGGCCCATATCGTTGTCAACGGCTCTGCCGGTGTCGGCGTTGCAGAGAATATCATGTCGGGGACCGTGCATGTCAAAGGCGACGCCAGCCAGTCCGCCGGCGCGACCGGCCGCGGCGGTCTTTTGGTGATCGACGGCTCGGCCTCCGCGCGCTGCGGCATTTCGATGAAAGGCGTCGACATCGTCGTGAAGGGAAATGTCGGGCATATGTCTGCGTTTATGGCGCAGGCGGGCAATCTAGCGGTTCTCGGCGACGCCGGAGACGCGTTAGGCGATTCCATTTACGAGGCGAACCTGTTCGTACGCGGGGCGGTGAAGAGCCTTGGCGCCGATTGCGTTGAAAAAGAAATGCGAGCGGAACACCATGAGGCGCTGAGGGCGCTTTTGGGCGCCGCGGGCCTTTCGGAAATCGAGACGGGCGCGTTTCGCCGCTATGGCTCCGCCCGTCAGCTTTACAATTTTAAGATAGACAATGCGTGTCTGTATTAATTGGACAGAGAAGCGATGAAATCGAACGAAATTCCGCAGACGACGCCGCGAAAATCAGCCGTTTTCGACGACTACACGATGTCTGAAATTCGCCGCGCCGCGGCGACCGGCATCTACGACATTCGCGGCGCAGGCGCGAAACGGGCCGTGCCGCATTTCGACGATCTCGTTTTTCTGGGCGCCTCCGTATCGCGCTATCCTTTGGAAGGCTATCGCGAAAAGTGTGATACGGAGGTGGTGCTGGGAACGCGCTTTGCGAAGAGACCTTTGCACCTGAAGATCCCCGTCACCATCGCAGGGATGAGCTTCGGCTCCTTGTCGGCGCAGGCCAAGGAAGCGCTCGGCCGCGGCGCGTCTGCAGCAGGCACGTCGACGACGACTGGCGACGGCGGCATGACGCCGGAGGAGCGCGGACAATCCAGACACTTGGTCTATCAATTGCTGCCCTCCCGCTATGGCATGAACCCGGACGATTTACGAAAAGCGGACGCTATTGAAGTGGTTGTCGGCCAGGGCGCAAAGCCTGGCGGCGGCGGCATGCTGCTCGGCCAGAAAATTTCCGACAGGGTCGCGGAGATGCGCACTTTGCCGAAGGGCGTCGATCAGCGCTCTGCCTGCCGCCATCCTGATTGGACGGGACCGGACGATCTTGAAATCAAGATCGAAGAGTTACGCGAGATCACGGATTGGGAAAAGCCGATTTACGTCAAAGTGGGCGCGACACGGCCGTTTTACGACGTTGCGCTCGCTGTCAAGGCGGGCGCTGACGTTGTCGTGCTCGATGGCATGCAAGGCGGCACCGCCGCCACGCAGGACGTTTTTATCGAGCATGTCGGCATCCCCATTCTTGCCGCCATACGCCCTGCGGTCGCGGCGCTGCAGGACTTGAACATGCATCGCAAAGTGCAGCTTGTCGTCTCCGGCGGCGTGCGCAATGGGGCGGATGTCGCTAAAGCCCTGGCGCTCGGCGCCGACGCCGTCGCAATCGGCTCGGCGGCGCTGGTCGCATTGGGTGACAATGATCCAATCCGCGAGGAAGACTACCAGCGTCTCGGCTCGACGGCCGGCGCCTATGACGATTGGCATTTGGGGGAGGATCCCGCCGGCATATCGACGCAGAACCCCGACCTCGCCGCGCGTCTCGACCCCGTCGCTGCGGGACGCCGTCTTGCGAACTATCTGTCGGTCATGACGCTTGAAGCGCAAACCATCGCGCGGGCGTGCGGTAAAAGCCATCTTCATAATCTTGAACCGGAGGACCTCGCCGCAATGACCGTCGAAGCGGCGGCGATGGCGCGTATTCCGCTGGCGGGAACGGACTGGATCCCTGGAAATACGCGATATTAGACAGCGCCGATACGACAGCAAGGAGAGACCATGGCTCAAAAACTATCGGATAAAGCAAAAGACCTCGGCGTAAAATATTTTCTTATATCGTTTACGGATCTGTTCGGGATACAACGTTCGAAACTTGTGCCGGCGGCGGCAATCGACGACATGGCCGAAGCCGGCGCCGGGTTCGCCGGGTTCGCAACCTGGCTCGATATGACGCCGGCCGATCCCGACATGTTCTGCATTCCAGACCCTGACAGTTTTATTCAGCTGCCCTGGCGGCCGGATGTCGGATGGCTTGCTGCCGATCCGTATATGAATGATGCGCCCGTGCCGCATGCGCCGCGCAATGTTTTAAAGCGCGCCGTCGCGGCGGCCGCCGAGTCTGGCTATGAAATGAGAAGCGGCGTTGAGTGCGAATATATGCTGATTTCGGAAGACGGCGCTGGCGTCTCGGATGCCAGGGACGTGCAGTCGAAACCCTGTTACGACCAGCAGGCCCTGATGCGCCGTTATGACGTCGTGTCGGAGATATGCGACGCCATGCTGTCGCTCGGATGGAACCCGTATCAAAACGATCATGAAGACGCCAACGGTCAGTTTGAGATGAACTGGGATTACGCCAGCGCGCTCGTGACGGCGGACCGCCATGCGTTTTTTAAATTCATGGTGAAGTCGATTGCCGAAAAGCATGGACTGCGCGCGACGTTTATGCCGAAACCGTTTGCAAACCTGACAGGCAACGGCTGTCATATGCACTTTTCTCTATGGTCGACGGAAACAGACGAGAACGTTTTTCATGATGGTGCGGGGCCGTTGGGATTATCCGATACGGCCTATAAATTCTTAGGCGGTGTCTTGCATTCATCGGAAGCGTTTGTGTGCATCACAAACCCCGCCGTGAACAGCTATAAGCGGATCAACGCCCTGCCGACGGCGTCCGGCGCGACCTGGGCGCCGCAATCGATCACGTATACCGGCAACAACAGAACTCATATGGTGCGTATACCGGACAATGACCGTTTTGAGTTGCGCCTCGCCGACGGGGCGACGAACCCCTATCTTCTTCAAGCAGCGATCTTGAATGCTGGGCTGGACGGTCTTGAAAATGGGCGCGATCCAGGGGCGCGGTCCGATGTGAACATGTATACAGAGCAGCATTTGGTGAAGGATTTGAAAAAGCTGCCGTTCAACTTGCTCGACGCGCTCCGCGCCTTTGAAGCCTCGTCTGTCATGCGGGCGCGCTTCGGGGAGGAGTTTGTCGACGCCTATATGAAGCTGAAGTCGGCTGAGTGGAACGACTATGCGCGCCATCTGACCGATTGGGAGCGGGACAACACGCTCGATTGCTGAGAATAGGGAATAATACTTCAAGCCGAACTTTGAGCACGTCTCGTTCAATCGGATTCACACAGGCGTGCTCTAAATCTTTGTTTTGACGGTCGAACAAGTGTTAGACCTTTTGCGCAAAAACCGGTACCCACTTTTGCACGACACGCTCTAGCTGCGGGCTTTCCATAGGTTGTCCGTATCAAGACGCGCTTTTGCTGTCCGAGACGGTTTTTTCTCGCCATGGGCTTTAAGCCGGAAACCGGCTTAAAGCCCATGTAGGCCAGTCTTTTCCTGGGGATGAGGCCGTCAAGGGTGAAACCGCTCCGCGGCGGCTTCGCCGCCCTTGACGGCCTCATCCCCAGGAAACACGAAAAACACAGGATGAACCTGTTGAGACTCCACAGCTAGCATGGCGGGCGATTGACGTGTCCGCTTGAAGTCCGCAAGCGGGCCGCCGCCCTTTGCTATTCAGTCAAAACCCTCCACCTTCGGTGGAGGATTGGACGTGTTCTACATTGTAGGAAGCAGACCGTACTGAGCGTGGCTTTTGTCATCGGTATGAAGCCTGCTCTTCAGTGGTTTTCCTCCCCCGCATTAGCGGGGGAGGTGGGCCGCGCGGGTCGCGCGGGTCGGAGGGGGCTTCTGCGATTTTTCAGGCTGGAAAGGCGGTTTTGAGTGGGCGGCGTCTGTGTGGGGCCCCCCCGGCCCCGGGGGGGGGCACCACCCCCGGGAAAAGGGGGGGGGGCACAAATAAAAAGGGTTTTTTGTTAGTTAACGGATGGGGGGGGGCACCGAAAGCGGTGAAAAAAAAAAC
>JBCDBL010000095.1:0-17124 GCA_039183635.1 Pseudomonadota bacterium
CAAAACCTCAGAAAGCTCGCAAAGCTCCGTCCACTCACCGCCGCAACGGAGGCGTGAAAGCGGAAAAGCTGGCGGCGCACAACGAAAATGCAACTCCAAAAGCCGACTTCTTCAACACAATCCGCCAAGAGCAGACGTTAGCGGTCAACTACTGTTACTTCAAAGATTGCCTCGGAGTTCAATTGTTAATGTTTCTATTTGCGCCATACACCCAGCCGGCAACATACCCGGCAATTAACGCCGGGACCGCGAATATGAATGCGAATAACCCAGAACCAATGAGGCCCACAATTGCAAAAGTTCTCGCATATTGTTTCTTCGATCCACAATTGGGCATGAAGAATTTGTCAACGAAAACTGCGCCAATACTGCCAACTACCAGCGAGTAGATAGCAGCAATTCCCCCAAATGCTGCAAAACCTAAAAATGCATCTACGGACATCCATTCGGTAAAATCTATCGACAAGCTACGTCCAGCTTTCAGGTCAAAGACCAACATGGTGAGCATAGATTGGATTGGTAGGGTGACCGTGTAGATGGGAATCGTGACAGTTGCAGCTAAAAGCACAGACTTGAAAAAGTTCAGCATTCGATTTCCCGTGGTCAATCAACTAATCAAATACTGCAAATTCAGGTGGATAGGGCAACATTGTCCGCATTGGGCCACAAGCAGTCCTAGTGCCAGCCGCATTTGATATTCGTAGTGCGGAATCGCAAGGACATCAGATTAAGCATCCAAGTCTTTCGACCAGCGCTCCAATTCGTCCCAAAATTTCTCGAACTTTTGTGCGTTTTGGTCCCGCGTGCACCTTGGATCTGCGCCCGAATGTCGCTTTAGGGTTTGTTTAATCGCAATCACAAGGCATTCTTTATGCCTTTATTTCTAAGTGTGTCTGTTGCGCAGTTTTTGGATGAGGAACCAAAAACCGGTGACCCCTTTTGCGCGACACGCGTTAGGCGCCGCCCTCGCACACCGTGACATGCGCCGGGTCGAAGGCAATGCGCCCTGCGAGCGCGGCCGCGAACGCAAAAGGCGTTTCATAGGACCAGGCGAGCGCGGCCTCTTCCCCCGCAGCGCGCCAGTAGGTAGCCTCGCCTTTGAGCGGGCAATGGGTTTTCGTCACTGGGGCCTCTTCCAGAGCGCCGACAATATCTGTTTTGGGAATGTAGAGCAGGGGATCGTAAAGGTCCCGCCCGACCTCCAGAAGCCGGAGGGCGTTTTGCGTTCTCGCAAGAACCGTCCCGCCGCGGGACACCGTCACGAGACGCGAAACCGGCTTTAACCGCATAAAATGGCGGGGGTTATCGGGGTTGCAGATCGCCCCCTCAATGATTGCCGCAACAGGATCCGTCAACGTATTCGCCTCGTCTTCGTCCTTGAACAATACTCTGTTTACGAATTACGCGGCCAGGGCGTTCCATAACGGTGGTTGAAATACTTCGCGATATCGCGCGCATTGTCGAGAAAGCGATAGTCGCCGCTGGTTTTTACATTGGCGCTTTCCCCGGCGTCGGCGCCCGGCGCAAGAACAAGGGTCGGGCAGTTCTGATGCTCCTCGCCGAGCATCGCCGCCATGTCGGCGCGAGGCCGCGCCAAGGGCTGATAGTGAATGTCGAGCGCCTCTTTAATGGCCGGAAAGTAGCTCAGTACACCCCATATCTCAGCGCATTCCGGGCAGAACTCCCGGCGCGGCCCGCCCGACGCCTCCGGCTCTTCAAACCCCGGCGCCAGCAAAAACAACACATCCCGCGTCATCCGTATTTCGCTCCCCAATCGCGCATGGCCGTGATGACACCGTTCATTTTTTTCCCTTTCTTTGTGAGCACATAGGCCGCTCTTGGCGGATGGTCTTCGTAAAACTCGCGCTCGACGATGCCTGCGTCCTCCAGCATTTTCAGCCGGTTCGACAAGGTCGTCGGCGCAATCCCGTCAAGCGCATCCTGCAGGTCCTGAAAGCGCCGCGCGCCATGGGCCAGAAGCTCGCCCATGATCTGCGCCGTCCAGCGTGACCCGATGATCATCGCCGTGCGCGTAATCGGGCATAAGGGCGGCATGGAACTCTTCATGACGGTTCTTCTAACCGTTTCCAGGTGACGTGAAAACCGGCTTGCGGACGCAGAACACGTCAAAACGGGCAGGGCGCATGTCGGACCGCATCACAGGCATGATCTTGGTGAGATCTTGGCGCGCACCTTTTTCGGCGCCTGGAAGGCCTTGCTCTATAGGTGAATAGTAACTATGATTTTTGTAGTTAGTGTTACGGAAAGACAATCCAATGACCCCAGAACTTGAAGCGCTCTTCGCCGCGACAGCGATCCTCCTCATCGTGCTGGCCGTACAGGGCGCGCTGACGCCCGTGAAACAGGGCCTGAAATGGGGCCTTGGCCCGCGCGATGAGCCACGCGATCTATCGGTCCTGCAGGGGCGCGCCGCTCGTGTCGTCGCCAACCATATGGAAGCGATGGCGCTTTTCACGCCGCTCGCGCTGATCGTTCACCTCGGCGATCTGTCGTCGGGCCTCACCGCTGCGGGCGCATGGATTTTCGTCGCGGCGCGCGCCCTCTTCGCGCTCGTCTATCTCATGGGCGTTCCCGTTGTGCGCAGTCTTGTCTGGGGCGTTGGCGTCGCCGGCCTCCTCATGGTGGCCACGCCGATCGTCAGCGCCATCTGAGGTCCCTCGCCAGGCGGGCCGGAGAACGCCGGCGTCGCTATGGCGAATCGTGTGCACGCCGCCGCGCAACCGGCTGCCGGCTTTTTTTAGTTTGAGGACGGACAGAACGATTGCGTTGCGCGCCGTTACGGCTATGGTGCGCCGCAATGGCTCTCACTCCCTCCCTTTCGATCTTTCGTCATCGGGGCTACCGGCATTTCTGGCTTGGCCGCCAACTCGTTTCTGCGTCGCGCCAGATGATCGCCGTCGCCATCGGCTGGCAGGTCTATGACCTTGCGCGCGAAACCCGCTCCATCGAGGAATCGGCCTTTTTGCTCGGCATGGTCGGGCTGACGCAGTTTCTGCCGGTGTTTCTTCTTTCCCTCGTCGGCGGTCAGGCGGCGGATCGGTTTAACCGCAAAATCATCCTTGTTGTTTCGACCCTGGCGCGGATTTCAGCCGTGGTCGGACTTTTCTTCGCATCAGGGGCGCCGACGCATATTGCGCTGCCGTCGATTTTCGCCGCCGCCGCGATCATGGGATGCGTCAACGCCTTCACACCGGCCGCGGCCAATGCGCTTTATCCGCGCCTCGTGCCGCGCGAAGAACTGACACAGGCGATCGCATGGAACTCCCTCGGGTTTCAAAGCGCGGCGCTCTTGGGCCCGGCGCTGGGCGGCTTTTTATATGTCGGCGGGCCGCAGGTCGTTTACGGCGTCGCGGCGCTCGTCAATCTCGCGGCTGTCGTCAGCTTTGCAATCATGGACGCACCGAAACACGAGCCGCTCAAGAATGCGCGCTCCCTCGCCATGATTATGGACGGGCTGCGCTATCTCCGCGACAACAAAATTGTCCTGGGCGCAATCACCCTCGACCTCGTCGTTGTCTTCTTCGGCGGCGTGACGGCGCTGTTGCCGGTCTTTGCGCGCGACATCCTCCATGTGGGCGCGTTGGAGCTTGGCTGGCTGCGCGCAGCGCCGGCGATGGGCGCAGCGTGTGTCGCTTATATGCTGGCCTCACGGCCCTTTGCGCGGCATGTCGGCGGCTGGCTTTTGTGCGCCATCGCCGTTTATGGCGCAGGGCTTTTGGGCTTCGCCCTCTCCACGGTCTTCTGGCTATCCATGGCCGCGCTCGCCATTACGGGCGCCGCCGACATGATCTCGGTGTTCGTGCGCCAGTCGCTCATTCAGCTGGCGACGCCGGACGCCATGCGCGGGCGGGTCTCAGCCGTTTCATTCATCTTCATATCCGGCTCGAACGAACTCGGCGAATTCGAGAGCGGCGTCGCCGCGCGAATTTTGGGGCCTGTCGGCGCAGTCATCATGGGTGCGGGCGTCGCCATCGGCGCGGCCCTGACATGGCCGCGGCTCTTCCCGCAACTTTCAAAAACCGACCGCTTTGAAGACGCCGCAGCCCCCGTGACCGCGCAGCGTGGAACGGACAGCACGTTAACCAATTAACGATGATCGCATAAGGGCGCTGGGAAAAACTTGCGCCGACTACGGATAAATACGCCCGTAATTGTGAAAATATATACGAAATTCTCATGCTTTGCGGCCATACCGGTTTGGTTAGAAACCGGTCGATTAACTCTATGATCCCTGCGACGCTGCATCCATTTGAACAGGAGCGCCTTGAGGCGCTGCGCAGCCTGAAGCTGCTTGATACGGCCCCGGAGGAGGCGTTCGACGCCCTGACCCGATGCGCCGCGGACGGTGCGGACGCCCCTATCGCGCTTGTCTCGCTGGTCGATGAAGATCGCCAGTGGTTCAAATCGAAGGTCGGCCTCGACGCCTGCGAAACGCCGCGGAAATACGCATTCTGCGCCCATGCCATCCTTAACGACACGACCCTTGTCGTCGACGATTCAGAGGCCGATCCGCGCTTCTGCGACAACCCGCTTGTGGTTAACGCGCCGTTCGTAAAAGCTTATGCTGGCGCGCCCATCAAGGACAGGGACGGCGCCCCGCTCGGCACGCTCTGCGTCATCGACAATGCGCCGCGCACATGGTCGCGCGCGCAAATCAGTCAACTTGAAAACCTGGCGCACGCCGTAAGCGCGGTCATCGCCTTACGCCAGGATCGTAATGACGTGGCGCAGGACGCTGCGGCGCTCGCAACCAGCCTTGAAGAAATGCAGGCCCTTGTCGATGAAATCGGCGCCCTGTCGGGCGTCGGCGGCTGGTCTTTAAACCTTGAAAACTCGACCGTCGCCTGGAGCGACGAGACGCGGAAAATTCACGACGTCGACGACGATTACGTCCCCAATCTTGAAACCGCTTTGAACTTCTATGAGCCGGAAGCCCGCGAGGAAGTGAGCGCGGTCATCGACAACGCTCTTAAAACGGGAACGGGCTGGGACTTTACGCTCCCTATACGGACCGCCAAGGGGCAAAAGATCTGGGTCCGCGCCGTGGGGCGCACAATCTTGGAAAATGGTCGGGCGCGCAAAGTGGTCGGGTCCTTCCAGGACGTCACCCTGCAGACCGCGCGCGAACTTGAACTGCAATCGGCGCGCGACGCCGCCCAGCAGGCAAGCACGGCGAAAACAGCCTTTCTCGCCAATATGAGCCATGAAATCCGCACGCCTCTGAACGGCGTCCTCGCCCTCATTGATGTTCTGCGCAAGGGCCATCTATCGGATGAACAGCGTCAGATCCTCGGCATTATGAAATCGTCGGGCGATACATTAATTCGTATATTGACGGATTTTCTCGACGTATCGAAAGCCGAAGCCGGCAAGATGGACCTCATCGAACAGGAGTTCGATCTGGAGCGGATCATCCATGCCGCTGCTTACACCCATAGCGGCGCGGCCGCCAACAAGGACATTCTTTTTTCCACTCAGGTCGACGACGCCGCCAAAGGCTGCTGGCGAGGCGATCCGGTGCGCATCAGCCAGATCGTTTCAAACCTCGTTTCCAACGCCGTCAAATTCACCAAGGCCGGCTCGGTCTGCGTGAATGCGAGCGCCCATGACGGCGATAAGGGCGAGCCCCAGATCGTCATCCGCATCTCCGATACGGGCATCGGCTTCGACGAGGCGACGGCGGAACGCATTTTTGAAAAGTTCGAGCAAGCAGATGAGACGATTACGCGCGAGTTCGGCGGCACGGGCCTCGGTCTCGCCATCTGCCGCAGCCTTGCACGGCGCATGGGCGGGGACGTTACGGCGACATCAACGCCCGGCGCCGGCAGCGTTTTCACCGTCGTCATCCCGCTCGCAAAAGTATCGCAGCAGGACTGCGCCGCCGCCGGCCTGCCATGCATGCCCGCCGAAGAAGAGGCCGATTGCGCGAGCGCCGAACCGAGCGCCTTCCCGCGGCGCCTGACCATTCTGCTCGCCGAAGATCACATCGTGAACCAGCAAGTAACGCAATTCGCGCTGTCAGATATTCCGCATACGCTGACAATCGTCGCAGACGGCGAACACGCGATTGAAGCGGCGCGGAAAACCGCCTTTGACGTGATCCTGATGGACATGGAAATGCCGAACACAGACGGGATCGCGGCGACCCGTGCGATCCGCGCACGCGAGCGCAAGACCGGCGCGCCGGCGGTTCCCATTTTGATGCTGAGCGCCCACGCTCATGACGAGCACAGAAAAAGGGCGCAAGCGGCGGGCTGCGACGGCTATATCGTCAAACCGGCCGCACCCGCAAAGCTGCAGGAGCATATCAAACGCGTTCTGGGCGCGCCGCCGCTCGCACAAACTGCCTGACGGCCAACTGTCCCGATGCGGGTAGGCCCCTGTCTAAAAGGCAGCAAGACGCCGACTACGCGTCGGTGACATTTTCCCAGAACGTCTTGGCGCGCTTGAAAAAGTTCTTCGATTGCGGACACGCATCGGAGCCGCCAGCCTCACAGAACTCGCGCAGGAGTTCTTTCTGCTTACTGTTAAGACCCACCGGCGTTTCCACCTGGATCTCCACATACATGTCGCCGCGGCCCGGCTTGTTAAGCTTGGTCATGCCCTTCTGGCGCACGCGGAAACGTTTTCCCGTCTGCGATCCTTCGGGTACGGATATATTGATCCGGCCGCCATCGATCGTCGGCGTCTCAAATTCGCCGCCAAGCGCCGCAGTCGTCATGGGGATCGGCATGGCGCAATACAGGTCGGCGCCGTCGCGCTCGAAAAGGTCATGCTCCGAGAGCTGAACAAAAATATAAAGATCGCCCTCTGGGCCGCCGCGCGGGCCTGCTTCGCCCTCGCCGGAAAGACGGATGCGCGTGCCGTTTTCAATCCCGGCGGGGACATCGACGGCGAGCGTGCGCTCGCGGCGCACGCGCCCCTGACCGGCGCAATCGCCGCACGGGTCTGAAATAACCGAACCTTCGCCATTACAATGAGGGCAGGTGCGCTCAATCGTAAAAAAGCCCTGCTGCATCCGCACACGGCCCGCGCCTTTGCAGGTGCCGCAGTGCGACGGGCCCGATCCGGGTTTCGCGCCGGAGCCCTCGCAGGTCTCGCATGTCACCGATCCGGGTACGGTAATTTCGGTTTTCTTGCCGTGAAACGCTTCTTCCAGAGAAATATCGAGGACGTATTTTAGGTCCGCGCCGCGGCCCGGCCCCGCGCGCCGACCGCCGCGGCCGCCGCCCATGAACTCGCCGAAAATATCTTCGAAAATATCGGAGAAAGCCCCGGCGCCGGCGCCGCCAGCGCCAAACCCGCCGCCGCCATGGCCGTTCTGGAACGCAGCGTGTCCGAAACGGTCATAGGCGGCGCGCTTTTCATCGTCGGAAAGGACCTCATACGCCTCGCCGAGTTCTTTAAACTTTTGCTCCGCAGCCGGATCGTCTTTGTTTTGGTCGGGGTGGTATTTCATGGCGCGTTTGCGGAACGCGGACTTTATCGCGCTCGCATCCGCGCCGCGTTCAACGCCAAGGGTTTCGTAATAACACTGTTGCGCCATCGTTTTTCGCGCCCACCCTTTTCCTGGGTTATTTTATCTTTCGCTCCTGTTTTTGTTTTGGAGCGACCCCTCGAAAGTAAAACACGCCTCGTTTCTTAGTCTCAAAAAGCGTGCTTTGATCTTTGTTTTAGCGACCAAACAATTCGTTCGATCTTTTGCGCTTTACTGGCGCATCACTGCGCCGGGCGCCGGGATTTATGTGTGAGTGGAAAGGGAAAGGTCCAACACCTCAACATTTCCACTCACGGTAAATCCGTCCGCGCCTTGCCAGACGCCTTAGTCTTTTTTCTCGCCGTCGACTTCTTCGAAGTCAGCGTCGACAATATCGTCGTCGCCGGCTGCGTCCTCGGCGGCGTCTCTGGCGGCATCAGCAGCGGCCGCCGCTTCGCCATCGTCGCCAACGCCTTCTTTATACATCGCCTCGCCGAGTTTCATGGAGGCTTGCGCGAGGGCGGTCGCACCGGCGTTGATCGCTTCAACATCGGCGTCCTCATTCTCCAGCGTTTCCTTCAACGCTGTGAGCGCACCGTCGATCGCGTCCTTGTCCTCGCCCGATATCTTGTCGCCATATTCCTTGAGATTATTCTCCGTGGAATGAACAAGCGCTTCGGCGCGGTTTCTCGATTCAACGCCTTCGCGGCGGGTTTTATCGGCCTCCGCATTGGCTTCGGCGTCTTTGACCATCTTTTCGATATCGTCGTCGGACAGACCGCCAGACGCCTGGATGCGGATGGATTGTTCTTTGTTCGTCGCTTTATCCTTCGCGGACACATGAACGATGCCGTTGGCGTCGATGTCAAACGTCACTTCCACCTGCGGCACGCCGCGCGGCGCCGGTGGTATGCCCACGAGATCGAACTGGCCGAGCATCTTGTTGTCCGCCGCCATTTCGCGCTCGCCCTGGAAGACGCGGATCGTCACCGCGGACTGATTGTCTTCCGCGGTCGAGAAGGTCTGCGATTTCTTGGTCGGGATCGTCGTGTTGCGGTCGATGAGGCGGGTGAAAACACCGCCAAGGGTCTCGATGCCAAGCGAAAGCGGCGTCACGTCGAGAAGGAGAACGTCTTTGACGTCGCCCTGCAGAACGCCGGCCTGGATCGCGGCGCCGAGCGCAACAACTTCGTCCGGGTTGACGCCCTTATGCGGCTCCTTGCCGAAGAACTGTTTGACCGTATCCTGCACCATGGGCATGCGCGTCATGCCGCCCACGAGGATGACTTCGTCGATGTCGCCGGAGGAAAGGCCTGCGTCTTTCAGCGCCGCCTTGCACGGATCGACCGTGCGCTTGACGAGATCGCCCACGAGGCTTTCGAGCTTCGCGCGCGACAGCTTCATGGTGAGGTGCTTCGGGCCCGACTGGTCGGCGGTGATGAAGGGCAGGTTCACTTCATATTGCGCCGTCGAGGAGAGTTCCTTCTTGGCTTTTTCCGCCTCTTCCTTCAGGCGCTGCAGCGCAAGCTTGTCCGAGCGCAGATCGATGCCCTGATCCTTTTTGAACTCGTCCGCCAGATAATCGACGATGCGCAGATCGAAATCTTCACCGCCAAGGAAGGTGTCGCCATTGGTGGCGAGCACCTCAAAGACGCCGTCGCCGATTTCAAGGATCGAGATATCGAAAGTGCCGCCGCCGAGGTCGTAAACGGCGATTTTCTGGCCGCCGGTCTTTTTGTCGAGGCCATAGGCGAGGGCGGCCGCGGTCGGCTCGTTGATGATCCTGAGGACTTCAAGGCCGGCGATCTTGCCAGCGTCCTTGGTGGCCTGACGCTGGGCGTCGTTAAAGTAGGCCGGCACGGTGATCACGGCCTGCGTCACGTCCTGACCGAGATAGCTCTCGGCGGTTTCTTTCATCTTTTGCAGAATAAACGCCGAGACCTGCGACGGCGCGTATTTCTCGCCATTGCTCTCGACCCAGGCGTCGCCATTGTCGCCCTTGACGATGGCGTAGGGCACCATGCCCTTATCTTTTTCAACGAGCGGGTCGTTGTAGGGCCGTCCGATCAGGCGCTTGATGGCGAAAAACGTATTTTCCGGGTTGGTGACGGCCTGGCGCTTCGCCGGCTGGCCGATCAGGCGTTCATTATCGTCCGTGAACGCAACCACGGACGGCGTCGTCCGCGCGCCCTCAACGTTTTCGATGACTTTCGGTTCTTTGCCGTCCATGACGGCGACGCATGAGTTCGTCGTCCCGAGGTCGATCCCAATGACCTTGCCCATTTATTCTTTCTCCTTCTGCACAAGCAAGCCGCCCGATTTACTCCGGCCTT
The DNA here is from genome assembly GCA_039183635.1 of Pseudomonadota bacterium. Classification (GTDB taxonomy): domain Bacteria; phylum Pseudomonadota; class Alphaproteobacteria; order Caulobacterales; family Parvularculaceae; genus JBCDBL01. The sequence continues at coordinate 9,832 of JBCDBL010000095.1, forward strand.
TATAGAGTGTTAACGCGACGATCAACGCCGCGCTTCACCGGCAAAGCGCCGAATGCGGTCAGCCCCTGATGAATGCTGCGCCAGCGGGCCATATTTGCGCCGCTAGCGCGGTTTCGAGGCGCATATAAGCAGGCGACGGCGCGCCCGCAACCCGTGCGGCTTGCGGGAGCCCGGGAAAATCCGCTCCTCGGAAATCACGGGCCCGCGGAGGCCTTTTGCCTATGCTTAAGGGACATTTCACCTTCTTCCGCTAGCACTTCTGGGGCAACCAGGAGTTCCCAAGAATGCGCCATGTCCAGTTTTTCGCCTGCGCCAGCGCGCTTATCGCCGCCAGCGCATGCTCCACGAGCAGCGACACGCCGCAGCCCGTCATCACGACGCCGCCTGCGGAAGCGGCGAGCCTGAACTCATCGCTCGCGTCGATTTCGCTCGGCCACACCAGCAATGGCGGCGCCGTCGATGAGGTGTTTCCAGCGATCAGCGCCAGCCTGACCGTTGAGTCTTCAGGGCCTGGCGACATTTACGTGGCGCAGTCCCAGGAGAGTTTCGAAAACCCGGGCGCAATCAGCTACGACGCTGCATCGAACACCGTCACGTTCGATATCGTCCAGGGCGATATCGCCATCCAGGAGGCGTTCGGTCCGATCCTATTGTCCAATCCCGGCGATTTGCCAAATCTGCAAAACGATATGCTCGCCGTCATGCTCGCGTCGTTTCCGCAGTGGTTTCCGACACCGGAATCCCTTGGCTTTACAGACATCGATTTCAACCCCGCCGATTTTCTCGGCAACCCGCAAGCAGCAGACGCAGCGATCCTGGCGCTACAGGAGCTTGCTGGCGACGACGGTACGGGCGGCACAGGCGGCGGCCTTGGCGGTCTGGTCGGCGGCGGCGGCGGCGAACCGACCAACTCCGCAGGCGCCTATCTCGCGGCTCTCAACGCAACGGCGAGCTCAGAAGCCGGCAGAGACTTTTTCAACTTCACCGGCTCGGACGGAACGAGCTACGGCCAGTTAAAATTGAGCGGCACTAACAGCGAAATCGACACCAACTATGTGACCCTCGGCATCTGGCGCACAACGCCGGCCGACGGTTTTGACGGCGACGACGCCTATGGCGCAACCGTATGGGGCCAGCCGACGCCGGAAAACGAAGTGCCGGAAACCGGCACGGCTACATATACATCGACCATTGTCGGCTTTGTGCTTCGACAGAACGACGTCAGCGAAATGCGCGGCGACGTGCAGCTTAACGTGAACTTCGGCCAGAGCACCGTCGGCGCGGCGGTTAACCCGTCATACATTGTCGATGGTCCCGACGGCATCCAATTTGTGGATCTTCCAACGCTTGCGGGCGAGGGCTTTCTGGAAACCGGCAACCGGTTCGACGGACCCCTCCAGGGCACGAACGATCCGACATTGCGCGGCAAGTTCGAGGGCGCTTTTTTCGGACCGTTCGCCACCGAAGTGGGCGGCAGCCTGACATTTTCCAACGACAGTCTTGCGGGCAGCGGCGCGTTCGCAGGGACGCGTAACGATCAAAACTGACACATGCGCCGGCGATCGTCGGCGATCGGGGAGGGGGTAAAACGCTCCGGGCCTGGCCCGGAGCGTTTTTATTTTGTCCGCTCGCCGCTCCGCACCCAGTCGCAAAGGAGCGCGGAAACCGGATGTTAACCTTACCGAACCTCTATGAAGCCCTGATGTTTTAACGAGACAGGGCGACGAAATGAGTAGAGTGTGGGCGCTCATCGGCGCCGCGGCGGCGGCCACCGTCACGGCGTATGCCGCGCGATCAGCGCCGGCGCAAGGCGGCGCGCTGCGCGAGGGACCGACCCTCGTAGCGGCGGCCGACATTGCGCCCGAAGCGCCGCTGACCCATGACGACCTCGATCTTGTGCGCCAGACCCTGCCCGGCGACGCCCCGGGAGACGACAATGCGCGTGCGGATGCGGGAGCGCCGCCCTTGCGGGACGCTGCGCCCCTCGCCAGCACCCATAATACCGATGCGGCCAAGACCGGCGCCCGCGCGGACCGCACAGCGCTTACCGCCGCCGTCGGGCCTGACGGCCGGGTCAAAATGACCGGCGAAAACGCGCTCGTCCTCGCCGAAGACCTTTACGAGGCCGGCGAACTCGACGCCGCCGCGTCGATTTTGACCGCCCTTGAAAATGCCGATGCCGCCCAGATCGATCAAACCCAGGTCGCTTTTCTCTCCGGTCTGATCGCCGGCGCGAAAGGCGACCATAAAAGCGCCGTTGAACGGTTCCGGGCCATTCTCGACGAACGTCCGGATATCGTCCGTGTGCGCCTTGAATTGGCCAGATCTCTGTTTGCATTGAAACGAGATCAGGCGGCCGTCTATCATTTTCGCCTTGCGCTCGCGGACGGCCTGCCGCCGGAAGTGGAAGCGAATATTCGTGTTTTCCTGACCCTGATCGAAAACAGACGGATCTGGCGCGTGAACGCAAGCGCGGGTCTTGCCCCCGATTCTAATATCTCCGCCGGACCCAAGGACCGCGTCGTTGAATTGTTCGGCCTGCCGTTCGAACTTGACGACAACGCGCGCGAACGATCCGGCCTCGGATTTTCTTCTTCCCTCTCCGCGGAGTTCTTTCCGAAACTCTCACGCCACTGGCGTGCCGAGTTGCGCGGCGGCGGATCGATCACGGACTATGAAAACATCCAGTTCGACGACGTTTTCCTCTTCACCGAGGCAGGGCCGCGTTTTACCATGAAAGGCTTCAGCGCATCGGTTCTCGGCGCGTTCAGCCGGCGGTTTTTCGGCGGCGACGGGTTTTCGACATCGGTTGGCGGCAAAGTCGCTCTGGCGAAAGGCCTTTCGTCGCGTACACAGATGTTTTTGCGCTTTTCCGGCGCGAAGGCGCGTTATGACATCGATACACGGCGCAATGGCCCGGTTTACTCTGCGGGCGTCAGAGTAGCGCACGCCATCGACCGCGCGTCGACCGTACAGGCGGGCCTCACCGCGACCCGCGAACAGACGCGCGACCCGGTGTTTCGCAATACGCAATATCTCCTGAACGGGTCCTACCGGCGCGAATTGCCGTATGGCCTGACCGTGCAGGCGGGCCCTGATCTCTACTATCGCGACTTCAATAATTTTGACCCGTTGAACGGTAATATCAGGAGCGACTGGACGTTCGGCGGATCGATTTTCATCACCAAACGCGATTGGCGCATCATGGGATTTGCACCCGTCTTCAGCTATCAATATCTGCACAATGCATCGAATGCGGATCGTTTCGACTATACGCGCCATCGCGCCAATATCGGCCTGACACGGACTTTTTAGATAGAGTTTTGTCCCTCGTGCGCAGGGTCAGTCGCGTCATGCATGCGCGCTTTAGCGAAGACCAAGCAAAAACGACCGGTACTTCTCCACAGCATCGTCGCGCAAGCCTGCGTCGAAGTCCTCGATATAGTCAGGCTCCAAATACGGATCGTCGAAGACATGTTCTGCATTCGGATAAACAACGAGATTGACCGGATCGCCAGCGGTTTTTCTTTCCTCAAAGAAGGCGATGCACGGTTTCGGATCGACCATGGTGTCAGCGCCGGCGACGATGGCGAGCAACGGCGGCGTTTTTTCCCATGCCTGATAGCGCGACCGCGCCGCCGGCCCGCAATAAGGATAAACGAAGACGGCGCCCGCGATATCGAGCGCGGGAAAGGCGGCGCCAGCGGCCGGCGCCGCGACGCCTGCCGGCGCCTTATCGCCATAGGCGAAGTAATCCATGATCGACCAGCCGCCATGAGACCAGCCGGCGAGAACGATCTTTGTACGGTCGATACGCTCATCGCGCGCGGCCATGGCGATGGCGGCGAGAACATCGCCAGCACGCTCCTGACCAAGCAGCGTTTTACCGGTGCAGACTTTGTCGAGCGCGCCCTCGCGGTCAAAGCCGCGCGGGCCGACGCTATCGACGATCATCACCGCATATCCCGCGCTTAAGGCGACGTCCGCCCATTGCTGCTGAAAGGGCGCGCGGGGACCCGCGCAGCCATGAAACTGAATCGCGAGCGGAAAAGGCCCTTCCCCGTCATCGGGCGTTTGCACATCGACGGCGGGTTCCAAAAGCGCGATGCGCGCCGACAGCGGCTTCGCGCCGCTCGCCCAGTCAAACGCATTCAAAACAACAAGCCAGGGATGGGCGAAGGAAAAGAGCACGCCCAAAAACACCGCAGCGCCGACCAAAGCGCCGATCATCAGCCGAAGTTTCATGCAAGCGAGGTTACAGGAGGCCGGCGTCGCTTGCGAGCTTTTCGAGCGGGGTTTCTGGCCGCGCGCCGAAATGTGAAATCACTTCGCTGGCCGCAAGGGACGCAATGCGCCCTGCGCGCGCCAGATCCATGCCTTTTGCAACGCCGAAAAGAAGGCCGGCGGCATAGGCGTCGCCCGCGCCTGTCGTGTCAACGAGGCGCGGCGGCGCGACGGCCTCGACCGTCACGATATCGCCCTCGCGCGGTACGAGGATCGAGCCCTCGCCAGAGCGGGTGATCGCCGTGAGGCTCGCGGCTTCGCGGGCTTTTTCCGCCATCACCGCAAGGTCGCTCGACCCGAAAAGCGTCGCCGCTTCATGCTCGTTCGCCAGGAGGATATCCACATGGTCGCCGACAAAGGCCGTCACCCTGTCGAAATGCCGCTCGACGCAGCCGGCGTCTGAAAGCGTCAGGGACGTCCGCTGGCCGGCGTCATGGGCCGCCGTGCTCGCGGCGACAAACGCGTCGCGCGCTTTGGGCACGTCGAACAGATAGCCCTCAAAAAACGTGATCGCCGCGCGCGCGATCTGACTTGCGTCGATATCATCGGCGGTGATGCATGTCGCCGCGCCCAGAAAGGTCGTCATGGAGCGCTGCGCGTCCGGCGTCACATTGACGAGACAGCGCCCGGTGCCGGGCCCGTCCGTCAGCGGCGTCGTTTCATATTCCACGTCAATGGCTTGCAGGTCATGACGGAAGATGCCGCCAAGCGTGTCGTCTGCGACCTTGCCCACATAGCCGCCCTTGCCGCCGAGCGAGGCGACGCAGGCGATGGAGTTCGCCACCGACCCGCCGGAAATTTCAACGCCCGGGGCCATCGCATCGTAAATGCTGGTCGCCTGTGCGCCGTCAATCAGCGTCATGCCGCCTTTTTCGATCTTGTGATCGGCGAGAAACTGGTCGTCGGCTTTCGCCAGAACATCGACAATAGCGTTGCCGACGCCGAGAACATCGAGTGCATTCTGGGTCATGGCGGTCCTTTTTTTACTTAACTGCGGCTTGGGAAAACTAAGGAAGGTCTCTTCGTTCCGGTTGGCTTATAGAAAGGCGGGCGCCGCGGCGCAAGCAAAGGGCTGCGGCGATTTTGACGCGGCGCGCGCAGCGGCGTATGGCGAGACAAAGCCGCTCGTTCAACCGTAAACAGAGTAAAGCAGATGACAGTTTTCGCGCGCCGCCAGAAGAATATGGTCAAGAGGGCAGCCTCCATCAGGATCGCCGCGGGCGGCGCCCTGTTCGCCCTCGCGGCCTGCGCCACGGACCCGCAAACCCCGCCCGCCGCCGGCCCGGACGCCGCGAGCGCCCCCAGCCGGCCGGCGATCAAGGCTTCCGCGCTCATGGGCGCGCGGCCGCAAGCGCTCTCCCAGCTCCTTGGCGCGCCGTCGCTCACCCGCCGTGAAGGGCCGGGTGAGTTCCGCCGCTACGCCATGGCCGGCTGCACGCTGATTGTTATTCTTTATCCGGATGAAAAAGGCGACACCCGCGTTGTGCATCTCGACGCCGCGGCGAAAAACGCCGGCGGCGCGAAACCGGATGTTGGCGAGTGCCTCGCGGCCGGGTGAGACGCATCCGGTCCAGGCGCCAGCCTCATAATCACTAACTGACGGTCGCGGCCAGGGCGCCGGGCGAAAAAGTGGCGCTCGGCTTTTCGCCCCGACCGCAAATGCGGTCGAATCCTTAAGTCGGCGCGCCTTCGCACGCGGGCCGGCGCGACGACTAAAAATCCAGATCATCAGGGGGCGCCAAGTAAACGCCCGATGATCTGGGTTACAGCTGACACGAAGGCGTCGGCTCGTCGGTCATAGCGCGTTCCGATGCAGCGAACGTCTTTCAACCGTCCAAACATGCGCCCGGCAGCAGGCTGGTTCTGATAAAGAGCGGGCGAAAACCGGGGTTTACACCTGCGGTTAGAATTTGGTTGGATGCGACTGTTATCAGTATACAAACTGATCTTCAGCCAGCCGAAACAGGTGATCGAACATACCAAGCGCCCGTCTGGAGGGATGAAGCACCGTTTGCGCTGCTGCACAGAGACCGGGATTGGTGCATAATGGACATTGGCTTAATACGATTTACGTTACATAATCGCCGGGCTGGCTTAAAGAGGTAAAGCGGTGATGACTAATCGGAATTGGCTTCTTGCAGTGTTCGGCATTTTCACGTTGAGCGCACCAGCTTCCGCATCAGACCACCTAATTCCCGAGGCTTCGGTTTTTACTCAAAACTACCATGCACCAACTTACTCGCTTTACGCAAAACGACTTTCAAGGATGTCAGGCATAAATGTCTTCGGAAACGTGTTCGTAGCGCCGGCATTCGAAAATGCTTTTACCGTGCACTTCGAGGAAGAAGAGGACGAGTATACGCTTGTTTGTATGGAGCTTGAGATCGGGTTGTATGCCTATCAGTTGCTAGCTGAGATGAGAGCAGGCACCGTCAAATACGAGACTAAAGAGGAAACTTTACAACAAATTGATGAGTTAGAACAAAACCTGCCTGCGGACGTTATGGATGTCGAAGCAAAAGTTATCGAGGTGCCTCTTCCGAGCGAATTAGGAACCGAATTGACACGCACTTGGGGACAAATGCTTTATCAAACGCGCTATCCAGAAACCGACCTAGCAGAGGAAGGCTACGCAAGTTTCACACCTGGAGAGGACGGTACGTATCATCACTTTTCGTTTTTTCATGGATCGATGCCCTTGTCAGGCTGGATTTGGGATTATCCACCAAACGGGAGAGTTGCAAAATTGGTTGAGATTGTGCGTGTCGCGAAATCAACTTGCAATAATGATGAGGCGCGGGACCTAAGTGCATTGGAGTCGAGTGTAGCCAAGCTAAGTCAAGAGTTGTCGAATGACTAGTTTTGGCGGATTGTGTTGAAAAAGGTCTCAGTTTTCCCAACAAATCGTGATTCCCTGAAATTGATTTCAGCGATGGAGCGATTTGATGATGGGAGATCGTCTGAGCGGTCAGGATGAGCTGTTCTACGAATTTTCGATGGAGCGCTTTG
>JBCDBL010000096.1:0-17119 GCA_039183635.1 Pseudomonadota bacterium
GGCGCCGGCCGCATCGTTAACGGCGTCACAGATAAGACCTATTCCGTCGCCCCGATTCCGGACCATTTGATGCATGTCATCGCCGCGGGTGGATTGATGCCGCACTTAAAGACAAGATTCGCAACCCAATGCTCGGAGGCGCACCCATGACCGTCAGCTTGAAAAAGAGGTTCGCCGAAAAACCCGCCGTGCTCGCCCCCGGCGCTTACGACGCTTTGTCCGCCCTGTTGATCGAACAGGCGGGATTTGAGGCGTGTTACTTGTCGGGCGCGTCGATTTCCTACACGCAACTGGGACGCTCCGATATTGGGCTTGTGGGCGCGCCTCAGGTGACGGACGTCATCGCAAGGGTGCGGGGGCGGGTGTCCATTCCGCTGATCGTCGACGCCGATACCGGGTTTGGCAACGCCCTTAATGTTCAGCAAACGGTGCGATCCTTTGAAAGGGCTGGCGCGAACGCCATTCAACTGGAAGACCAGGTGATGCCGAAACGCTGCGGCCATCTCGCCGGCAAGGAGCTTGTGAGTCTGGAGGAAATGGCCGGCAAAGTGCGCGCCGCCGTCGATGCTCGGGCGAGCGAGGAGACGCTGGTCATCGCGCGCACCGACGCCATCGCGGTTGAAGGGTTCGATTACGCTTTGGAGCGGGCGGACGCCTATTGCGCCGCCGGCGCCGATATGCTGTTCGTCGAAGCGCCCCAGACCCTTGCGCAAATGGAGGCGGTGGCCGCTCGGTTCGCCGGCCGCGTTCCGTTGCTCGCCAATATGGTCGAAGGCGGCAAAACGCCGCTTCAGACCGCCGATGACCTCTCCGACGCCGGCTTCAGCCTCGTGATCACGCCTGGGGCTATGGTGCGCGCTTACGTGCATATGGCGCAAAAATTTTTAGCCGATTTGAAACAAACAGGCTCGACGGCGAACAGCCGGTCTGAAATGCTGAACTTCAAGCAATTAAACGATGTGTTGGGGTTGTCGGAATTGATGGCGCTCAGCGATCTTTATGGCGAGGGAAAAAAGGACGCTGCGGAATGAAATCTCTTTTAGTTGCGTTAACCGTAAGTCTGTTGGCGGCGGGCGCCGCCATTGCGGGAGAGGCGGAGGACCGCGCGGCGGTGGAGCGTACGATTGAGGCTGTTCTCGCCGCGTTCGCCGACAGCGATGTCGACCGGCTGGTCGCCCATTTTCACCCCGGCGTCGTTCAAATTCCCTCTTACGACAAGATCCTGGTGAACAGACAAGCTGCGGAGGACAATTACCGCGCGGCGTTCGCCCGGGCGAAATTCGATTTCGTCGAAAACGACATTGAAAATCTGGAAGTCCTGGACGACACGGCCGTTTACCATGCGCGCTATCGTTTGAAGATCAGCCCTCTGAACGGAGCCGAGCCCAGCTATCGCTCCGGCCGGTATATGATTGTCATGGTGCGCCATGCAGACAGCCCGACGGGCTGGGCGACGTATCGCGAGTTGGTGCAGTCGGAACCTGGTGTTTAGAATTCTAAATTCAGAAGTGCATATACAATATTCCCGCACGGCAGAACGTCATCCTGACGAAAGTCAGGATCCAGGGGCGGCATACTCAGTGTTCGCGGCCCTGGATCCCAGCTTTCGCTGGGATGACGCTACCGGTTAGCGGATAGATATGTGTGTAAGAAATACTTTTTACTCTTCTAACGAACAACCCCGTCCGCCATTAATTTCTCAATCACCTGACGCTGTCGTGCGACGATATCGCCGCGCGACGGCGGCGCAACTTCGCCATTTCGAAGTGCTCCGTTGGGAACAGCGTGCACCGTATCTGCATAACTCTCCGCATAAGCCTGAAACGGTTGGCGGGCGAGAAAGTTCGACATGCCCGTACGTTGCCGGTAGGCCCGCAGGGCCGGCAGGTCGATAAGGGCGTTCGCCGTCATGCTTTCCCCGCTTTCTGCGGAGGCCAAGACCGTGCCATCATAATGCACAACCTTCGACATGGCGTCGGTGGAGGCGGCGGGCAGGGGCGTTCCTGTAATCTCCGCCGTGTTCGCCGAGACCACGTAAGCCATGTTTTCAATGGCGCGCGCCCGCTTGGCGATGTCTTTTTGGGTGAGCTTGGGCGCTGCGACCTCGCTTGTGGGGTGAAAGAAAATCTCCGCCCCGCGCATGGCGAGGCAGCGTGCGACCTCCGGATACAGAATTTCCTCCGACGCTATGCCGGCGATGGCGCCGATCTCCGTTTGCGCCACGGGGAACACGCCGTCAAGGCCGTAAAGGTCGAGATACTTGTCCCAAACATCGTAAGGCGAAGGCGTGTACATGGAGATAAGACGGCGATAGCGCAGGACGGTCTTCCCGGCGGGGGAGATGAGAAAGTTCGTCTGGAAATAAAGTTCCGGGAAATTCGCGTCCGTCTCGTAGGCGTTGCCGGCGAGGAAAATGTCATGCTTTTCCGCCATGGCGGCGAGGCGGGCATATTCTTCGCCCTCCGGATCAATAGCGGCCTTGTCGCGCCAGGCGGGGAGGCTCTCGCCCAACGGAAACCCGGTCATGAAATATTCCGGCAATGTGACAAGCCGTGTCGCCGTTCCGTTGAAGGTTTTCAAAAACGCTTTGCTCACCCCGATTTGCCCGTCGATGCGGGCGAGGGACGCCATCATCCGGGCCCTGGCGTCGTCTCGGGTTTTGTCCTGGTTCACCGCGTCGCATTTTGTTTGCAGGGCGAGAGCGGTGTAGCGGGGCGCGTCCTCGGCCGCCGCGGCGCAGCCGCCAAGTATCGATGTCGTTAGGGCGGCGGCCGTTCTGTTGAAAACTTGCCTGCGGGTGAGGGCTGTCATGTTTGCTGCGCTTTCCAGGCGGTGAGAATTTCAGCGCCGGTCGCTGTCCACACCGTTTTGTCGTCCATGATTTTCGAAAGAATATTTCTCAAAGACCGAATACGGAAGGGCTGACCGATGACATAGGGCGTAAGCGCCAAGTGTAAAATACGTCCGCCATGTTTGTCGGCTTCGTTTCTGAACAAAGTGAAGGCGTCCAGCACTTGCTCTTCATACGCAGCCTCCGTATGGCCGAGATTTATGAGGAGGTGTCGATCCTCCAATTCCGAAGTGTGGGGCATAGACACCACTTCACCGGCCTCTGTTGTCATGGCGTAGGGCATGTCGTCATTCACCCAGTCGCAGATATATTGAACGCCTGCTTCCGCCAACAGCTTTAACGTGTTCTCACTTTCCGACCGCGCCGGCGACAGCCAGCCAGCTACGTTGCCGCCAGAGGCGGTTTTTAACACCTCTAACGTTTCGGTAATTTGCTTACGTTCAGTCTCTTCGTCGAGGCCGCCGTAATGCAATGCGTTCATGTCGAGCCCATGGGCCGCGACCTCCCAGCCTCTCGTCGTTACTTCTTTCACAAGCCCCGGCATGCGCTGCGCCACGGCGGCGTTCATGGGTACGGTGGCTTTCACGCCCGCAGCGTCGAGGGCTTTGAAGATCCGCTGGATGCCGACTCGGGCGCCATAATCCCGCGTCGTATAGGTGCGGTAGTCCGGATACGGCGTCACCATATGACCCGGTGCGCGAAAGGGGCCTTCATTGGGCGTCAGGGGAAAGAACTCCAGAACCGGTGTTATCCATAGGGCGACTTTTGCGCCGTTGGGCCATTCCACGGGTTTGCGTTCGAAGAGGTTCGTCCAGGGATAGAGGTCGTGGTCCATGCCGTGACGGCGTAAAGGGTATTCGAGGTATGTTTTGTCGAGGGGCATGGTTCTTGTCTTTCTCAAGCCGTCATCCCAAACAAGCCGGGCGGGAGCCCGGCGCAGATTTGGGATCCAGGGGCGGCATACTCAGAGCAAGCGGCCCCTGGATCCTGACTTTCGTCAGGATGACGTCTGTGCAATGTTTTCAAGCGCCGCGTCATAGCAATTCTCCATATAAAACTTGGCGATCTCCGCCGCCGTCGTCACCCAGACATCGTCTTTATGGGATGTGATGTAGTCGAGCGCCTCTTTAAACGGCCCGATGCGATGCGCCCGCCCGACGAGGTAGGCGTGCAACGGGATGCACATCACCGTGCCGCTGTCCGCCCCTTCCTCTAGCAATTGGTCGAACTGGCGCTTCAGGACATCCGTATACTGAGCCGGGCTTTGGCCGAACACATTGTAGGCGTAATGGTCGTTGATCTCCAGGGAATACGGCATGGAGATGAGGCGGCCTTGGCTCACCTTCAACGGTTGCGGCTGGTCGTCCTGGAAGAGATCGCACGTATACCAAAAGTCATACTCGGCGAGGAGGTCGATGGTGCGCTCGGTATGGGTGAGGGCCGGGGCGAGGTAGCCGCGAATGCGTTGGCCCGTCGCGTCTTTTACGGTCTTGATGGAATCCTCCAGGATCGCCCGTTCCTGGGCCTCGTCCATGCCGTATGTGTAGCGCGTGTTGTAAATGCCGTGGGAGAAGAACTCCCAATCCCGTTCGGCGCAGGCCTCTATGATTTCCGGATGGTGCTGGCACATGGCGACGGACAGGGACACCGATCCGCGGACGTCGGCCGCGTCCATCGCCTCCATCAGGCGCCAATGGCCGACACGATTGCCATGGTCGCGATAGGAATAAGGGACAATGTCCGGCAGAGGTTTCGGCCAGCTTTTTCGCTGCGGGTTCGCCGGCGGGCGCATTTCGTAAAATTCTATGTTGGGCGCCACCCAGAAGGCCACCTTCTTGCCCCCCGGCCATGTGATTTTCGGGCGATCTTTATACGGCCAATAGTCATAGAGATCTGGGTCTTGTTTCATGTGTTAGATTATAGGTTTGTAGTGTTGAAAAGGCGTATGCATCTTGCGTCCTTCCCCCGCGTGCAGGGGAAGTGGCCTGAAGGGCCGAAGGGGGCTGCGGTGTTTTGAGTAAAACGGTACGCATGTGTTTTGCGGCGATATTGCGCCCCCTCCGTCCGCTTGCGCGGACACCTCCCCCGCAGGCGGGGGAGGGTAGGGCTGCAGTCTCTGTTCTGGAACAAAACTCATCCCGTGTACGCCTCAATCCAGTCCATCACTTCCTGCACCTTCACAACGTCCGCGTACTTCAGCTGCAAGTCCGTCAAGTTGGCGTAATGGTAGCTTTCATGTTTATCTGCGACGCATTCGATAGGCACAATCGTGCGGAAGCCGTTCGACAAAGAATCCACCGCCGTCGCCCGGATGCAGCCGGAGGTGGAGCCGCCGGTCACCACCACGGTGTCGACTTTGTGCCAGGTGAGAAAGCTTTTCAACGGCGTTTCGAAGAACGCAGACGGCATGCGCTTGGTGTAGACGGCGTCCACTTTTTCATCGATCTGAAGGGCGTCGTCGAAGGCGTGGCGGTCGGAGCCGTATTTGATGTTCTGCAAACTGTCCGGCGTGTCGGTGCGCGTACCCCAGACGCCTGCGTCGGCGGCGTTGTCCATATAGGCGACATGGGTCCACGCCACGGGCAAGCCCTTGGCCCGGGCCAGTTTCGAAATCTCGTTCGTATACTCCATTTGCCTCGGGTCGGCGACATAGGCGGTTTTTGGAAACAGGTCCGGCCGCGTATAGCCCTTTTGCGGGTCGACATTCACAATGGCGAGTTTTTCCCCGAAACCGAATTTCGCCCGGGCGGGGTTCGCCATCACCTCCTCAAAGATCTCTCTGGCGGTTTGGGTGGTGGGCTTCATGGTCGGATCAAGGGGCATGGAATTGGTCCTTTGGCGGCGTCTTTAAATGGCATAGTAATATGCCATTTCAGCGACGTCGAGGGGGTGGCGCTTGCCAAGTTTAAAAATTGAGCGCCTTTGATCAGACGTTAAACATCGCCTAGTTCGCTGGCCCCAACGTTTAACGGCTCCCATGTGAGCCAGGTGAGAAGGGCAAAGGCGACAACTCCTAAAATTGCGCCAAGGAGGAAGAGCAATCGTTCCTTGGCCTCTTCTTGTCGCCATACCGCGCGGACGCCTAAGGCGATGGAGAAGAGTAAGCCCAGGCCGACTATAGCAAACGCCCCGAGCCGAAAATACTGAAGCAGTTCATAGGCGTCAGCAACGCCGCGCCCATATGCTTGAAACATCATGAAAAATACACCGAACACAGCGCATAATTGAATGGTTGTAAATCCCGCTATGAGGGAATTTGCGAATAGAAAACCAGGCATCATACCCCATCGCGACATTGCGTTTATGAGGGGTTTTTCTTTGATGGTCATAGCGTAAAGGTTCTTTTTTCTCTGACGGGCCGCAGCAAGAATTACTACAGGTGAGTATGCCTGGTAAATACGAGTGTAGGCCTATACAAACACGCCATGTCCGACACCGCCCGCCCTTTCATATACGATCCGCCGACGGAGCCCTTGCGGGTGGTGCACGTCGATGCGGATCTTTTGGTGGCGGATAAGCCGTCGGGGCTGCTCACGGTCCCCGGCAAGGCGGCGGAGCACGGCGACTGTTTGGAGGCGCGGGTGCAGGCGGCGTATCCGGGGGCGGCGATTGTCCATCGGCTTGACATGGACACGTCCGGCCTTGTGGTGATGGCCCGCACCCGGGCGGCGCATCGTCATTTGGGACAGCAATTTGAAAAACGGCGCGTTGCAAAAACCTATATCGCCCGGGTCTGGGGCGCGTTGTCGGCGGAGGCGGGAACCGTGGAGGCGCCGATCCTCTGCGACTGGCCGAACCGGCCGAAACAGATGGTGGACTTCGCCCGCGGCCGCGCCGCGCTGACGGACTGGCGGGTTTTGCAGCGGGAGGTTTTGCCAGGCGGCGCGTCGGTAAGCCGGGTTGAAATGTTTCCCCGCACCGGCCGCTCTCACCAATTGCGGGTGCATATGTTGAGCCTCGGTCATCCGATTTTAGGAGATAATTTTTACGCCCACTCGCAGGCGTTTGAGGCTGCGCCGCGCCTTCAGCTGCATGCGGAGCGGTTAGGGTTTCGTCATCCTAAGGGCGGGGAGGTTTGTGCGTTTGTGTCGCCCTGTCCGTTTTAGGCGTGGAGCTTGTCCTCCCCCGCGTGCGGGGGAGGTGTCGGCGAAGCCGACGGAGGGGGCAGGAGCCTCAAGTATGTCATAGGTTTTGGGTTAGGCCCCCTTCGACCGCTGCGCGCCCACTTCCCCCGCGAGCGGGGGAAGAGAAGACCTGCCCCAATCTCAAACCTGCGCCAGTTCCTCCGCCACATCTTCAGAGCTTTCCTCCGCGCCCTTTGCGATGGCTTCGTTTTCCTGCTGGACGATGCGCAGGATGCGCGCGACATATTCCTGGGTCCATTGACCGCGTTCGTCGCTTTCGGCCGGGCTTGGCGAAAAGGCTTCGATGTCGGCGCGGGTGACGGCGCCGTTCCGGTCAAGCAACCGCTCCACCGTGTCGAGACGTTGACGCAGGACGGCGACCTCTCCGGCCACCGCCATCGTGATGTTCAGCACCCGCTCCACATCAGGGTCTTTGAAGAAATAGGGGCGTTTGCCTTTGGCTTTGGCGCCGGCGAGCGCGAGGGGGTCGAGGGCGGCGTTTGCGTCGGTCATGATTTTGTCCTCTTACTTGGGCTTTCGGGTGCAGAAGGCCAAGTTTTGTGTATCTTAAACCCTGAAATTCACTCGATTGTCATCCTGACGAAAGTCAGGATCCAGGGACCGCTTGCTCAGAGTATGCCGCCCCTGGGTCCCAGCTTTCGCTGGGATGACGTTCTCGGTATGTGAAATAAAACTGTGCACAATTTAAAACCTACCGCTCTTCATCAAGGATGACGCCCCTTTGGTCCTCACTTCGTTGCGCCGACCACGTGCCAGGCGGCTTTGCGGCCATAGTCCTCCACATTGTCGTCGGCGACGTCGGGAAACAAAGTCTTGTCCACGACCGCGGTAACGCCGCCATGGATGAGCTTGTCCCGGGAAAAGCCGGCCTTTTCCATGTAAGCGTCGAGGTCGATCTCGTGCATTTTCGTCCAGAACGGTTCGTTGTTATAAAACGCGTCCCAGTCCCGCATCGTCTGTTCGAACAAAGGCATATCGTCGGCGTATTGCGGCTGTTCGACGTGGAGCACAAAGCCGCCGGGGGCGAGCAGGCGGTGGGTTTCATTGAAAATTTCCTGCATGGCTTTGTAGCTCGTTTCATGCAGGAACATGGTGCTTTGAATCCAGTCGAAACTTTCATCGGCGTAGGCGGACAGTTTCGCCACATCGCCTTGCACGAACGTCACATTGTCAATGCCCATGGATTTCGCCCGGGCCGCGCCATAGCGCAACATGGGCGCGCCGACATCGACGGCCACCACTTGTGCGTCCGCGAATCCTTCGGCGATGGGCAGTACGTTGTGGCCGAGGCCGCAGCCGATGTCGAGAATGCGTTTCGGTTTGAAATCCGGGAGGTTCTTTTTCACCCATTGGACCACAGCCTGGCCGCCGCCATCGGTGAACCGGCCAAGCCCGCCGCCGGTGGTGGCGAAAATGCCGGCGTCGTAATTCGCAGCGCCTGTCACATCGCCCTCGGTAAGCTCCGTATGGTAACTGCCGGGCATGCAATGGTGATCCACGGCGGAGACGTAGCGGGGCAATTGCGTTTCGGAATTAAGCTCCAGGTTCGGCGCGCCTTTGGTGAGAAGGGCCGATGCTTTGGCGTTCAGCTCCTCCCCCTGGCGCAGGGTCACCCAGCGGCCGGCCTGTTGGCGCATTTCCATGTTGGACCGGCGCAGGGCGCTCCAGGTCTGGAACGCCGGATCGTCCAACAAGGCTTTGCGCACTTCATGGCGGCTTTTAAACCCGCGGCCCTGGTCCTTTTCGAATGCCGGCTCGACCCGGGCTTCATAGGCTTGCTTTACGCCAGGCATAATATTGGCGGCGATGTGGCGGTTCAAATGGGCGAGGAAGTTGAACCGTTCCGTCTCGTCATGGGTGGTTTCGGGAAAAACCCCGTGCTTGCCGACAACACGGTAGTCCGGCGGGCCGTCATAACGCGCGTTTTGGTTGGCCATTCGTCTCACCCTTTCCTCTTCGCAAAATCTCATCTACAAATGATATATGTTCATACCATTTGCGCGCCAAGCGTTGCAACGTCTTTGACATAAATCATGCCCTTGAGGAGGAGGCCCCATGACAACCCTGGTCGTATTATTCAACTTAAAAGAGGGCGTCAGCGCTGCGGATTACGAGGCCTGGGCGAAGGCCACGGACCTGCCGGCGGTTCGCGCCTTGTCGTCAGTCGACAGTTTCGACGTGGTGCGGGCCGCCGGATTGTTGATGTCCGATGACAAGCCGCCCTACGAATATGTTGAGATCATCAAGGTGAACGATATGGCGACGTTCGGCGGTCAAGTGTCGACGGAGGCGGCCCAGAAGGTGGCGGCGGAGTTCCAGGGCTTCGCGGACAATCCTGTTTTCATGCTTACAGACAATATCGAGGCTTGAGGTCATGGCGAGGCTTGCAGGTAAAACCGCCGTCGTCACCGGCTCCGGCCGGCGCAAGGGCCTTGGCGAGGCCATCGCCAAGCGCCTTGCGGCCGACGGCGCGGCGGTGGTGATTTCCGATATCGGCGCTTCGAAAGACGCCGCGACGCCGGATGCGATGATCGGAGCCACGGACGAGATGGAGGCGATCGCCGAAGACATTCGCGCCGCCGGCGGAACGGCGTCGACCTGCCTCGCCGATGTGCGCGACTGGGACCAGGTGTCGGCCATGGCGGACCACGCTGTTTCAACCCACGGAAGCCTCGACATTTGGGTGAACAACGCCGGCATCGGCTACATTATGAAGCCCATGGCGGAGGTGTCCCCCAATGATTGGCGCGCGGTGATTGATGTGAACCTCACCGGCGCATTCTTTGGGATTAAGGCGGCCTCGGATAAAATGATCGCGGCCGGCAAGGGCGGGCGCATCGTCAATGTGGCGAGCCAGGCGGCGAAGTCCGGCTTTCCCTTCGCGCAAGCCTATTGTTCCTCCAAGCATGGCCTTGTGGGCCTTGTGCGCTCCGCTGCGATTGAACTGGGGGAGCATCATATCACAGTGAACAATGTGTGTCCGAACCATGTCACGACGGGCCTTGGGGCCTGGCAGAATGAGTATTTTTCGAAAAAGCTCGGCCTGTCTTTGGATGAATATATGGACGCCATGAAGGAGCGTATTCCGTTGAAACGGGCGGGCCTTCCGGAGGACACGGCGAACGCAGTTGCGTTTTTGTGCTCTGAAGAGGCGCAATATATTACGGCGGAAAGCATGAATGTATCGGGCGGCGAGGAGCCGCATTAATGTACAAGGAAACGAAGAATGCCTAATCCGCCTGAAGGTTTTACCTGGCCGAACGGCGCGAAGCTCGCCCTGTCCGTCGTCGTCAATGTGGAGGAAGGCGCGGAGATGAACATCCGCGACGGCGACAGGGGACCGGAGCCGGTGGATGAGCTTGGCGTGCATTTAAAAAAGCCGATCCGCATTCACGGTAATGAGACGAACTATCAGTATGGGATCAACCGCGGCGCGCCGCGGGTGTTGAGGTTGCTCGACAAATACGACATTCGCGCCACATGGACGGCCTGCGCGCTGGCGCTGGAACGCGCGCCATGGCTCGCCGAAGAAATTATGCGCCGGGGGGACGAGCCCTGTTGCCATGGCTATCGCTGGTTTTTTCAGGCGTTTATGGACGAGGAGGCAGAGCGAGAGTTCATTCGCAAGGGAACGACGTCTATTGAGAAAACCTGCGGCCGCCGGCCTGTGGGTTGGCTGTCCAGATATCTTCATACCGACATCACGCGCCGCCTGTTGCAGGAGGAGGGGTATCTTTACCATATGGACGATTACTCCGATGATTTTCCCTATTGGGACGTCTTGGAGACGGCGACGGGAAAACAGCCGATGGTGGTGTTGCCCTACGCCCTTGATTCCAACGACATGAAGTTTTGGATCGCGCCGTCCTACCGGCCCGAAGATTGGACGCAGTATGCAACGGATACGTTCGACTGGCTGTTGGCCGAGGCGAAAGACGAGGGCGCGCGGATGATGTCCCTCGGCCTTCACTTGCGCATCATCGGCCGTCCGGGACGGATCGGTGCGTTGGAGGCGTTTTTGCGTCATGTGGCGGATCGGGACGATGTGTGGATCGCCTCGCGCGAGGAGATCGCCAGGCATTTTGCGGAGACCGTCTCTGCGCCTAAGGTTTGAAGTGTTCCGTCATCCCGGACGCCGTGTCGCTCCAAAGCCGGCAGGCTTTGGTAAGCGAACCGAGCGATCCGGGATCTGTCGTGATATGAGAGGCGCCAATGGCGGCAGATCCCGGATCTAACATTCGCTCTCCAAAACCCTTATGGGTTTTGGGCTCATGTAACGTCCGGGATGACCGGCTATAAGGCAAACTCCGTCTTCGGAATGCCGAGGATGTATAACAGCGCTGTCAGA
This sequence comes from Pseudomonadota bacterium, assembly GCA_039183635.1. Lineage (GTDB taxonomy): Bacteria > Pseudomonadota > Alphaproteobacteria > Caulobacterales > Parvularculaceae > JBCDBL01. The sequence continues at coordinate 11,345 of JBCDBL010000096.1, forward strand.
TCTCCATAGTTCACTCTGGCGTCGGCGATGTCGGCCAAGGCTTGTTTGGCGTGAAACGCCACGCCGAAGCCGGCCGCTTCCGTCATCGCAGCGTCATTGGCGCCGTCGCCGACGGTGATGGTCTCAAAGGGGGCGAGGCCAAGTTCTTTTGAAAGACGTTTCAGTTGCGCCAGTTTTGCTTCCTTGCCGAGAATGGGCGGGATCACCTTTCCGGTGAGGCGACCATTTTCAACTTCCAGCACATTGGCATGATGTTCGGCAAAGCCGAGACGGGCGGCGATGCGGCTTGTAAAGAACGTAAAGCCGCCAGAGACAAGAACCGTTTTTACACCCTTGGCGTTCAGGGTGGAGATTAAATTTTCTGCGCCAGAGGTGAGCGTGATGCGGCCCTCATAAACCTCCTGCAATGCGGCTTCCGGCAAGCCTTTTAACAGCGCCACCCGTTCGGTCAGGGCGGCTTCGAAATCCAATTCCCCGCGCATCGCCCGTTCGGTGATCGCGGCGATAGCCTCGCCAAGGCCGACGGCCGCGCCAAGCTCGTCAATGCATTCCTGCCGGATCATGGTGGAGTCCATGTCCGCGAGGAAAAGCTTTTTCGCACGGTTCTGCGTTGACTGAAGGATGATGTCGATCGGGGCGCCTTTGAGGGCGGTTCTAAGACGGTCTTCAAGGTCGTCCGAGCGTGCCCCCGTGAACGGAATGTCCACGGCTTCTGTGGGCGACAGCAAAACCGCTGCCGCAGGGTTTGGTAAAACCGCTGCGGCCGCCGCGATCGCGTCTTGTGTGATCGCGCCAGCGTTTGGCGCAGAGATCAAGGTTGCAAGGTGCGGCGCGGAAGACGTCATGGGAGTTTTTTTTCCATGACGGTGAGAAGCCTTTGCGCCACTTGCGCCCAATCATAGCGCCCGTCGGTCACTGTGCGGTGGGCGGCGGCGCCCATTTTGGCGAGCTTTTCAGGATGCTCCAGGAAGTCGATGACCTGATCGGCGAGGCCTTGGGCGTCGTCGCGCTTCATATGGGCGCCGGTCTCGCCGGGGGAAATATTCTCCGCGAGCGCCCAATCGCCGGTGACGATTGCGGGCACGCCCCAGCCCATGGCTTCCAATGGCGCTATGCCGAACGGTTCGTACCGGGTGGGCAGCACGAAGATGCTGGCCGCAAGGAACAATTTTTCCAATTGCGCCGCTTGATCCGGAACGCTTCTGTTTAAAAAGCCGTGATGGATGACGCCGGGTGCGGCCTTGGCGTCGCTTGGCAGGTCGGCAGGGCCGACAATATGAAGCTTGGCGTCGGGGAATTTCTTGCGCACCTCGGCGAGGGCCGCTACGGCGACATCGCCGCCTTTGCGGTCGAACTCCTTGCCGATGAACAGGATGTCTTTGGCGCTGTAATCCTTGTCCGGAAGGGCGTCGGGCACGGCGGCGTTCATGCCGCAGCCGATGCTCGTCACTTTGTCCTCAGACAGACCATAATTTTCGATAAAAGACCGGCGCAGCCATTCGCTGGTGGTAAGGACGAGATCTGTCTCCTCGGCGAGACGCGTTTCATACCCGATGCAGGTCTGGTGAAGCGTCTGATCGGCTTTTAAGGCCGCTGGCGTAAAAGGGCTTTTGGCGTATTCGGCGGCGTTGCCGTCCTGATAGGTGACCCAGGGGCGGGAGTCCTTAAAGGCGCTGCGCAAATTCACATAAGCGCCGAGCTGGACCACCGGGAGCTGAGGGTCGGCCCCGGCCATGGCGGCGGGAAGAGCGCTTTCCAGGGCTTGTCTGTAGGCGACGCTTTTGTAAACGCGTCGGCGCCACACCTCTTTGTTCCGGGCGAAACGCGGTGCGGCGAGGGCGGCGAAGCGCCATTTCGGGATGTCGACGCCATAGGCGTTTTCAAGCGCGCCCAAATCCCGGCACGCCCCGAAAAACGCAGCGGAGCTGCCCGACCAGGACGCAGGGTCGAAGGGGGCTGCGCCCATAAGGCCGCCGGAGATGAGCCCATTGATTTTCAAATCGCCCATATTGATGATGCCGCGTTTTAAAGGACAGGTCTGAACGATGACATTTCGCGCGGCGTTTATTGCAGGGCCCACGGCGTCGGGCAAGTCGGCGGCGGCTCTCAACGTTGCCGAGGCGCTTGGCGGTGAAATCGTCAATGCCGATGCGATGCAGGTTTACGCAGATCTGAACGTGCTGACGGCCCGCCCGCCGGCGGAGGACCTTGCCCGTGCGCCCCATCACCTTTACGGCGTTCTTGATGGAGATGAGCGATGCTCCGCCGGGCGCTGGGCGCGGATGGCGGCGGCCGTTATCGCCGATATTCAAGGCCGGGGACGTTTGCCCGTTATTGTCGGCGGGACCGGTCTTTACTTTCGCGCGCTGGCGGAAGGTCTGTCGCCGGTTCCGGAGGCCCCGCTGGAGGTGCGTGCGGCGGCGAAGGAAAGGCTCGCGCATCTTGGGCGCGAGGCGTTCTATGCCGAGGTGATCGCCCAGGACCCTGAAATGGCGAGGCTCCACATCAACGACACCCAGCGATTGTTGCGCGCCTGGGAGGTTTACGAGGTCGCCGGCGCGCCTTTATCCGCTTACCAATCGATGCCGCCGGAGCCTTTGCTGACCGGCGCGATCTTCAAAATCGTGCTTGAGCCGCATCGCGACGCGCTTTACGCCAATTGCAACAAACGATTTGACGCGATGCTTGAAAACGGCGCTTTGGAGGAAGTACGCGCCCTGGCCGCCCGCGGGCTTGAGGGAGACAAGCCGGTGATGAAGTCCCTGGGCGCGCCGGAGCTGATGGCGGTTTTAAAGGGGGAAAGGACTTTAGAGGCGGCGGCGGCGGCGGCGAAAATGGCGACCCGCCGTTTCGCCAAGCGACAGATGACGTGGTTTCGCGGGCAGGCGGGCGATTGGGCGCGTGCGTCCGCCTCTGATGCGGCGGCAGATGCCGTGATTTCGGCGGTCAAAACGGGCTCCGCGTAACGTCGCCATTCCTCCGCCGTTTAGGTCACAAAACGGTCACAAGCCTTCGAGATGTTTGAAGGGGGCGTCCGGAAAAGAAAAAGGAAAGTTGTGTCTCAGGTAAATCATGTATTTTTGACTGCTGCTTGTCTTTTCGCCTCCGGCGTTGCTTGCGCGCAGGACCTTCCCGACGGCGCGCGCGCGATGATTGAGGCGGCGAGGGCCTCCGGCGACGCGGCGCAATTGGAGGCGGTTCTAAACGCCGCAAAGGCGGCCTTCCCGGAGTCGATTTCCGCGATTGAGGCCTCCGCCGCGCCTCTTGCACAAGACGTCGCCGCCGCCGCCTCGGAACAAACGGCCCTGTCCGAGGGCGCGCCGGAAAGCACGCCTGAAGACGCCTTTGACGAAGATGTTTCTGCGGCCGCGCCGCCAAGGTCCAAATTTGCAAAGCTCATGAACCCGGTCGCCTGGTCGGGGGAGGCGGAACTGTCCGGCGCCAAGACCACAGGCAATTCCGAGGATGAAACCATCGGCTTCTCCCTGGATGCGGAGCAAGAGATCGGACGGTACAGCAATATTTTTGAAATTGACTACGATTTGCATCGGACAGATGGGGATACGACGAAAGACCGCTTAGTCGCCGCTTACCAAATCGACTTCGACCTCAGCGACCGTAACTTCGGGTTCGGACGGCTTGAGTACGAAAAAGATGAATTCAGCGGTTTCGATTATCGCGCGTTCGCCGGTGCGGGGCTCGGTCGAAGACTTTTTGAACGGGAGGCGTTCAATTGGACGCTCGAAGCGGGCCCGGGCGTGCGCTACTCCGTCGTCAGCGATACTGAGGAGGAGCAAACGGAGATTTCCGCCAGGGCCGCCAGCGACATCGAAATTTTGCTGTCGGACAGAGCCACGCTCGGGCACAAGGCGCGCACCTTGTGGACGCAGGAAACGACCACCGCGACGTCAGAGGTGGCGGTGACCACGGAAATCAACTCGTATTTCGCAATGCGTTTTTCCTATGACGTAAAGTATGAAACTGAACCGCCCGACGGTGTTGAGAACACCGATACGACGACAAAAGCATCGTTGCTCTTCTCGTTCTGACGGTTTAGGACAAGCCCCTTAATTCAGAAGGCGGCTTGCGCGACGCGCGCAGAGACGCCCACCAGCCTCGGGAGACGCTTGTCCATGGTGCGTTTATTCGAAGCGCTCTGGCGGTTTGTCACGACGATGGATGCGAAAGCTGCAACCTCGGTTTTCGTCACGCTGGTGCTTCTGATCTTCCTTATTTTGATGTTCTTGTTCGGGCGTGACGTTCTGGGTTTGGAGCCAGGCGCGGTTGAAAACCTCATGGCGACGGTGGCCGAATCGCCCCTGGCCGTTATTGGCGTCATCGCCATTTACGTTTTGCTCGCACTCACGGGCTTTCCGCAATTCCTGCTCATCGGCGCGACGGTTTACGCCTTCGGTCATATCCAGGGCGCGTTTTATGCCTGGATCGCTACGATGGTCAGCGCGACGTTCACCTTCACCCTCGGTTACGTGTTTGGCGGGCGTTTTATAAAGCGCATGGACACCGGTCGTCTTGTGGCGCTCAGCCAGTTTTTGGGGCGGCACGGGATTTTCGCCAGCGGGGTGGTTCGCGTCGTGCCGTCTGCGCCGTTCATTGTCGTCAACATGGCGGCGGGCGCGTCTCATATCAGCATCTTCAAGTTCTGGATTGGGACAGGGATCGGCATTATCCCCAAAATTATCGCTGTGGCCCTTGTCGGCGGATCGATGTTTGAATTTTTGGCGAGCCGGGATCCGCGGGATCTGGTCATTGTGGCTGTGATCGTCCCGGTTTGGGTCGCGTTTCTCATTTTGGTGCGTCGGCTTTATGTGAAAATGCGCGCTGCAGATAACGATTAGCGTTTTCCAGGCTTTGCCTGCTTGCGCCGCACTGCGGCTTCGCGTTAATTTTGTTTAACGAGCGTTGAAACTTAAACGCCTCGTTAACGATGCTTATTTAGATTTTGGAACGTAAAAAGGGAGCTTTGGGCGTCTTGAACGAACGGATTTTGAAAGTCTGTTTTTTAGACCGCCGCATTGATTTGATAGTGAAGACGAACGCGCAGGTCCTTCTCCTTAGCCGCCCCTAGACGCTTTCTGGCCGAAGCCGAGCGTGTAGGGGAGTTTTACCAAAGGAAATAAGGATCACAGCTTTAAGAGTTCAAGGACCTCGCATTATGTCTGCTTCAAACGAAAACATCACCCAAGACGCGGAAACCCCGCGCGTTAAAATCTTCGACACCACCATGCGCGACGGGGAGCAATCCCCCGGCGCATCCATGACCCACAATGAAAAGCTGGAGCTTGCCGAAATGCTCGACGCCATGGGCGTCGACGTTATCGAGGCGGGGTTTCCCATCGCCTCCAACGGCGATTTCGAGGCGGTCCACGAGATCGCCAAGCGTGCTAAAGATTCTGTGATTTGCGGCCTCTCCCGCGCGTCGGAAAAGGACATCGCCCGCACCGCCGAGGCGATCAAGCCGGCGCCGAAGGGACGCATCCACACTTTTATCTCCACGAGCCCGCTGCACATGAAGTACAAGCTGCAGATGGAGCCGGAGGCGGTGTTGGAGGCGGCCTCTCGAAGCGTTGCATACGCCCGCACGTTCACTGACGACGTGGAGTGGTCCGCCGAGGACGCCACACGGACGGAGCATGATTTCCTTTGCCGCTGTGTGGAGGCGGCGATCGACGCCGGCGCCACAACGATCAATATTCCGGACACGGTGGGCTATACTTACCCTGAGGAATATGCGGCGCTGTTCAAAATGTTGATTGA
>JBCDBL010000097.1:0-16476 GCA_039183635.1 Pseudomonadota bacterium
AAGATTATTGAAAAGCTGGAAGAGATGGAAAAGCGCCGCCGCTGGGCGCCCTACATCGACCCCCTGGACGTGCGCTACAACGCCTTCGAGCCGACGCCGGTGGAGACATCCGCCGCCGTTATGTTCTGCCTCATGGACGTGTCCGGCTCCATGGGCGAGCGGGAGAAGGACCTCGCCAAGCGGTTTTACATGCTGCTGCATTTGTTCTTGAAGCGCCGCTACGACAAGGTGGATGTCGTCTTTATACGGCACACCCATTTGGCCGAGGAGGTGGACGAGGAGACGTTTTTCTATTCCCGTCAATCGGGCGGCACCATCGTCTCCACGGCGCTTGAAAAAATGCTGGAGGTCCAGAAAGATCGTTACCCGACGGACCAATGGAACATCTATGTGGCGCAAGCCTCCGACGGATACACTCAATCGGGCGACGCCAAGCGCTGCGTTGAGATGCTGAACGAAGACGTGATGCCGCTGTCGCAATATTACGCCTATATTGAAATTCTCGACGAGCGGGAAATCGAGGTGTTTTCGGACATGGATGGCGGCGCGGAGCTGTGGCGCGCCTATCGCACCGTGGCCAAAGATTGGGAGAATTTCGCCACAACCCGGATCGCCAAGCCCTCCGATATTTTCCCAGTCTTCCGCGAACTGTTCGCGCCTAAAAAGGAGACCGCGGCATGACTCCAGAAAGAACACCGGACAGACTTATAAAGGGGTTAGCTAAGATCGTAGCAGTACTTAGCCTTTTCCTGGCTCCAATCACATTGCTCTGCGTATGGGCGGGGTTATGGGCCTTAGGATTTATCCTGGTTCTTTACAAGGTATACGCCACATACGCTGTGCTTGTCGCGTTGCTGCTTGTGCTCACCCTCGCCCGACATGCTGAAAATGCGCTGCAAGAAACAGCAAAAAGTTGAAGGCGACACAAAATGACAAAAACCGCCGCTGAAACGAAACACTCCTACATCTACAAAGAAGCCGACTGGGACTTCCCAACCCTTCAGCATGCGTACGACACCATTGAAGACATTGCGCTCAACGATCTCGGCCTCGACGTCTATCCAAATCAAATCGAGATCATCTCTTCGGAGCAGATGCTCGACGCCTATTCGTCGAACGGCATGCCGCTGATGTATCGCCACTGGTCCTTCGGCAAACGCTTCGCCCATGACGAGACGATGTACTCCAAGGGATATCAGGGCCTCGCCTACGAGATTGTCATCAACTCGAACCCGTGCATCGCCTATCTCATGGAAGAAAACACCATGACGATGCAGGCCCTTGTCATGGCCCACGCCTCCTTCGGGCACAACCATTTCTTCAAGAACAATTACCTCTTCCGTCAGTGGACGGATGCTGACGCAATCCTCAACTATCTCGACTTCGCCAAGAAATATATTTCCAAATGCGAAGAAGAATACGGCCTTGACGCCGTTGAAGACGTGCTGGACAGCGCCCACGCCATCATGGATCAGGGCGTCTTCCGCTATCGCCGCCGCCCGAAAATGAGCGAGACGGAAAAGCTCGATAAAATCAAGCGGCGCCTCGTCCATCACCAGGAAACCTTCAACGATCTGTGGCGCACGCTGCCGGAGAGCGAAGACGGTGACGCAGACGATGAAGACGGTCCGGTGAATGTCGGGGATATTCAGCTGCCGGAGGAAAATCTCCTTTACTTCATCGAAAAAGCAAGCCCCAGCCTTGAGCCGTGGCGGCGGGAAATCCTGCGCATTGTCCGCAACATCGCGCAATATTTCTATCCGCAAAAGCAAACCAAGGTGATGAACGAAGGCTGCGCCAGCTTCGTCCACCACTACATCATGCATGAGATGCATCGGCGCGGTCAGATCACCGACGGCGCGCTGATGGAATTCTTGCACTCCCACACATCCGTCGTATTCCAGCCGGATTTCGACGACCAGCGCTATTCCGGGATCAACCCCTACGCCCTAGGGTTCGCAATGATGGAGGACATTCGCCGCATCGCCACCGATCCCACCGAAGAAGACCGCGAATGGTTCCCGGATTTCGCAGGTTCAGGTGACTGGCGCGGCGTGCTGAAGGACGCCTGGGCGAATTACCGGGACGAAAGTTTCATTTTGCAATTCCTAAGCCCCCGGGTGATGCGCCAATTCCACTTCTTCGCCCTCGACGATCGCGGCGACAAACCCCATTATGAGGTCGACGCGATCCATAACGAGCGCGGCTTCCGACGCCTGCGGGAGGCCCTGGCCTCCATGTACGATCTCAGCGCCCATGACGCGAACATCCAGGTCGTGGGCGCGGATCTCGCCGGGGACCGGACGTTGCGGCTGCAACATATTCGTCACAAGGGCGCGCCGCTGGACACAAAAACCAAGGACGCGGTCGTCAACCACATCACCAGGCTTTGGGGCCATGACGTGGAGCTTGAAAGCGTCGACGCCTAGATCGCATTCACAAAAGCGGGGACCGTTCGCCGCCCGTCTCAGGCCGTCTGTCAAAAATGCATCTTAATACAAAAACGGGAGCGTGTTTTGCGAGTTATAAATGCGCTCCAGGCTTTTTCGCAGGGACGCCGCCGCCTTCGCTTTCCTCAGAAATTATCAATTTTTCCGCTTTAGCCTTCAACACTCGTAGTCGTGATGTCAGGGGTATGGTGGAAAAGTATGGCGAACCCATCTAAGCTTTTGAAAAATAATTATTTTATTTTTGCGCTGGCGACTTTTGCTGCAAACGCGCTTTGCGTTGGAAAATGAAACTGGCTTTGCGCGCCCGATACGCCGCATTGATTTTTGCGGCGCTTGCTTTGTGCATCGTCGTATCGTCGGCGTTGTTCGCGACGCAGATGCGCCATGCAAGCGGCGTCGCCCATAACGCCAGCGCACAGATTTTGGCGACGGCGCTGAACGATGCTGCGAAGCAGGACGCGCAAGCCATCTCAGCCCGGCTGGCCGACGGACTATCTGCGCCGCTCAACGCCTCAAACTCTCAAAAAATGTCCGACCTGCTGCGCGCTGTGCGGAGCAACGCCGGGGTGCTCATGGCGCAAGTTTTTGACGCAAACGGACGCCTTATCCACGATGGCGATGTATTTTACGATCAAGACGGCCCCCGCATCGCAACAAGGGATACTCTGAACGCTATTCAGCGGGGCGACAGCGACGCCTATGTCACAGCGCGCGAAAACTCGCTGTTCGTCGCCCAAAGCATACGCGTCGACGGCGTTGTTATCGGCGGGCTCCAACTGCGACTGTCTCTGCGCGATATCCAGGCGCAAACAGCCGCGGCCCAGGCGACCCTCGCCCTGAATACAAATGCGATGGCGCTTGAAGCTCGCAAAACACTGATCGTCTCTACAGGCATCATCATCACCTTCGCACTCTTAGTTGCTTTTGGTTTAGCAACGTATATGGCGGCGCCGATACGGGCCCTTGCCGCCGAGGCGAAAGGCGTTGCAGTCGGCAAACCCGGCGCACGCGAGGACAGCGCCGCCCAAGATGACATAGCATTGCTCAGAACGACCCTGCATTCCCTGGGCGTCGCGCTGCAATCCAACTACGACGCGCTTTTGCTTGAAAAAGACAAGGCGGAAGCCTCAGACAGGGCGAAGGCGGACTTTCTGGCGACGATGAGCCATGAGATGCGCACCCCCCTCAACGCTGTCATCGGATATTGCGAGCTGCTCGAAGATGAGCTTCAAGACGCAATGACGGACGACGCACAGTCAGACCTTACGTCCATCGGCCTAGCTGCAAAACATCTTGTCGGTCTGATTGACGATGTGTTGGATTATTCTAAAGCGGATTCCGGCCATCTGGAATATTTCATCGCCTCCTGCAGCCTGGAACGCATGTTTGAAAAAACCCTTCGTATATGGAGCGCTCAAGCACAGGAGAACGGCAACACGTTGCGCTGGGCGGCGGACGGCGATTTTCATGTGCTGGCGGATGAGGCGCGTCTGCGACAAGCCTTGGGCAAAATTGTCGACAACGCCTGTAAATTCACACAGGACGGCGCCATTAACATCCGCGCCCGCGCCGTCGCTGATGCAAACGCGCCCGCAATCGCCATAGATATCAGCGACACAGGGACCGGCATGTCACAACCCTCCCTTTCAGCGCTGTTCAAGCCGTTCTCCCAAGTCGACAGCTCCATGAGCCGTAAACATGACGGCGCCGGCCTGAGCCTGGCGCTCGTGAAACGTTTTATCGAGGGCATGGGCGGTCGGATAGAAGTGAAAAGCGTGCTCGGAGACGGCAGCACGTTCACAGTTCTGCTTCCGGCCGCAAAACCCGAAGCACACCGGCTGGACCTGCGCAAAGCGTCGTGAAACTGCGCATTGCACGCGCACGCTACATCACATAGGTTAGTTTTCGCTCTGGGATCAGGCTCACGCGGGTGTAGCTCAATGGTAGAGCAGGAGCTTCCCAAGCTTAAGACGAGGGTTCGATTCCCTTCACCCGCTCCAGGCCTTTTTCTATAACAATGCCGTGAGGCGCGCTGCGGACGGCTTTGCGCGCCGGTCCGCCTCTGGCATGGTCTGCCCTTCACGTAAGGAAAGGATTTATCGCCTATGGCTGACGGCGAAACGGCGCCGCGCGAAGCTTTTATTCCGCTTGCGGTTGAAAAATTTCAACATCCCGACCTTACCGCGACCGGCGAGGCCCGCGCCGCCGTTGCGTTGTCGTCTTTAAAAACGCTCTGGTTCAACACAGGCACCCTGTGCAACATCGAATGCATCAATTGCTACATTGAATCGAGTCCAAAAAACGACCGCCTTGTCTATCTCACGCCGGACGATGTTCGCCCGTATTTTGCAGAAATGGATGGCTCGACATTTTCACCGACTGAAATCGGTTACACTGGCGGCGAGCCGTTTATGAACCCTCATATTCTTGAGCTCATAGCGATGGGACTTGACGGCGACCGCGATGCGCTTGTGCTCACAAACGCTATGGCGCCTATGATGCGCCCGCGGATACAAGAGGGTCTGTTAAAGCTGAAAGACGCCTATGGCGCGAAGCTACGCCTGCGTGTCAGTCTTGATCATTACACGCAAGATTTACATGAAGAAGAACGCGGGCCCGGCGCCTGGGCGCCGGCCATGGCGGGCCTCGGCTGGCTCGCTGCGAACGGTTTCGCCGTTGAAATCGCCGGACGCAGCTGCTGGGGCGAGACCGAAGAGACAGCGCGAAAGGGCTACGAGGCGCTGTTTACAGAAATCGGCCTTGATGTCGACGCAGCGGACCCGCGCGCCCTTGTCCTGTTTCCGGAGATGGATGAACGCATCGACGTGCCGGAAATCACCACCGCCTGCTGGGATCTTGTCGGCGTACGGCCGGAGGACATGATGTGCGCGACATCCCGCATGGTTGTGAAGCGCAAGGGCGAAGCAGCGCCTGTCGTACTGCCCTGCACCCTGCTGCCCTATGGACCGGCGTTTGAAATGGGCCCCCGCCTGGCCGACGCTACGGGCGCGGTGAAGCTTAATCATCCGCACTGCGCGAAATTTTGCGTCCTTGGCGGCGGATCATGCTCGGCCGGCTAGCGAGAGGGCGTTGCAAGCGATGTGGATCAGACGAAGATCCGTCTCATGCGCTATGGACAAAACCGCTCGGCCGCGCCAGCTTAGCCCTATGACCGACAGCCCCTCCTATAAAGACCAAGCCCGACCCATCGCCCTGGAAGACCGCGCGCATGGCGAAGATGCGCGATTGTTCTCGCCGTCGGTCGGGCGCAACAAGGACGTCATCGCCGAGACATTCGCCGCCCATGTGGGCGACGGCGCCCATGTTCTGGAGATCGGTTCCGGCACCGGCGAACACGGGGCGCATATCTGCAAACGTTTGCCGGGCGTCCGTTGGCGGCCGAGCGATCCCGACCCGGCGTCGCGCGCCTCCATCGCCGCCTGGGCGGACGCGGAAGGGCTCTGCGCCATCGCCGCGCCTGTTGCGATCGATGCAACGGCGACGGTCTGGGGTGTTGAAGACGACGCGCCCTTCGACGCCGTCGTCTCCATCAACATGATCCATATCGCCCCCTACGCCGCGGCCCTTGGCCTCTTCGCCGGGGCGGGGCGTCTTCTGCGGCCGGACGGGATATTGTTCCTTTACGGACCCTTTATGCGCGGGGGCGCGCACACAAGCCCCTCCAACGAAGATTTCGACATGAGTTTGAAATCCAAAGACCCTGGCTGGGGCGTGCGCGACATGGATGCGTTGGCCGAAGACGCTGCGTCCCACGGCCTCGTGTTCGACAAGGCGGTCGACATGCCGGCGAACAATTTCGTCGTGCTGTTTCGCAAGACGGCCTCCACTTAACTGTGCTTTGGCGGTGTAACCGTTACACCCCAAGACCGGCGGCGTGGTGGCGCAGATGGTCTTCCATAAAACTCGCAATGAAGTAATAGGAATGATCGTATCCGGCCTGGCGGCGCAGGGTGAGCGTTTGACCGGCCGCAACGCATGCATCTTCAAACAGCTCCGGCCGTAACTGGTCTTGCAAAAATTCATCCGCCTCGCCCTGGTCGATCAGGATATGGGCGTCGCTTTTGCGCGCCGCCACAAGGCCGGTTGCGTCGTAGGACGCCCAGGCGGCCTCGTCGGCGCCGAGATAGGCCGTCAAAGCCTTGCGCCCCCAGGGAACCTGCGAAGGCGCGACGATGGGCGAAAAGGCCGACGCCGTACGGTAGAGCGTTGGATTTTTAAAATGGATCGTCAGCGCGCCATGCCCGCCCATGGAATGGCCGAACACGCCCTGGCGCGCCGGGTCCACGGGGAAACGGTCTACGACAAGGGTCTGCAACTCCTCCGTCACATAGGAATACATGTTATAGCGCTCCGCCCAGGGCGCCTCCGTCGCGTCCACATAAAAGCCGGCGCCAAGGCCGAGATCGTACGCCCCGTCCGGCGCGTCCGGCGCGCCCTCTCCCCGCGGGCTTGTATCCGGCGCAACAATAATAAGGCCAAGCTCCGCTGCGACGCGCTGGGCGCCGGCCTTGGTGATGAAGTTTTGCTCCGTACAGGTAAGGCCGGAGAGCCAGGTCAATGCTGGCGCTGCGCCTCGCGCCACAACAGGTGGAGTGAAAACCGCAAAGCGCATCGGGCCGCCGCAGACAGCGCTGTCATGTTCATAGACGCCCTGAACGCCGCCGAACATTTTATTTTCGGATATGGTTTTCATGGAACCTAATACAGAACGACGCTGCGAATGCTTTCCCCGGCGTGCATCAGATCAAAAGCCTTGTTGATGTCGTCGAGGGGCATTGTGTGAGTGATGAGGCTGTCGATATCGATCCGTCCTTCCATATACATGTCGACAATCTTGGGAACGTCCGTACGCCCCCTGGCGCCGCCAAAAGCGCTGCCCCGCCAGACCCGGCCTGTCACCAACTGGAACGGGCGCGTCGAGATCTCCTGGCCGGCGCCCGCGACCCCGATGATGACGCTTTCGCCCCAGCCCTTGTGACAGCACTCCAGCGCCGCCCGCATGGTCTCTACCCGGCCGATGCATTCGAAGGAATAATCCGCGCCGCCGCCGGTCACCTCCACAAGGTGGCCCGCAAGATCGCCGTCGACCTCCTTGGGATTGACGAAATCCGTCATACCGAACGTTTCGGCAAGGGCGCGCTTTTCCGGATTAATATCCACGCCAACGATCTGACGGGCGCCCACCATTTTCAACCCCTGAATGACGTTAAGTCCGATGCCGCCGAGGCCGAACACAACGCAGCTTGTATTCGGCTCCACTTTCGCTGTGAACATCACGGCGCCGACGCCGGTCGTCACGCCGCACCCGATGTAACAGACCTTGTCGAACGGCGCGTCTTTGCGGATTTTTGCAAGTGCGATCTCCGGCAAGACAGTGTAATTCGCAAAAGTCGATGTGCCCATATAATGAAGCACGGGCTTGCCTTTATAGGAAAAGCGCGACGTGCCGTCGGGCATCAGGCCCTGGCCCTGGGTGGCGCGCACTTTCTGACAAAGATTTGTTTTCGGGTGCAGGCAATAGTCGCACTCACGGCATTCGGGCGTGTAAAGAGGGATGACATGATCGCCGGGCGCAACGCTTGTGACGCCAGGTCCCGTCTCAACAACAACGCCGGCCCCTTCATGGCCGAGGATAGCAGGAAACGCCCCTTCCGGGTCCGCGCCGGACAGGGTGAATTCGTCCGTATGACAGATGCCCGTGGCCTTGATCTCCACCAAGACTTCGCCGGCTTTCGGCCCTTCCAGTTGCACAGTTTCGATTTCAAGCGGTTTTCCGGCCTCAAAGGCCACAGCGGCGCGCACGTCCATTGGCTTGTCCTCCCCTAACAAAGCTTTATTTACAGGTTTGTACACTATTGTACAAAAAATCAAGTGCGCGGGGAGGCTCTATCGCGCCGGCGTCTTTCAACTGGCCAAATGGAACGGTTCGAGACCGGACAGACGCATGGCTGTCGGCTGAGCGGTGAGCGGCCGGGGCGCAACGCCCTCCACAGCCTCGGCGAACGCGCGAATATGGTCCGGCGTTGTCCCACAGCAACCGCCGACAATGTTCAGAAGACCGCTTTGCGCCCATTCCTTAATGTGGACCGTCATGCTTTCCGGCGTTTCGTCATAGCCGCCAAAAGCGTTCGGCAGACCGGCGTTCGGATAAGCCGACACGTAAACGTCTGCGGCCCGGGACAAAGCGTCCACATAAGGCCGCATCAAATCCGGTCCAAGGGCGCAATTGACGCCCACGGACAAGGGGTCGGCGTGGCGCACAGAATGCCAGAACGCCTCTGCCGTCTGTCCGGACAAAGTGCGGCCGGATTGGTCCGTAATCGTCACCGACAACATAATAGGCACGCGCACCCCAAGTTCTTCAAACGCCTCCTCAACGCCATAAATCGCCGCCTTGGCGTTCAACGTATCGAAAATCGTTTCGATAAGGATCGTATCGGCGCCGCCCTCGATAAGGCCGCGCGCCGCTTCGCCATAGGCGATGCGCAACTCATCGAACGTCACATTGCGTTTGGACGGATCATTGACGTCAGGAGAGATCGAGGCGGTGCGATTGGTCGGCCCGATCGCACCCGTTACGAATCGCGGCTTGTCCGGGTTTTGCGCGGTAAACGCATCGGCGGACGCCCGGGCGATGCGGGCGCTCTCCACATTGATCTCGTAGGCGAGGGCCTCCATAGCGTAATCGGCCTGGGCGATCGTCGTTGCAGAAAACGTGTTCGTCTCAACCATATCGGCGCCGGCGGCGAAATATTTGTCGTGGATTTCGCGCACGATCTGCGGCTGGCTGAGGCTCAAAATGTCATTATTGCCTTTGATGTCCTGGCCCCAATCGGCGAACCGCTCCGCGCGAAAGCCGGCTTCATCGAGATCGTAGCCCTGGACCATCGTGCCCATGGCCCCGTCGAGCACAAGGATGCGGGACTTCAAAGCCTCTGTAAGGGCGTTTTGGCGGGCGGCGCGATCCGTCATGGCGCAAGCTCCTTCTCAAGTAATGGAAACACGTCATATAAAGACATGTTTATATCCAAATATCAATCTTTTCCACACACGCTGCAGTCACCCCTGATCAAGTCCGCGCGAGACCCACAGCGAACCCCGTGATAATCGATATATAGTTGCGACAGCGCACAGAACGTGACGTAAACTCTAAAAACCTGCAAAGGCCGCTATATGATCGATCTTTACACCTGGAAAACGCCGAACGGACGCAAAGTCTCTATCATGCTCGAAGAGACTGGGCTCGCCTACGAGACCCATCCAGTCCACATCGGCAAAGGCGAACAGTTCAAACCGGACTTTTTGAAAGTTTCGCCCAACAACAAGATCCCCGCCATCGTCGACCGTGACGCCGACGGCGGCCCTGTTTCCATATTCGAATCCGGCGCGATCCTCATTTATCTTGCGGAAAAATCCGGAAAGCTGTTGCCGACAGCCTATCCAGACCGCGCCAAAGTGCTGGAATGGCTCGCCTGGCAGGTGGGCGGCCTTGGCCCTATGTTCGGCCAGCTCGGTCATTTTGTATGGGGCGCGAACGAAACCGTGCCCTATGGCGTAAAACGCTATTCCGATGAGGCGTTTCGCCTGCTGAGCGTCATGGAAAAGCGCCTTGGCGAGGCGGCGTATCTTGGCGGCGATTATTCAATCGCAGATATCGCCACATACCCCTGGGTGATCAGCCTGTTCGACGTCACCTTAAAAAAAGGCGACATGGTCCGCCCCGACATGCCGAACACGGAAAGATGGCTCGCCAATATTGCCGCCCGCCCGGCCGTTCAGAAAGGCATGGCCACGCCCGCATAAAGCGGGCGTCGCTCGGCGTTTATTCTTCCAAGGCGCCTTCGGCGGATGCGGCGTCGTCAGCCGGCGTCTCGTCGGAAACGACCTTCAAGAGCTCAACGTCGAACACAAGGGTCTGGTTCGGTCCAATGGAGGGCGGCGCATTTTCGCCATAGGCAAGCTCGGAGGGTATGAAGAAGGTGTATTTGGCGCCTTCCTTCATCAACTGCAGGCCTTCCGTCCACCCTTTTATGACGCCGTTCAATGGAAACTCCGCCGGCATGCCGCGGGCGTAGGAGGAATCAAACTCCGCCCCGTTGATCAGCATGCCGCGGTAATGCACTTGCACCATATCTTCAGCGGACGGTTGGGCGCCGTCTTGCGTCCCTGCATCGACAACAGTGTACTGCAAGCCGCTGTCGGTGACGAGAACGCCCTCTTTGGTTTTATTATCCGCCAGGAACGCTTCGCCGTCAGCTTTGTTGAAGGCGCCGGTGCGCTCTATGTAAATAGACTCAAACTCGGAGAAAAGGCGCCCGAACGTCTCCCGGTCCACATCCTGGAATGCAAGCCGCAACTGCGCAGCGCGGGTTGCAAAAGAATCGTCCGTCTGGGCCGTATCGGCGCGCGCCTGGGGCTGCGCCTCGGCGACATCGGCGGTTTCGGTTTCCCCGCACGACGCCAGGGCGAACGCCGCGGCGGCGGCGAGCGTAAATCTCTTCATGTGAGGGGGCTCCTTGATAATATCGGATCCTGCGAGAAAGCCGCGCGACCATAGGCGGGGCGCAAACCGAACACAAGGGCGAAGCCACCCTTAGCATTGCAGTCAATTCAATGCGTATTCCGTCTCAATAGACCGCATGTCGCCGGGACCGATAAGACGCCGGCCGGCGACCTCGACCGAATGCAAGGGCCCGTCAAGCTCCCGCGTCCAAAACGCCAGAAACTTATGCAGCTCCGGAAATTTCGGGGCGAGATCGTACGCCTGCCAGATATAGCTCTGCAGCAAACCGGGATGATCCGGCATACGGTAGACAATATGGG
The DNA here is from genome assembly GCA_039183635.1 of Pseudomonadota bacterium. GTDB lineage: Bacteria > Pseudomonadota > Alphaproteobacteria > Caulobacterales > Parvularculaceae > JBCDBL01. The sequence goes on from JBCDBL010000097.1 coordinate 11,295, forward strand.
CGGTCGCAAGGACATAGCCCTGAAGCTGTTTTTCAAAATCGCTGTCAGCAACCATAAGGCGCCTCCTTCACAGTCCAGCCGCCATAAGCTTGGCCCACAATGTACGAATAAAAAACTAATAATTTCAGCGCGTTAGCAGCATGCGCCCTGTTGTGCTGACAGCATCCTCGCCAAAGGCGTTAACTTTATCGCGCGGCGCCGGAAGCTGTGCTAAGACAGCTTTGGGTTCGTATGGCGCAAGGGGTTAGACGGTGGATACGGCAAACGAGGCGTATGTCGAGCAGGACATTGCGCCGGGGGATCGTTACAAAGACTATAAAACCCGACGTGTTTCAGGCTTGGCGAAGTTTGCGAACGCCATGTATTTCGCACGTCTGCACGCTTTAAGAGCGGATAACGCCCGCAGACGGTCGCGGATAAATTGGGGACGCTTAATCATTTGCATTATCGTCGCCCTCGGCATCCTCGTGGTTTCAGGGGCCACGGGCCCATCTGCACTGGACGCCGGCGCCCTCACTCTATTTTACCTTTTTACCGTCGGGATCGCTTACGCGTCGATCGCTATTGTGTTCAATAACTGGCGTCATGGGCGCCGCCGTGCGCGTCTCGACGCCGTGCTCACCGATCTCACACGCGTCGTCAGCGAAGAGACGACACATGTCAGTCAAGCCTCAGCGCGGGTCCGGCAATGGATGACCGCTTCTGTCGCCAAAAGCTTGAAGCCCGCCGTGCGCGCCCGCGCGGAAGCCGCCTGGCTCTATGCGGAAAACAAGGAACTGCTGCAATCGATCGACATCGTCATAGAAAACCCCCGAAGCGATACGCCAGCGGAAGTAAAAACGTTCCGGGAGCGGCGTAAACTTTGGGATATCGCAATCGCCTCCTTTATCGCATTCTCAATCGGCTTTGTCCCCTTTACGGCTTTTCCGTGGTTTATAGAGACCGCCCTGCCCTGGTTCAGCGCGCAAATGCAGGCCCTGGTCGGATCGACGGAACCAAACACCGAAGCGCAAGAGGCCGACAGCGGTTTTTACATTTTAGGATTGATCGTTTTTGCGTTTTTCGCTCTGCCCTGGGCGCTGTTCGCCGCTTTCCCGGGCGGTCCGCAGGCGGATGGCCTCTACGACGGCGCCCTGGGAAAGTTGCAACAAGCCGTCCAAAACGCGCGCGGCATGGTTCTCGGCCTCCTTTCCAGGGACCTCCGCACAGCCGCGGAAACCCTGTCAGCCCGAATCGACGACCTTGCGGAAAAAGCACGCCGGTATGAAGACGGGGACAGCGCAGAATCGCAACCGATGGGCCCGCCCCATCAGACGCTCGCCCGAACGGGCGCTGAGACGGAGGCGCAACCGCACGATCCCCTCGCTCCGAAATTCGCCTTCGCTCCGCCCGTATTTCGCGCGGACACCCCAACTGGCAAATCCAGTAAAATAAAGGGGAAGAGGCCCGGTCGGCGGCGGCGTTAACGGCTCGTTAACTAAAAAGTTTCCGAAAGACGCAAACAGCATATTGACGCTCGAAACACCTTCGAGCACTATATGTTGTGTGAGCGGCGCACCGCCGCCCTCTTCATCACCAATCGCAAACTCCGGGGCTGAAAATTGCTTTTCAGCCGCAGGGTGAATTGCGCTCGAAATTCGGGGGAGTTACCGCATGTCCGCATCCGACGCCGCAGAAGTTCTCGACGTCACAGGCAAAACCGCCGCGCCGCAAACGCAGCCTTTGGCGAAGCCGGAACTGGAGCTGATCAAATCGATTGAGATCAAGGTCGATCGCTCCCGGGACGCGCTGCTCACCGATTTCGGCAAAAAGACCATGGAGGACCGCTACCTCCTGCCCGGCGAAAGTTTTCAGGACATGTTCGCCCGGGTCGCTAAAGCGTATGCGGACGACCAGGAACACGGGCAGCGCATCTATGACTACATCTCCAAGTTGTGGTTCATGCCGGCGACGCCCGTCCTGTCCAACGGCGGGGCCGAGCGCGGCCTGCCGATCTCCTGCTTCCTGAACGGCGTCAATGATTCCCTTGATGATATTGTGGGCACGTGGAACGAGAATGTCTGGCTCGCCTCGAACGGCGGCGGCATCGGTACCTATTGGGGGGGCGTGCGCTCCATCGGCGAAAAGGTGAAAGGCTCCGGCCAGACGTCCGGCATTATTCCGTTCATACGGGTGATGGATTCGCTCACCCTGGCGATCTCCCAAGGCTCGCTGCGCCGGGGATCGGCCGCCTGTTATCTCGACGTGCACCATCCGGAAATCGAGGAGTTTCTGGAGATCCGCAAGCCTTCCGGCGATTTCAACCGCAAATCCCTGAACCTGCACCATGGCCTCAACATCACCGACGAGTTCATGGAGGCGGTGCGGGACGACAAGGAATTCGCCCTGCGATCCCCAAAAACCAACGAGGCGATCCGTACTGTGAACGCCCGCAAGCTGTGGCAGAAAATCCTGGAGATCCGCCTCCAGACGGGCGAGCCGTACCTCATCTATTCCGACACGGTGAACCGGCAGCTGGCGGCGCATCAGCGCAAGCTTGGCCTGAAAGTGTCAACGTCGAACCTGTGTTCGGAAATCATGCTCCACACGGGCAAAGATCATAAAGGCAAGGAACGCACGGCGGTTTGCTGCCTGTCCTCCATCAATGCGGAAAAATATTTCGAATGGAAGGGGGAGGAGCTTTTTGTGGAGGACATTATGCGCTTCCTCGACAATGTCCTGCAGGACTTTATCGACAACGCCCCGTCCAGCATGGAAAAAGCGCGCTATTCCGCAGTACGGGAACGGTCTGTGGGCCTTGGCCTGATGGGCTTCCATTCTTTCCTGCAATCCATGAGCGTGCCGTTTGAGAGCGCCGCGGCGAAGGCCTGGAACACCAAGCTGTTCAAGCATATCCGTATGGGCGCGGACGCCGCCTCGGTCACATTGGCCGAAGAGCGGGGCGCCTGTCCCGACGCGCTTGAGGCGGGGATGAAGCAGCGCTTCTCCCACAAACTCGCCATTGCGCCGACGGCGTCGATCTCCATCATCTGCGGCGGCGCGAGCCCCTGCATCGAGCCCATCCCGGCGAACGTTTACACCCATAAAACCCTGTCGGGCTCTTTCACGGTGAAAAATAAGGCGTTGGAGGCGCTGCTCGAAGAAAAAGGCATGAATACGGAAGACGTGTGGGCCTCCATCCTGGAAAACGAAGGCTCCATCCAGCATCTGGAAGGGCTTACGGAGTGGGAGAAGTCGATTTTCAAAACCGCTTTTGAAATCGACCAGCGCTGGGTCATCGACCTTGCCGCCGACCGCAGCCCCTATATCTGCCAGGGTCAGTCCGTGAACGTCTTTTTGCCGGGCGACATCGACAAATGGGACCTCCACATGCTGCACTGGACGGCGTGGGAGAAAGGCGTGAAGTCGCTCTATTATTGCCGTTCCAAGTCGGTCCAGCGCGCCAGCTATGCCGGAGGCGAAGCGCCGGCGAACGACGCCGAAGCCGCCATGGCGGAAACAGCAGCGGGCCGCACCGATTACGACGAGTGTTTGTCCTGTCAGTAAGCGTCACGCATACAGCACATACCGCCACGCAAAGCTCCGCCCCATCAGACATGATGGAGGCGGAGTTTTTTATTTGCCGCCACAAATGTCGAAAATTCCATCAAGAAAACAAAGGCAAGCAATAGTCACCGTAAAGAAGTTTCTATGCGCGGCGTGGTGCAATACCTTAAATCTTTGATAATAGCCCCTAAACCTTTCCTGAAACCTCCCCCGGTATTCTACCCTTGTATAAAAACATATGTAGGGAGGAGCCGGCATGCGCGTACAACATGTTGTGATCCTCATCATATTCATGGCCGGGTTTGTGGCGTTCTACGCTTCATAACCCTTGCCATAGCCGCCGCGTTCGAAACTGCGCCCAAACGCGCAGCCGGGGCCATTTTTTGAAAATTTCCCGCCTTTAAACCCGCCGCGCCCAAACGCGTCTAAAGGCTGCATCAGCTTCGAGGCTACGCTAAAGCATCGTCGCATCCATCGGAATCAGGGCGACGCTTAAGGTCTTGTTTTTACGCATTTCCGGACACTCAACCGCTACCCTCTGAAGCTGGAAATGCTTTAGTGTTGCGTTTGGAATCACCAAGCCTACATTGAGTTTCATGTCCTCTGCCTCACCCACACAGCGGCCAGACGCGCCGACGCCGCCCTACCTCGTCGCCCTTAACGCCGAACAGCGCGCCGCCGTGGAAGCGACGGAAGGCCCTGTGCTCGTTCTCGCCGGCGCCGGCACGGGCAAAACCCGGGCGCTCACCACCCGCCTTGTGCATCTTCTGGCGACCCGCAGGGCCCAGCCCTGGCAAATTCTCGCCGTCACCTTCACCAACAAAGCGGCCCGGGAAATGAAGGAGCGAATCGGCGCCCTTATCGGCGAGGTGGTGGAGGGGATGCAGTGGCTCGGCACGTTCCACTCCATCAGCGCGTTGATCCTGCGCCGCCATGCGGAGCTTGTGGGTCTCAAATCATCCTTCACCATTCTCGATGCGGACGACCAGGTGCGCCTCGCCAAGCAGGTGATCCAGGCGGCCGGGCTCGACGAAAAACGCTGGACAGGCCGGGGCCTCCAGGCCCGCATCGACAGCTGGAAGAACCGGGGCTGGACGCCGGACAAGGTCCCCGCGGGAGAAGCGGCGGGGTGGGCCGACGGCAAAGGCGGGGATCTTTACGCGGCCTATCAGGAGCGCCTGAAGGTTTTGAACGCCGCCGATTTCGGAGATCTGCTGCTCCACTGCCTGACGATTTTTCAGGAGCACCCGGACGTCCTCGCCGAATATCACAACAAATTCCGCTATATGCTGGTGGACGAATACCAGGACACCAACGTCGCGCAATATCTCTGGCTGCGCCTCCTGTCGCAAAAACATAAAAACATCTGCTGCGTCGGCGATGACGACCAGTCGATCTATGGCTGGCGCGGTGCGGAGGTGGAGAACATCCTGCGCTTTGAAAAAGATTTTCCCGATGCGACGGTGATCCGCCTGGAGCGCAATTATCGGTCGACGCCGGCGATCCTCGCCGCCGCCTCCGGCCTTATCGCGGAGAACAAATCCCGCCTCGGCAAAACCCTGTGGACGGAGGAGCCGGACGGCGATCCTGTCCAGATTCGCGGCGTGTGGGACGCCGACGAAGAGGCGCGGCAAAT
>JBCDBL010000098.1:0-16293 GCA_039183635.1 Pseudomonadota bacterium
CAGTTTGTTGCGCAGGGTGCGGATGGAGATGCCTAAAATATTCGCCGCATGGGTGCGGTTGCCGAGGCAATGGTCGAGGGTGTTGAGGATCAGATCCTGCTCCACTTCGGCGACCGTGCGGCCCACCAACGCGGCGTCTTCTATACCGCCTTCAGCGCCCGTGCTTGGCGCCGCGAAGCCGACGGAGCTTGCCCCGGCGCTCACCGGGCTGCCGTCGGGCAGGCGAATCGCGTCTTCGTCGATCTCCGCGCCGGGCGACAACAGAACGGCGCGGTGCATGGTGTTCTCCAGCTCCCGCACATTGCCTTTCCAGTAATGGCCGGCGATGCGCCGCTGCGCGCGTTCTGACAACGGTTTTTGCGGCATGCCGTTGGCGTCGGCGTATTTCTTCGTGAAATGCTCCGCCAGCGCCAGAATATCGCCAGGGCGTTCGCGCAACGGCGGCAGGCGCAAGTTTACGACATTCAACCGGAACAACAGGTCTTCCCGGAAGACGCCTTCCTTCACCGATTCTGTCAAATCCCGGTTGGAGGTGGCGAGGATGCGAATGTCCACTTTGACAGGCTTTGTACCGCCGACGCGGTCGATCTCCCGCTCTTGAATGGCGCGCAGCAATTTCGCCTGCAAGCGCACATCCATTTCGGAAATTTCATCGAGCAACAGCGTACCGCCGTTGGCCTCTTCGAATTTACCGATGCGCCTTGCAACAGCGCCGGTGAACGCGCCTTTTTCATGGCCAAAGAGTTCCGATTCCAGAAGGTTTTCCGGAATGGCCGCACAGTTCACGGAAATAAACGGCTTGTCCGCCCGCTTTGATTTGCGGTGCACATATTTCGCCATCACTTCTTTACCGGACCCGCTTTCCCCGGTGATGAGGATGGACGCGTCAGAACCGGCGACCTGGTCGGCGAGTGCAATCACTGTTTTCATGGACGGGTCGGCGGCGATCATGTCTGTCGCCTCGGCGACCACCGCTTCGATCACGGCGGCGATCAAGTCCGCATCCGGCGGAAGCGGCACATATTCCTTGGCGCCCGCCTTGATGGCCGCGACGGCGGCGTCCGCGTCCGATCCGACGCCGCAGGCCACAACCGGCACCACGATGCGTTCAGCCGCAAGGGCGGTGACGAGGCGGGCGATGTCCTCGCCGACATCGACCATCATTAGGTCCGCACCCTGACCGGCCCGAAGCGCCGACAGGGCGCCATCGATGTCGGAGACATGGGCGACCTTCGCGCCGCGCTCCATCGCCATTTTCGTGGCGACAGAGAGCTGTCCGTTTAATGTTCCGACCATCAAAAGCCGCATGTGATCCTCCTACGTCTCAGTCTTCCTTGTGCAGCCTTCAAGCTGCGTCGTTCTTCACAATTTCCGTCATGGTGATGCCGAGCTTGTCTTCCACGACCACCACTTCGCCCCGGGCGACGAGACGGTCGTTCACATAAATGTCAATGGCTTCGCCCACTTTACGGTCAAGCTCGACGATGGCGCCTTTTGAGAGCTTCAACAGCTGCGCCACATCGATATGCGTCTTGCCGAGAACGGCGGAGACGTTCACCGGAACGTCAAATACGGATTCAAGGTCCGCTGCGCTTTTGTCCGCCTCATCAAGATTGGCGTCCATGGACGCCTCGTCCGCCGCCTCTTTATCTTCGGTCATGTCCTCAAAAGGGACAGGTTCGCCTGCGTCGGCTTTTTCCTCCGCTTCGGCGGCCATGGCCGCGGCCATATCGTCCTCCGACATGTCCTCTTCGGTATTTTCTGTTTCGTCCGTCATGGGCCTTTTCCCTTGATAAAGGCGTTAAGCGTTTATGGTTGCATCGTCCGCCGCCAGGCGTTGGGCGACGGTTTGCGCAATAGCGTCGATCAGTGTTTCGCCGTCGCGGGCCGTTGCGCCCTCCGGCCAGGACACGCGGCAGTCGGCGTCGCCGAGGCTCGTGTCCTCAGTGATGATAAGGCGTCCGGCGAACCCGCGTTTTTCGGCGATCTCCTGAAGTTTCGCGTTCAGCGCTTCGTATTGCGCGACGGGCAGGCGCACTTCAAGGTGCGGCGTATCGGGAATATGAGCGAGGCAGTCTTCTACAGCTGCTTCGATATGTGCCGGACCGTGAAGGTCGAATAAGGTATCGGAGATTTTCCGCGCCGCCATGAGAGCGATGTTGGCCGCTTCGCGCCGGTGCGTGCGAGCCGCGTCGTCAAGACTTTGCAAAATGATCGCAAGGGCGCCGCCAATGCGGTCCGCCGCGCCGGCGAGAGCCTCGGCTGCGGCCGCTTCGGCAGAAGCGCGCCCTTCGGCGTAGGCGGTTTGCCGCGCCGCCTCCAACTCCTCCGCAGTGAACCGGGTTTTCGGTCGCAGCGCCGTTGCTTTGGCCCTGCCTTCAGGGTCCATATTGAAAACGGCGTCAAACTGAAATTTCTGTGCGTCCGCCATCAGTACACCAGCTCATCTTCGCCCTTGTTGTCGGCGATCATAATTTCACCCTTGGCGGCGAGGTCCTTGGCCACGTTGATAATGGTGGTCTGGGATTCATCCACATCTTTCAGACGTACAGGCCCCATCACCTCCATATCTTCTTTCAGCATTTTCGCCGCCCGCTCGGACATGTTCGTGAAAAACAGATCCCTGAGCGTGTCGGAGGCGCCTTTCAAGGCGAGGCCGAGCTTGTCCTTGTCGATGGCGCGCAGCAATGTCTGGATGCTGCTCGGATCGAGTTTGGTCAGGTCCTCGAACACGAACATCAGCGCCTTGATTTTCTCCGCCGCGTCGCGGTTGCGCTCTTCCAAGGCGCCCAGGAATCTCTGTTCGGACTGGCGGTCGAAATTGTTGAAGATTTCCGCCATCATTTCGTGGGCGTCGCGTTTGGCCGTCCGCGCGAGGTTCGACATAAATTCAAGGCGCAGGGTTTGCTCGATTTTCTCTAAAATCTCTTTTTGCACCGGCTCCATCCGCAGCATGCGCGAGACGCATTCGAGCGCGAAGTCCTCCGGCAGCGCCGCGAGCACCCGGGCGGCGTGTTCGGATTTTATTTTCGACAGAACCACCGCCACCGTCTGGGGGTATTCATTCTTCAGATAGTTGGCGAGCACCGCTTCGTTGACGTTAGCGAGTTTGTCCCACATCGTCCGGCCGGCGGGACCGCGGATCTCCTCCATGATGCCTTCGACCTTGTCGTCGGGCAAAATGCCCTTCAACAGGCGCTGGGTCGCTTCGTAGGAGCCCATGAGGGACCCTGTCGACGACATTTGGGAAACGAACTCCACCAACAGTTTTTCAACGACCCCGGAGCTTACCGTGCCGAGGTTCGACATGATCTGAGAGACCTCCTTGATCTCCTCCTCGTCCAGCATTTCCCAGAGGTTCTTGCCGTTCTCCTCGCCAAGGGACAGGAGAATGACCGCCGCTTTTTCAGGGCCGGTGAGTTTGTTCGGGTCGTCAATGGCGACGGCGCTGCGGTTCGACATAGCGCTTACCCCTCATGCAACCAGCTGCGGAGGATGGCGAGGGATTCCTCCGGGTGCTTATCGACAATCTCCGACACCTTTTTGACCGAGGAGGCCTTCACCTGGCCCTGAATTTGGGCGATGTCGAATTGTTCCTGGAATTCGTTGGCGGGCGCAGCCCCGGGAGGGGGCAGGGCCGGGACGCCGTCGGGGCCTGCTGCGCCTTGTGCGATCTGCGCTACGCCGTCCCCCGCGGGCGCGGGCAATTGCGCCTGGGCGCCGCCGGCGGGAAGGGCCGCCGCGCCGGCGCCGGCGAGCGCCAATTGTCCGCCGTCCGCATCGCCCTTGCCGCCGGCCAGAAATGGTCGGAGTACGAAAAAGATCAAGACAAGCCCGATAAGACCGAGGACCGCGACCTCGACAATGCGTAAAATATCGTCCTTCGTGAGGCCGAGAAAAGGTTGTTTCTCCGGTTCTGCTTCAGGCGCGGCGAAGCGGGGAAACTCCATGTTCACAACCTCGATCTGGTCGCGGTTCTCCACATATCCCATGGCTGAACGGACAAGGGCGGTGATGCGCTGCATCTCTTCTTCGGTTCGCGGAACGTAGGATTCTTCTCCGGTTTCCGAAGCCTCCCAGCGGCCATTGACGGCGACGGCGACGGACAGGCGCTCCACTTCGCCGGTTTCCTGAATGGCGTTGCGCACGGTTTTGGAAATTTCGTAATTCACCACCTCTTCGGTACGACGATTGTTGTTTGAGGACTGGCGGCCGGGCGCATCGCCCTGTTCGGCCTCTGGCAAATTGTTAGCGACGGAGACAGTCTCGTCATTTTGCGTGTTTTGACTGTTTGAGACATCCTCGATTGTTGTGGTTGACAAGATCACCTGTCCGTCCGGGTCGTAAATCTCGGAGCTTTCCGTCACGCGACTAAAGTCGATTTCCGCAGAGACCTGCACGCGGACATTGTCCTCGCCGACAATGCTGGCGACCAGGGTTTCGACGGCGCGGCGAATACGCGCTTCGGTGGCGGCGGTGCGTTCTTCATGCATGTTCGCCGCCAGAACGTCTTCACCGGCTTCGCCGGTGACGGCGCGGGCGAGGAGATTGCCCTGATTGTCAAGGATCGTCACCTGGTCCGGCTTTAATCCAGGTACGGCGGAGGCGGCAAGATTTTGTATGGCGCGCACCGCTTTGGCGTCGAGACCGCCGCGCCCGACCTCAACAACGATGGAGGCGCTCGGCTCTTTTTTCTCCCGGCTGAACAACTCGCGCTCCGGGATGACAAGGTGCACCCGGGCGGCGCGCACTGCGCCGATGGAGCGTATGGTGCGGGCGAGCTCTCCTTCAAGGGCGCGCAGGCGGTTGATGTTTTGTTGAAATGCGGAAGCTCCGAGCCCTTCGGACTTATCGAAAATTTCGTATCCCACTGTCCCGCCCGCCGGCAGGCCTTCGGAGGCGAGGGTCATGCGCAGGTTCATCACCTGATCGGAGGGCGCGAGGATGGCCGAACCGCCGCTGCGCAACTGGTACGGAATATTCGCCTGATCGAGATACTGGGTGACTTCTTGGGCGTCTTCCAGCTCAAGACCTGCAAACAACAGGCCCATGGGCGGCTCGCCAAGGCGTAACATGATCGCCATCAAAGCAGCAGCGACGCCGCCGGTCACGCCGATGACAGCGGCCAGACGCAGCAAGCCGATTTTATTTATAAGTTCCGATAGACCGTTCACAGGCGCGCACTCGTCACTTTAACAGATAAGGCCGGCGACGTTTCTCGCGCCTTGTCCCCCGCGCCGTTTTGGCGCTAGGCAAAAACTACCCAGCGTGTCGTAAATATGGGATTAACAACTTGAATAAACTCCCAAACAAAAAAGGAGACCCTGAGCGCGCGGCCCAGGATCTCCAGGGGAGGGGTAACGTTCCGTTAACGGATGGCGCGTCAGCAATCTTACCGATATTGCTGAACTCGCGTCGCCCTAAGCCCTGGCAGGCCGAATTGATCAATGGCTTTCTGCCAGGAAAGGAATTCTTCAACCGTCAGCGTGTAGCGCTCGCAGGCATCTTCCAAGGAGATCAAGCCGCCGCGCACCGCTGCAACCACTTCCGCCTTGCGGCGGATGACCCAGCGGCGGGTGTTCGTCGGCGGAAGATCGGCGATCGTGAGCGGCGTGCCGTCTGGCCCGATCACGTAGGGTTCCTGTTCTGCAGCGGACCTCGACATGCCCAACATGCTCCTTACTCCTTACTCGTAGGCATGACTGTAGGACAGGCGATTTAAAAAACGTCTAAGCGGTAGGGTAAAGAAAAGCATAATGTAAACGATAAAAATGTAAGTAATTCATAGGGCTAACCGCGACCGGCCATGCCGGTCGCGGCGGTTTCAGGGGCTTACTGCTTAATACGGATTAACTCTTCGAGCATCTGATCGGCGGTGGTGATGATTTTCGTCGATGCGGAGTAGGCTCGTTGCGTGGTGATGAGGTCTGTGAATTCTTTCGCCAGATCCACGGTGGAGGCTTCGAGGGAGGCTGATTGTATCGACCCGCTGTCGCCCGAGTTTGGCGCTTGTAATGTAAACGTGCCGGAATTGGTCGTCACGGAGAAGGCGTTGCCGGAAATAGGGTTGAGGCCGTCCGGGTTGATGAACGTCGCCACGGGCACCTGATAGATCTGACGCTGAATGCCGTTGTCGTAAAAGGCTGTGACAAACCCTTCCTGATCGATCGATATGCCGGACAAGGCGCCGAACACCGCGCCGTTTACGGTTGTGGACAACAAGGCGCTGTCGCTGTCGAACTGGGTGAAACCGCCGGGCTGCCCGGCGGTGCCGATATTCAGCGTTAGGGATTGTGCATCAATGCCAAGACCTGTCGCCCACTTGAATTGCCCTGCGCCCGGCGCGCCTGAGGCGGAGGCGAGGAAGTCGAGGGTGGTGGGCAGGGTGGTGGCGCCGCTGGTGGTGTCGATTTCACCGTTCGGCAGAAAGGCCAGGGTGCCGACCGCGACCTGGCCGTCCACAAGGCCGGCGCCGAGTTCGATATCCGACGTCGGCGTCACATGAATCTCGGCATGCCATTCGTTTGGCGTGGAGCTTTTCAAGAGTGAAAATGTGAGCGTACGAAATCCGCCGAGACTGTCGAAAAGCTGCACGGAGCGTTGAAAGTCAGGCGTTACATTGCCAGACGCCATGTTGTTGGCGCTTGTGCCGACGGCGTAGGTTGCTTCAGCGGGGGAGACCGCCTGGCTCGCCTGCAGGTTGGCGTTGACGGTCATGCTTGTGGTGGATTCCGCCGTGCCGCCCAGTTGATCGACATTGATCGGCTCAAGGGTGGTGAGGTCGGACGGGTTCACCGGAACATTGCCCTGGGCGTCGATGGGCCAGCCTTGCAGGTAAAGCCCGGCGGCGTTTTGCAGGAAGCCGCCTGAATCCTGTACGAACTGTCCAGCGCGCGTGAACAGAAACGGTTCGGAGACCGGGTTCGAACTTGGCGACTGGGAAACCACAAAGAAGCCTTCGCCGGAGATCGCAAGGTCCGTCGGGGAAGATGTTTGTTGCAAAAGGCCCCTTTGCGAAACAAGAAAGCGCGAGCTCGCCTGGACGCCGCCTGCGGAATATTGCGTAGCAAGGTCGTTGTTCGTCACCAGCGTTCCGAAATCGGTGAGGCCGCGTTTGTAGCCGACGGTGTTGACGTTGGCGATGTTGTCGGAAATCACCGCAAGACTTGTGGAATAGGCGGCGAGACCTGTGACGCCGGCGGACAATGCGCTGTTGATGCTCATAACTCTGGCTCCGTACTTTAATTTGTTCTAGGGGGGCGTTTTGCCGGATGATTGAAGCGCCGCCGATTTTGGGGAAGCGCCGTTTATTCGAAAGCGGTTTGGTCTTTAAAAGACCGTCTCAACACGGGTGACGTCGCTGACAGCGATTTTCTTCTCGCCAAGGTTTAGTTTTGAAACGCCGTCGACAATGTCGACCGCGCCGACGACCTCACGGTAGAAGATATCGGCCGTAATGGGCTTGGCTTCTGCGTCCTTCGCTTCAACGCTCAAGGAATATTTGCCAGGCGGATAGGTCTGACCATTGTCGCCGACGCCGTCCCAGTACAAAAGGTGCTCGCCGGCCGTCTGAGCGCCTTCAGAAGTGAAGACCGTTGATCCGGACTCGTCTTTGACTTTGACCGTAATATCGGCTGCATCTGCGGGCAAATCGTACCGCCAGGATGCTTTTTCGCCGATCAGCTGCGCTTCGTCGCCGGCGGCGGTGATGACTTTGCCGATATAATCGACCGCAGTTTGCCCTTCGCTTAGCTCTTGCAGTTTGATGAGGTTCTCAAGGTGCTCATTGGTTCTGATCGCCTGTTCAACTTCCGTAAATTGAACCAGTTGCGAGGTGAACTCGTTCGTGTCAAGAGGCTCCAGCGGGTCTTGGTTCTGCAACTGCGTGGTCAGGAGGGTGAGGAATGTATCGAAATCCTCAGCAAGGCCTGTTGTCGACTGCTGTGCGGCGCTTTGGGCTTGGGTGGCGGACGTCACTTCCATCGTATGCGTCTTTCCTTAAATGCGAATATCCACGCCGCTGCGTCCGGCGAGAATTTGTGGTGTGTCAGGAGTGTCTGAATTGGCGTCTGACTCCGCCTCCGTTTGTGCAGCCTGTTCGTTTTCCGCCTCGCCGCCTCGACGGTCCTTCATTTCAAAGGCGAGGGCCCCGTCTTTCATGTCGAACCCTGCGTCGGCGAGGGCTTTTTCCAGGGCGCGGGCGTCGCGGCTCATCATGTCGAGCGCATCGGTGCGCTCGAAGCTCAAATGGGCGCTGGCGCGCCCCTGTGCGTCGATGTCGAGCTTAACGTCGATGCGGCCAAGTTCCGGCGGATCAAGACGAATTTCAAAACGGCTCGCCCCGTTGTCGACGTTACGACGAACAAGGGCGGCGAAGTCCTGTGCGGCCGCTTGGGGAGACTGGAGGACGGATACGCGATTGCGCGGGGCGGCGAGGGGGCCTTCCTGCCGTAACGGCGCAACGTCAAGGCCGCTGTCGAGCATTTGCCCTTCCGTCGTCTGTGTTAAACCATCCGTAGGGGTAGAAAAAGGAATTGGCGCAACCGTTCCCTCGGAAAGTGCTGCCTGGGGCGCCGTTGTTGTTGGGGCGGGCGTGTTTGCGGCAGGGGTGTTTCCACCTGGTGCGGCGGCTGTTGCGCCTGGCGTTTTCGCATCCGCTGACGCTGCGGCGTGTAGCGCCGCCTTGCGGGAAGGCTCGTCTTGTCCCGCATTGCGCCCAGCGTCTTTACCTGGTGCTGCTGTTATATCCCCACTCTCGCCATGTGCGGCGGTCGCCGCTTCTTCAGCTGCGCCTACAGATGATGTTTGTGTTGTGGACCGGCTGTCGCGTTGGAGCGCGGCGGCGGGAGCGCCGATTGCCGCCGCGTCAACCGGCGTGGCGGCGGCGTCTTTTATTTGGCTCGGCGCTTGCGCTTCGCTCGTTGCTGCGTCGGGGCGCGCGGTCTCTTCGGAAGGCGCATCAAGCGCGGCTGCTGTTTTCGCCGTTTGCGCTGCAGCTGGAGGACGCGGCGCGATCGGCGCTTCCGATGCGGTATTGCGCGTTTTGCCATCCAGCGCCAGTGTGGAAGAAGGCGCGGTTTGCGGTGTCGCGTTGTTTTCTGCGAAGGGCGCGCCCAGGTCAGGCGCAGTTGATGCAACTTGTTGCGCCCCTTGGCCTGGCGTCCATAGCGGCGTCGGTGTCGCCGCGTTGTCCTGGTCAACCGGGCTAAAGGCGCTCAGCAGGCTGTTTTGAAATGATGAAAGTTCTGCATCGGGGACGTTCGTTGATATGAACGTTGCAAGCGCATCCCCGCTCAGACGTTCGCCATCGACGCCGGCGTCGCCCAAAGCTTCGCGTAAGGACGCCAGGAAATCCTCACCTTGCCCGTCCGAAGACAGAAGGCTTTGCAGATCGGTTGTAAGATCTCCGGTAAGGCCTTCGCCTTTGCCGGCGAACAGGCCGGCTGGCGTACGGCCGCCCGCGGCGGGCGCGAACAAAGCAGACAGAAGATCAAATGCGGATGTCGGTCCCATGACGTTTGGGCGCTCCAATAAATAAATGCTCGCCACAACAGGGAGCAAAACCGAGGCCAACTCGCCAAATCTAAAAAGTCTAATAAAAACAACGATTTGAAATATTTCTGGATGATCGGTAGGACGGATCTTTTTGCCGTGTCCGGAAAGACTTGCCGGGCGGCGGCGCCCTTCTTTTCCGCCTGCGGCGCTGTTTGCAAAGTTGGCCCGCTGATTGCTCTTTATAAGGTGCGTCACAAAAAGGGCGATATGGAAACCGCAATGCTGATTTATAGGAAAGTCATGAAAATCAAGGGGTTGGGAGGTTTTTCCGCCTCTGCGACCTGCATGGCGGGGATGGGCGAAGTTTGCCGGTCCGGCGAATTTTGCCGAGTTGAAGGCGGAAAGGACGACAGGACATGAGTATTGAAGCCATGCTGGCGAACGCCGTCGGCGGTCTCGCCGTCAGCCAGACCGCTCTTAGGACAACTTCGGAAAACGTTGCAAACGTCAATACGCCGAACTATGTCCGCCGGGAGACGATTATCGGCGCCAATACCGCAGATGGCGTCAACTCCACGGTGACGGTTCAGGAGATCCGCCGGGTCGTCGATCAATACTTCTTCCGTGAATCCCTTGCAGTAACGGCTGAAGCCGCTGGCGCTGAGCAGGCCGCCAGGGTCCAGGAACGCCTTCAGGCCCAGTTCGGCGCGCCCGGCGATAATGCGGCGTTTCCTGCGCAAATCGATAATGTGTTCGCATCCTTCTCGGAGCTGACCATCGAAGCGGCCTCCACTGCCCGCCGCATCAACAGCCTTGGCGCATTGCGCGAGATGGCGTCGAACTTCAAATCCGCCCTTGATGAGATCGCCGACCAGCGCCAGGACGTGGACAATGAAATCGTTACGGCTGTCGTGGAGGTGAACGCGCTCATTAAGCAAATTTACGACCTCAACGCCCAAATCGAGCGCAGCGTCCTTAGCGGGGAAAGCGCAAACGGTTTAAAGGACCAACAAGATCAGATCATCGCCAAGCTTGCAGAATTTATGGACATCCGTGTGGTGAACAAAGATGCGGGGCGCGTTGACGTTCTCACCGGCGACGGCGTCAGTCTTGTCAATATCGGCTACGCGGTCCTGTCTTATGAAGGAGAAGGGGCGGTGTCCGACAGCACCGTGTTCTCGCCGATCACGAT
This sequence comes from Pseudomonadota bacterium, assembly GCA_039183635.1. Lineage (GTDB taxonomy): Bacteria > Pseudomonadota > Alphaproteobacteria > Caulobacterales > Parvularculaceae > JBCDBL01. The sequence goes on from JBCDBL010000098.1 coordinate 10,688, forward strand.
GCAGGTCATTCACCCGCAGACCGGCGATCCCTTGAGCGTGACAGCGCCGATCGAATCGAACCTCCAGTCGGGCGCCATACGGGCCATGCTGGATTTGCGCGACAAGGATCTGCCGGACTACGCCGCACAATTGTCCGCCGTCGCGGCGGGCGTTGTCGACCAATTGAATGCGGCCCACAACGATAATGCCGCCGTACCGGCGCCAAATACGCTGACCGGCGTGAACACTGGTCTTCTCGCCACGGATGCGCATGGGTTTACCGGCCGCACGAGCGTGGCGATCACCGACGCCGGGGGCGCGCTTCAACGCCGGGTCGATATAGATTTTGATGCTGGAACTTATTCGGTAAACGGCGGCGGCGCGGTCGCCTTTGGCGGCGGGACGATCGGCGACGTGATCACCGCCATCAACACCGGCCTCGGCGCTTTCGGCACAGCGTCCTTAACCGGCGGTGTTTTGACGATCGACGCCGCCGGGGCGGCGGATGGCGTTGCGCTTCTTCAGGACGAGACGGCGCCCTCCTCACGCGCCGGGCGGGGTTTTTCCCATTTCTTCGGGTTGAACGATGTTCTGCAAACGTCTTACCCCAGTCATTTCAGCACTGGTTTGTCCGGTTCCGACGCCCACGGTTTTACGCCCGGCGATACGATTGAGTTCGTCATTTTGAATGACGCCGGCGCTCAGGCGACCCGCACGGTCACTGTGCCGGCCGGCGCCACATTCAACGATCTCATAACGGCGTTTAACAATCCGAGCACTGGCGTTGGAGCTTATTTTAATTTTACATTGAATGCGGACGGCGAGTTGACATCGACGCCGACGTCGCTGTCCGCGGGATATCGGCTGCTGGTGGCGAACGATGGTACAAGCAGAGGCGCCGCCGGGGTGTCCTTTACCGACCTGTTCGGCGTAGGGCCCGGCCCTGAAGCGGGGCGCGGCCGGGAAATGCAGATCCGCCAGGATATTGAGGCGTTTCCGTCTCTCCTTTCCCTCGCCAAGCTTGACCTGTCTTCAGGTCTTGTCGGCGATGTTGTGTTGACCGTGGGCGACAATCGCGGCGCCCTTGGTCTTGAGGCGGCGCAGACCCAGAGCGTGGCTTTTGACGCCGTTGGAAAAATGGCCGCCGCCGTCGGCACGGTGAGTGAATACGCCGCACAGGTTCTAACGAATTTTGCGAACGAAGCGCGGGCCGCGGAAGACGCAAAGCTCGGCGCTGAAGCCCTCCTTGATGAGGTGACATTGCGTCGTGAAGACGTTCAAGGCGTGAACATCGATGAAGAGTTGGCGCAAATGTTGGTGTTTCAACAGTCCTATAACGCTGCGGCGCGTCTTATTCAGGCGGCCGGGGAGTTGTATGACGCATTGCTGAACGCCGTGTAAGGAAAAAGAAACGAGGACGCATATGACTCGTATTGCAAACTACGCTTCCTACCAGACCATATTGCTGGAGTTCACCCGCAACCAGCGGGATATTTTTGAAACCCAGCGGCAAGTCTCAACCGGCAAGGTCGCGCAAGACTACAAGGGCATCGGCGACGATGTCAGCTTGCTGTTGTCGTCCAAGGACGCCGCCGCCCGGGCCGATCGCTATATCGATCTTGGCAAACAGGTCCAGACTCGCATTGATTTGCAGGATGTCACCTTGGAAAGTTTCGCCTCAAGCGCCGGCGATTTGCGCCAGGCCGTCACCGAGGCGGTGGCGCAGAATTCCGGCCTCGTCCTGATGGAGCGCCTGCAGTCCGTCCTCAGCACGGCGGTGTCCGCGCTGAACTCTGAAATCGACGGGCACTATGTCTTTGCCGGAACGCGGACGGACACGCCGCCCGTGAACATTTCAACCTTGGCGGATCTCCAGGCTGCGCCCGCCGTCGCCGACATATTCGACAATAACGGCGTGCGGCCGGCCATCAATATCGATGAAAACCTGACGATCGAATATGGATTTCTCGCCAATGAGGTGGGGCAAGACCTCTTCCAGGCCTTGAGGGACATTGCCGATTTTAACTCCGGCCCCAACGGCCCGTTTGGAACGGAGCTGACGGACGCCCAGGCGACCTTCCTGCAAGGTTTACTGCCGACGCTGGAGGCGGTTGGCGATAGTGCGAACGAGGTGGTCGGACAAAACGGCGTTTTCTTCAACGAGGTTGAGGACGCGATGGTGCGCAATGAGCGCCGACGGGACTATATGCTCGCCGTTGTGGCCGACATCGAAGACGTCGACATGGCCGCCGCGGTGACGAAACTGAACGAAGACCAGATCGCCGCCGAAGCGACGGCGAAGGTTTTGGCGGATATGTCCCGTTTGTCGCTGCTGCAGTTTCTCTAAAAATTTCTAGGCTTTTAGAGCTGCGCATTGCGTTCTTCGCCATCACTGCACCTCAGGACGATTGCCCATGCAATCGCCCTGAGCCAAGCGAGGGGAAGAAACATCGTTTTAATCTCGATAATTCTTGGCAACCCTGCCGATGCGCCGATGTTTTATAGAGTGAAGCCTGTTCGCGCCTGGAGCGGATTACAGGTAAAGTAGATCGCCGGTTCACCGTCCGCGCGGCTTGAATACCGCCCATTCGGCGTTATGTTCGCTGTCCCATGGCACTATATGCGACAGATGCGCCCGCGCCATTGCGCGATGGCCTCAACAGCCTCGGTCTGCCGACGGCGCCCGCGGACACGCGGGTGGTTGTCGCAATGTCCGGCGGTGTGGATTCCTCTGTCACAGCGGCGCTTTTGAAGCAGGAGGGCTATGACGTTGTCGGCCTGACGCTGCAGCTCTACGACCATGGCGTTGCAGTCCAAAAAAAGGGCGCCTGCTGCGCCGGGCAGGACATTCATGACGCCCGTCAGGTGGCGGAACGGCTCGACATGCCCCATTACGTCCTCGACTATGAAAGCCGTTTCCGTGAAGCGGTGATGGAGGATTTCGCCGACACCTACCTCGCCGGGGCGACGCCGATCCCTTGCGTGCGCTGTAATGAGCGGGTGAAATTCCGCGACATGTTGGACACCGCCCGGGACCTTGGCGGCGCCGCCATGGCGACGGGGCATTATATTCAACGTAAAATGGGCGCCGCCGGGCCTGAGTTGCACCGCGCCGTCGACCCGGCCCGGGACCAAAGCTATTTCCTGTTCGCCACGACCCAGGAGCAATTGGATTTTCTGCGCTTTCCCCTCGGCGGGCTTCAAAAAGGCGCCGTACGGGACGCCGCGCGGGATCTGGGCCTTATCGTCGCCGACAAGCCGGACAGCCAGGACATTTGCTTTGTGCCCGAAGGCAAATACGCCTCGGTCATCGAACGCTTGCGCCCCGGTGCGGCGGAGCCGGGGGAGATCGTCCATCTCGACGGTCGGGTCATGGGTCGGCACGACGGCGTCATCAATTACACGGTGGGTCAACGCCGCGGCCTTGGCGTTGCGGTGGGCGATCCATTGTTTGTTGTTCGTCTTGATGCGGACGACCATCGCGTCGTCGTCGGTCCGCGGGAGGCGCTGTTGACCCGTGCAATGGTGTTGAAGGATGTCAACTGGCTCGGCGGCGAAGCGCCTTTGCACACGCCTGTCGCCGTCAAGGTTCGCTCTACACGTGCGCCGAGCGCCGCCCGCGTCGGCCGCAGCGAAGACGGCCTGTGGCGCGTTGTGTTGGATGCGGCGGAGGAGGGCGTTGCTCCCGGCCAGGCCTGTGTCTTCTATGAGCCTGGCAATCACCATTCCCGCGTCCTCGGCGGGGGGTGGATCGATCGTACCGTTTCAGCGTATGACGCTTAAACTGAAGAGGCGTTTCGGTGCTTTTCCAGCTCGTGTGCATGGTTCGCCATGTCTTCTAGAGATGTGACGGAGCAGCGATTGCTGGGACGCAGTATCATGTTTGAGACGTAAGCGAACGGTATGAAGATCAAATACGACTGCAATAAATGTCCGGCCTATTGCTGCTCCTATGAGCATATTCCAGTGACGAACAAGGATATTCGTCGCCTGGCTAAGCATTTCGGGTTTGATGAGGCCAGGGCGCGCAAGAAATTCACCAAAAAGGGCGATGATGACGAACGGGTCCTGCGCCACCAAAACGATGAGCATTTCAGCACAATCTGCCAGTTCATCGACCCCGACACCCGCGGTTGCACCGTCTATGAGGCGCGCCCCGCCATCTGCCGCGATTTTCCCGGTGAGGCGCGCTGCGGCTATTATGACTTTCTGGAGTTCGAACGTCGGCACCAGGAAGATGACGAATGGGTGGCGACGACGGGATAAGGGGAGGCGCGTCTTTGGCGTTGCTGGGCCAAAGCCAATCGCGACAGTCTACGTAAGGCCGACGCTAGATAAGGAATAGTATATGACATTGCACACCGCTCCGCCGGCAAGACCTGGTGCGTTCATGCCGAATGAGGAAAGCGGGGAGGACCGGCCGGGCCAGCCGGCTGTCAACTGGATCAGGGTTCTAAAGCGCTATCGCGCGCCTTCCCTGAAGCGCAGCTGGTTTGAGCTGATCGTTACGATTGTCCCGCTCATCGCGTTTTGGAGCGCCGCCATCTGGGCGACGTCGGTGAGCTATTGGTTGGCGTTGCCCTTGTGCGTCCCCGCCGCGCTCTTTCTGGTGCGATTATTCCTCATCCAGCATGATTGCTCCCATAGTGCGTTCTTTAAAACGCGTACTGCGAACGATATTGTCGGTCGGGTGCTCGGCGTTTTCACCATGACGCCCTATGACGCATGGAAGCAGTCTCATCTCACCCATCACGCCACCCACGGCAATCTTAAGCATCGGGGCGTGGGGGATATTATTACGCTGACCGTCGATGAATTTAACGCGTTGTCGTTTTGGGGGCGGTTCGCTTACCGAATATATCGCCACCCGCTCGTTCTGTTTGGTTTCGGGCCAATGTATGTATTCCTGCTCCATCACCGCTTGCCGGTCGGGTTTATGACGGCGGGCTGGCGCTATTGGGTCTCGACCATGGGGGCCAATATCGGCCTCGCTCTATTTGTGATGGGCGGGGTTCACTTGGCGGGGGCGACGCCGTTTTTGGCGACCTACCTTGTCATCACCGCTCTTGCGGCGTCCATAGGTGTTTGGCTGTTTTACGTTCAACACCAATTTGAAGATACTGTTTGGGACACAGATGAAAACTGGCGCCTGCATGACGCGGCGCTTTACGGCAGCTCTTATTATGTCCTCCCGCCGGCTTTACAGTGGATGACGGCGAACATCGGCATCCACCATGTGCATCATCTGTATAGCCGCATCCCGTTTTATCGCTTGCATAAGGTGCTGCGCGACCATCCCGAGCTTGGACAGATCCGCCGATTGACGCTCCTGGAAAGCTTGAAGACAACGCGGCTGAAGCTGTGGTGTGAGAACGGGCGGCGGCTTGTCACGTGGAAAGCCGCCAGCAAAGCCGCAAACGCAGCTTAAAGCGTCTCTTGTTCAATCGGAATCAGGCAGACGCTTTAAGTCTTTGTTTTTTCGCATTTCCGGACGGCCGACTGTACACACTTGGCCTGGAAATGCTTTAGAGCCGATGGCAGATGCGCAAAGCATGCAGTCGGCTCTTGTCTTAGGCTAATTTCAGCTGACCTGCGGAGGTTTTGCCGCGTTGCTCTTGCAATTCAA
>JBCDBL010000099.1:0-16242 GCA_039183635.1 Pseudomonadota bacterium
GAAATGGGAGCCTGTTCCGGACATCAACCTTTATGGCGTCGTTTCAACCGGATACCGCCCCGGCGGCCTGCAGCTCACCGGCGGCCTCACGCCTCCAAGCTTTGGCCCTGAGAATCTCACCAACTACGAAATCGGGATGAAGTCTTTCCTGTTTGACGGAAAAGCCAGCCTCAATATTGCGCTGTTCCATATGGACTGGGAAGAAATCCAGATCGGCACCCGTGCGCCCGGTGCGACATTCGGGTTTACTGACAATATCGGCGAAGCGGAAGTGCGGGGCGTTGAAATAGACTTTATCGCCCGACCCGTCGAAGGGCTCACGGTCGGCGGCGGCATGGCCTATCTCGATACGGAGATTTTGGAGTTTCTGGACAGCAGCAGCAATGTCATCACGGACCCGCAATCCGGTCAGTCCGTCGAGTTGGGCGGTTTTGACAGGGCCGGTTTCCCCCTGCCCAGGACGGCGGAATATTCAGGGAACGCATTTGCGGAATACACCCGGCCGCTGACGGGCGCGCTCGACGCTTTTGGCCGGATTATGTGGGTCTACAATGGCGAACAGCCGGACACTTTTATCGTCGGCGGCCAGGATGGGCGGCCGTTGAAAAAGTGGGAGCGGGTTGATCTGCGGTTCGGCGTCGAAGCGCCCGATGACTGGCGATTTGAGGTCTATGGCGAAAACATCTTCGATGAGATTTACGCCACGGGCAAAACCGGCAACGGGTTCAGCATCGCAGGGCAATATGTCGTATCCCCGCCTCGTCAGATTGGGGCCCGGTTTACCAAGCAGTTCTGATCTTAAGGGCCTGTACGGAGTTTTTCTCCCGTATAACCATCAGGCGTTGCGACACGCGGTTTTTGTAAGACCGCAAAAGCCCTGAAGACGACAAAGGGCGGCCTTTGCGGGCCGCCCTCTATCCGTTTTTTCGCTGTGCGCGAGGGTGGTTCTTTAAGATTAGCTTTCAGACGCGACCCAGCCGACGCATTCGGAGACGTCGGAAAGACCGTGGCGGCCGAAGCAATAAGCCTCTTCGTAGGGCGCGCGGGTGGCGGCGAGGCACTGGTCAAGGTGCAGCTTCGCCCATTTCACGCAGCGCGCGCCTTTTTTATTTTGAACGAGCACGGCCAGAGCTTGATCGCCGGGCTTGGCGGCGTCGAGGGAATAGCGGGCGGCGAGGGTCAAAACCTGCTGCATCATCGGCTCGGCGCGGGGCCCGGACAGTTGCACGTCGCCTTCGGCTTCAGCGGCGGCCCAGGAGGCGCTCCACGGGACACCGGCGCTTGCAAGAGAAGGTGCGACAACGCCGCGGGCGCCTTTGCCTTTAAGCTCGCCCATATTCGGCGCCTCGGCTTTCGGACGGCTTGCAGCGAAGCTCTTTGCGGTTTCAAAGCGGGAGCCGCGGTCGGCGACGGGCTTCACGCCCCACTGGGTTTTTTGCAAGGCGTAGGCGGCTTCCTCGAACTCTTTGCCGAGGCTCGTCAGGTAGGCCGCATCGCTCGCCGCGGTTTGCAGAACCGCTTCGACGGCCTTATTCGCCCCTGGCAACGTTGCGGCGTAGTTGAGGTCCGTTGAAAGCTTTGCGATCATTTTGTCGCGCTTTGTGCGTCTCAGGGATTTTTGCAGCCCCTTGGAGAAGTCCGGGGAGTCCGCGGCGACCAGCGCCACGTAGGCGACCCAGCCCTGGGCGAGCGTGTCCGGGTCATGGGCGGCGAGACGTTTATGGGCTTCGCGTGTTTCATCGGCGCTGTCCATGCCCATGGCTTTAATTTCTGCGACATCCTTGCGGAATTGCACATAGGCCGCCGCGATTTCCGGAAGGTCGGCTTTCGGCGCCGGGGCTGCGATGGTCTGGTCGGCGAAAGCGCCGGCGCTGGAGACCGCGAACACGGCTGCGGCGCAGACTGTGCCGGTCGTGCGTTTCACCGTTTCTGCGAAGTCGTTGAAAGTCGCCATATGTTTCGCGGATGCGCCGCTGCGCCGTTGTTTCGTCGTCATTACTCGTTACTCCCGCTCTGTATCAGAACTGTGATTGAAATCCCATGTGAATGCGATTGCGGCGAAACGGATGCGCCCCCGCCGCTGATGCGAAGAAGAGCAGATACGATTTAAATCCACGTTGAACTCATGTTTCATATTCTAACTAAAATCGCTGGAAAATGTCCTGTGGCTTTTTTGTGCGTTTCATAGGCGCGATGCTCCGGTGCGTTCAAGATTTGTTAATCATCCCGTTAAAGATTCAGAAGCGATTAAGATTCGTCGCTGACAGGTTAACGCCCCCACGGAATGGCTCGCACCACTCTATCAGGTTTTTTTCCGCATCTCGCCGCTCTTGCGGCGCGTTTTGGAAGTCCGCGCGCCTTAAGCGAGGCGACCGGCGCGCTGGTTGTTTTATGGTCCGCCGGGGCGGCGACGTTGCTCATAAGAGTTTTCGCCGAAACCGGGGCGTTCGCGCCCATTGGCCTGTTGCTGGCTGGGCTGTTCGCCGCCGCCGGCGCGGCGGGCATGTTCGCCGCGCTTTGCGAGCGTCCATGGTCGCGGCCCTTTGCGATCAGCGTCGTCTCGCTTTCCGCGGCGTTGGCCACGGCGGTCACGGTCAACGGCCAATCGGCGTTTTTCGCCTTCCTGGCCGCCCCTTTCGCGATCGCGGCGGCCTTTGGCTGTCGGGCGCGGACCATGGCGGCTGCGGTGGCGGCGCCTATTGCGCTCACCGTCGTGATGATTGTTTTTGCAACGCCGCCGTCAATCTCCGTTCAGCCCGAGATGGCGGCCATGGTCGCCGTGCTGTCGGGCGTCGTCACCGCGCTTTTGTGCGCCGGCGTCGCCGGCGTGGTGCATCGGCGCCGCATCGCCGACCGGGAGGCTCTGGCGCAGAAGGCGCGGGCGGTTTTGGCCCTGAACGCGGCGGCGGACGCGATTGTCCGCCACGGCGGCGACGGTCTTATCCTTGAGGCGTCCCGTGCGGCGGCGGCGGTGTTCGACGTTGAAGCCCGGGAGCTCGCCGGTCGTTCTCTTATCGCGTTCGCCGCGCCGGAGGATCGCCGCAGGGTCCGCTCCGCCCTCGCCCGGGCCGCCTATCTCGGGCAGACCATGAGCGTCGATTTTCGCCTGGATGGCGACGGTCCGGAACGCTGGATCGAAACCCGCATCGCCCGCGCGCCCGGCGCCGCGGCGGACGCCGCTCTTATCTCCATCAGCCGCGATGTCACCGACCGCGTCGCCCGCGAGGCGGCGCTGATCGCCGCCCGGGACGCCGCTGAGGCGGCGGCTGAGCAAAAAGCGCGGTTCCTCGCCGACATGAGTCATGAGCTGCGCACGCCGTTGAACGCCATTATCGGCTTTTCCGATATGATGACCATGGAAACCTTCGGTCCGTTGGGCGATGAGAAATATGCCGAGTACGCCACGCTTATTCGGGAAAGCGGCGCGCATCTGCTCGACCTTGTCAGCGACATTCTCGACATGTCGAAGATCGAGGCGGACAAGTACGCCCTTACTCTTGATACGGTGGATGTTTGCGCCGTCGTACGGTCCTGCGTGGAGCTGACGCGCGTGACGGCGGGCCGGGCCGGCGTCAGCTTGTCCGCTGAAATGGCGGCGGATGCGCCGGAAGTGAGGGCCGATGCGCGGGCCGTCAAGCAGATCGTCTTGAACCTTCTGTCCAACGCCATAAAGTTTACGCCCGCCGGCGGTTCGGTCTCCGTTATGGCGGAGACGGACGACGCCGGCGTTCTTCTCACTGTATCGGACACCGGCGTCGGCATCGCCGCCAAGGATCTGCAACGCCTCGGCGAGCGCTTTGAGCAGGCGCCGAAGACCGGCGACAACGAGGTGCGCGGTTCCGGCCTCGGTCTCGCCCTTGTGCGCGCTTTAGCGGCGCTCCATGGCGGGGCTATGGAGATCGAAAGCGCCGTCGGCGAGGGGACCCGCGTTTCGGTGCGGTTGCCCCATGATCCTGAAGCCGCTGGCGACCCCGGAACGGTTGTCATCCGCGATGTATCGACGGATGCGCCATCGTCCGTGGTGCACGGACATATGCGGCGGATCGAAACGCTCCAGGAAGAGCTGTCCGAGCGTCGCGGCGCAGCGTGACGGCGCGCGTTAAAACCGGAATTTGGGTCGCTGCTTATGTGCGGCGCTGCGCTGCGTCGGGGGCTGCGGCTTTCATTGCGGCCAAGGGCGACCCCGATGCCGGCGCCGTCCTTGTCAAAATCGCCACTTTGGACGGGCAAGCGCGTTTGCTCCTGCCGTCCCGGGACCTTGAAGGTCGGTCGGTGTGGCGGACAGCGAAGGCCGGCGCGGAGACCGATGTCGACGCCTATGCGGCGCGAGAGCGGCAGATCGACAGTGATCTATGGATTGTCGAGGTGGAAGACAAAGACGGTCGTCATTTTTTAACCGAGCCCGTGGAAGATGACATTTAAAGCGTCGCTTCAATCAGATGCGAAACGACGCGTTAAGCCTTTGTTTTGCGTGTCTGCGGACGGTCAACCGCCCCCTTGTCCCGGGCGCGGTTTAAACAGGCCGCAAGGATCAACGAGGGGCCGGTCGCCTTTAACTTTCGGGAGCGTCGTTTATGCCGTTTCTCGTCAACGATGTCATTGTCGAGCCCAATCCAAACGCCTCGCCAGCGGGCGACCCTAACTTTCCTCTATCCGGGGACGCCTTCGCGGCTTTGTCGCTTGTCGACATCGCCGCGCTCGCCAAACGCGAGTACGCTGCGGACGCCGACTTCCCGCGGAATGCGCCTGTGGCGGCCGCCAATCTTGCCGGATTGGTCATAACAAAGACGATGGCGAATGCGCTGCGCATCGCCGTGACGGACCCCGCTGCGGGGGACGGCGGATTACGGGTCGATTTCGCCAATCTGTCGATCGAGGTCATGGCCGATCTTGTGTCGAAACAAAACACTGGCGATCTGAACATGGTTTACGTGAACTGGATGGTCTGGTCCGCCGTTGACGCGGGCGCGGCCTAACGTTGCGCCGTCGTCGTCGTCAGGCGCAAGCCCTTTGGATATTGCTGCAGGTAAATCATCGCTTCACCGGCGCTTGTTTCAATTTTCACAGTGATAACGTCGTCGGCGACGATATGGGACAGATAACGCGCGCCGCCTGTTTCCGCGAGGACGGGCGTGTCGGCAAGATTGGCGCACCCTGCATCGCAATAGGCCGACAAACGCGGCCAGTCCCGCGCTGCGGCCAGTCGGGCGATGGTCGATACGGCCCGCTCGGGCGTTGCAAAGTAAAGCGCCGCCGCAGCATAGGCTGCGTTCGGGTCCGATGTCGCTCCGCGGGTGGCGAACATGTAATAGCCCGCCAATTGCGGCAATGCGAAAATAGCGACGAACAGTAAGGGTTTCATGGTTTTATGCGTCCCAGTTTGGGAAGCTATTTGCATAAGACAGGCCAAGAAGAGGACTTCGTAAGCTCTCTGTGCGCATGAATGGAAAATCTGGCCGTGCTGTAATGGGCGCTGAAGCGACCGGCGCGCCGCTGTTTGCTTCGCACGTGCACAAATTAAAAAGCTTGCCCGGGGCCTGGCGCGGGCATATGTCTCACGGTCTGGATCGGGGGGCTTTTCATAGCCCTCGCGTTTGTTTTGGAGATGTATGATGCGTCAGGTCGCCGCCGCCATAGCAAAGCGTGGTCCGGGCGTTGACGGGCCTTTCGACAACGCTGTTGCATTTGTGGATATGGAAGCCTCCGGTCTTGGGCCGGGAACCTGGCCCATAGAAGCCGGCTGGGCCATCGGTGCGGACGCGCCGCAGTCGTTTTTGATACGCCCCTGCAAGACCTGGTCTATGGACGCCTGGGACCCCAAGGCCGAAGCCTTGCACGGCCTGTCGCCTGCGCTTTTGGTGCGTGAGGGGCTCGGTGCGAAAGCGGCCTGTTCGCGTCTCAACAAAGCCCTTGGCGGGCGTAAGGTTTATTCCGACGCCCCTGACCATGATGGCTGGTGGCTGCACAGGTTGTTTACGGCGGCGGGCGCTAAAATGGCCTTTCAACTGCTCTATCTTGGCGATCTCATCGCCCCGTTTATCGCCGTTGACGACACGCCCGGTCTTTTGGCCGAAGCCGAAAGGCGCGCCCCGCATACCCATAGAGCTGCGGCGGATGTGCGACACATGCAGGAAATATATCGTCTCGCTGCAGCGCGCGGCGGCGATCCGGTTGAATAATCGGCGTAAAGTGAAACGGGGCGCTTCACCACGGTCATTTATTTTGCTACGACGCCGCAGAATTTAACTTCGGTGAAGGACAGTCGTCATGAGCGAGACCCCCGCGCAAAAGGTGCAAGTGGAAGGCAAAATGTTTTTGTTCGAGCAGCCAGAGCTGCTTGTAAAGGAGGCCCACGGGACCCTCGGTCTTGACCAAATGGAAAAGCCGTTTCAGTTCGCCGCGAAAGTCCGGGCGGTTCCATTGACCGTCACGGAATTTCCCGCCGCGCAAAAATCCTTCCCGATTATCTACGCCGATACGGAAAACCTTGTGCCTCTCGCCGTCGTCGGCCTGATTGACGATGACAATCTGTTTGTCGGCGAAGACGGCAAATGGGAGGACAATGCATATATTCCCGGCTATCTCCGGCGCTATCCCTTCGCCTTTGCAGGCGATGCGCAAAACGACCGCATGGCCGTCGTCATCGACCGCGCCGCGCCGGGCCTGCGCGAGGGCGGCCAGTTGCCGCTGTTCAACGGCGATAAGCTGTCGGAACAGTCCGAGCGGGCGATTGAGTTTTGTAAAGGGTATGAGCGAGACCGTCGTGGTACGGAACAGTTCACGGCAAAACTGAAAGGGCTCGGGATCGTCGCTCAGCAGCAGGCCCAGTTCAAGCCGGACGGCGCTGATCAGGAAAAGCCGTTTGCAGCCTATGTCGGGATTGATGAACAAAAGTTTCGCGAATTGCCCGACGACAAACTGATCGAGCTCCATAAGGAGGGCATGCTTCCCTTTATCTATGCGCAGCTTATGTCCATGGGCAACTGGCGTCGTCTGCTGGAGCGTCGCGCCCGCCGCACGGGTCAGGCCGATCCGACGCAGGTTCTAAACTAAACCCTGTTCGCTTTGGATCGACGCGGGGCGCTGTGTTGAAAATGCGCAGCGTCCGCGATCACATCACCGCGAGTATGCGCTGTAAAATATTGTCGCGGCCAAGGGAATGCCGCATGTTGTATTCTGTCGGCAATATTTTACTGCATGCATTACATGATCCTTCGCATCGCTTTCGTTTTGAGTTTCGTTTTGGCGGCGCTTGCCCCTGGCCTTGCGGCGGCCGCCGGCGCGTCGGCGCAAACGGAACGCATCAAAGCAGAGCTGTTTACAGAGCATAAAGCCGTCGCGCCGGGCGAGACGGTCTGGTTCGCTCTGGAACTCGATATTATCGACGGCTGGCACACCTATTGGCGCAATCCTGGAGATTCCGGAGAGCCGGTGCGGATCGCATGGCGGTTGCCGGAGGGATGGAGTGTTGGCGATATCCTTTGGCCGACCCCGGAACGTATCGATGTCGGCCCCCTGTCGAATTACGGACATCATGGCGCGCCGGTCTTTCTTGTTCCGATCACCTTGCCTGAGGACGCGCCGCTCGGCGACGTTCCTGTGGAGGCGGACGCCACCTGGCTCGTTTGCGCCGACATATGCGTTCCGGAGGACGCCTCCTTCGCTATGTCTTTGCCGGTCGCCGCAACAAGCGCGGTCGATGAGGCGCGCGCCGCGGCGTTCCAGGCGGCCCGGGCCGCACTGCCGGAGCCGGCGGCCTGGGAGGCGCGGTTGCACGGCGAGGCCGGCGCCATCGTCCTGACCGTGTCGGCGCCGACGATCGCCGCCGGTGTTCAATCCGGCGATATTACGGGGGCGGAGTTTTTCGCCTATGATGAGGGGCTGGTGGAGCACGCCGCCCCGCAAGCGTTCCGCGCCGGCGCCGACGGGATCTCCCTGATGCTGCAACCCGGCTTTACGGCCGATCTTGACGCCCTGGCGGCGTCAGACGGCGTTTTGGTGCTCGCCCGCAAAAAAGACGGCGGCCCCGTCCGACAGGGTTTCATCGTCTCGGCGTCGCCCGGCGCTGTCGCAGGAGATTTCGCCGCCTTCGCCCCGGCGGGGTCCGTCGATCATGCAGGCGATGGTGTTCCCGCCGCCCCTGGGGCCGAAACGGGTGTTGTCGCAGTGCTCGGATTTTTGGCCGCGGCTTTTGTCGGCGGGCTGATCTTAAATCTCATGCCCTGCGTTTTCCCTGTCCTGTTCGTCAAAGCCCTCGGGTTTGCGAACAAGGCGCACGCCGCGCCGGGTGCGGTGCGGCGGCACGGGCTCGTTTTTACCGCCGGCGTCGTCCTCAGTTTTCTCCTCCTCGCCAGCGTGTTTCTGACGTTGCGGGCGGGGGGCGCGGAGATCGGCTGGGGGTTCCAGTTGCAAAGCCCCTTGGTGGTGACCGCGCTCGCCTATTTGTTTTTCCTGATCGGCCTTAACCTTGTCGGCGTGTTTGAGATCGGCGGCGGCGCGGCCGGAGCGGGTCAGTCCTTAACCGAAAAGGGCGGCGATGCGGGTGCGTTTTTCACCGGCGTTCTGGCCGTCATTGCAGCAACGCCATGCACCGCGCCGTTTATGGCGGCCGCCCTCGGCTTTGCGTTGACCCAGCCGGCGGCGCTCGCCCTCGGCGTGTTCGTCGCCCTCGGCCTCGGGCTCGCCGCGCCGTTCCTGGCGCTCAGTTTCGCGCCGGGTCTTTTGAAGCTTCTGCCCAAACCCGGGCCGTGGATGGTCCGCCTGCGTCAGGGCTTTGCCTTTCCGATGTTCGCTGTTTCCGTCTGGCTCGTCTGGGTGCTGAGCCGCCAGGCGGGGCCGGACCCGACGGCGCTGGCGCTCGCCGGTCTTGTGGCGCTCGCCTTTGCGGCTTGGGCCTTCGGCGCGGTCCAGGGGACGAACGGGATAAGCGCGCTTGTCGGCCGCGGCGCGGCGCTGCTCAGCGCGGGCCTCGCCGCGCTCCTCGCCGGGCAGGTCATGGGCGTGCCGCCGGCGGTGGCGACGGCCGTCGTCCAGCCGCCAAAGGTCGAAACCTACGGCGTCGTGCAAGCTGACTTTTCGCCGGAAAAACTTGCGGATTTGAAGGCTTCCGGAACGCCGGTTTTTATCGATTTCACCGCCGCCTGGTGCGTCACGTGCCAGGTGAACAAGCTGACGGTGCTGCACAAGCCTGCGGTTCTGGAGGCGTTTGCAGACAATAACGTTGTCTTCATGACCGCTGACTGGACCAACCGCGATCCTGAGATCACGGCGATCCTGTCCGAATATGGCCGTGCGGGCGTGCCGTTTTATCTTTTCTACCGCGCCGACGGCGCTGCTGAGATTTTGCCGACGGTTTTGACGCAAAGCGCCGTCATCGCCGCAGTCAAAGGCGTATGAATGATTTTTCAGTCAACCAATCACGGGAGGTTCTTATGTTGACGCGACGCACCCTGACAGCCGCTGGAGCGGCGGTTTTAGCTTTATCCCTTTCAACAGGCTCCGCTTTTGCAGCGTCCGCCGTCGTCGGCGAGGCGGCGCCAGGCTTTGTCGGCGATACGAGCGACGGAACGGGCGTATCGCTGGCCGATTACGCCGGCAAGACGGTTGTCCTGGAGTGGACGAACCACGATTGTCCTTACGTGAAAAAGCACTATGACACGGGCAACATGCAAGGCCTGCAGACGGCTGCCGCCGATGAAGACGTCGTCTGGCTGTCGGTGATTTCCTCCGCCCCCGGAAAGCAGGGCCATGTCAGCGGGGCGAAAGCCAACACTCTCACCACCAGCCGCAATGCCGCCCCGGCGGCGGTCGTTCTCGATGAAAGCGGGGAGATCGGCAAGCTCTACGGCGCCAAAACGACGCCGCACATGTATGTCATCGACGGTGAGGGCGTATTGCGCTACGCCGGCGCCATTGACGACAAACGCTCCACCAAGCCTGCGACCGTGGAA
Source organism: Pseudomonadota bacterium (assembly GCA_039183635.1). Lineage (GTDB taxonomy): Bacteria > Pseudomonadota > Alphaproteobacteria > Caulobacterales > Parvularculaceae > JBCDBL01. The sequence continues at coordinate 9,951 of JBCDBL010000099.1, forward strand.
GGCGCGACGAATTACGTCTCCCTCGCCCTTGCGGACATGGCGGAAGGCCGCGACGTCGGCATTGCGGAAACGGCTCCCTACGGCTGTTCGGTGAAGTATTAGAGCGCGTTGTGCGTGATACGGATCACACGAAGGTCGTCCTCACGCGCTAAACAACAAAAATTCCAAAGCCGTTTGCCGACTCACGACAAAGGCGAACAGCTCTAAACATTAGCGATTGACGGGGACGAGGCGCGGCGGCGTTGCGTCCTGGTCCTTTGGCGCGGCGGGCGTCCCCGATAAGGCCGACAACGCCGCTTCGACGTCCTTCGCCGCGGCGCGTCGTTCGGCCGGCGTTGCGGCGTTTGAAAACCGTTCGGCCCGCCGTGCGACTTCCTTCAAGGCGGCCGCCCTTGGAATATCGCCTGTGGCCCTCGCTTCGGCGTAAAGCCGCATCAGGGTCGACTGGAACGACGCATCGCCCGCATATCCCGCTCTGTCCGGCGCAATGACCCCGAACGCGGCTTGCGCCTCGGCCTCAAAGGCTTGGGCGAGGCCGGCGGCGTCGGCGGCCCATCCGGCTTGCGCGGCGGGGCTCGCTTTTGCAATGAGAAACGATGACGCCGGCGGCGGCGCCGATTTGTAGGCGAAAACAGCGGCCACCAGGAACACGCCGGCGCCGAAGACGGCGGCGCGCAGGGCGCGGCCTTCGATGCCATGGTGTGCGGTCAGTGCGGTCATAGCGCTGTCCTAGCGCGCTAGATTTAAGAAATTGCAAACTTTTGCCCCAGCCTTTTCGCGCCTTGTGGGCCTTGGCGCCCCATTGTTAGACTGGGCGCCTCTTGTTGTCATCGCCTCCGAAGGACCCCGGCGCCATGCCCTTGATCAACGACACGCCCGCCTGGGCGCGTCTCGCCGCCCACGCCGAGACCATGGCGCCGCGCCATCTGCGCGATATGTTCGCTAAGGACCCGGACCGGTTTCAGCGGTATTCAGGCGCGGCGGCGGGTCTGTTCGTGGATTTTTCCAAAAACAAAATTATCGATGAAACCCTGGACGGACTTTTCGCCCTCGCCCGGGCGGCGGATTTCGACGGTTGGCGCACGCGGTTGTTCAACGGGGCGGCGGTGAATGTTACGGAAGGCCGCGCCGTCCTCCATATGGCCTGGCGCGCCGAGGCGGGCGCCGACTTCGCCGCCCTCGGCGCGCCGGTGATGGACGATGTCCTCCGGGTGCGGGCGAAAATGAAAGCCTTCGCCGACGACGTTCACGCCGGCCGGCGCAAAGGGTTCAAGGGCGATGCGCTGACGACGGTCGTAAATATCGGCATCGGCGGCTCCGACCTTGGGCCCGCCATGGTCTGCGAAGCGTTAAAGCCCTATGCGATTGAAGGGCGCGACGCGCGATTTGTCTCCAACGTGGACGGAACGCATTTGGCCGAGGCGTTGAAAGACGCCGACCCGGCCAGGACGCTGTTCCTCATCGCCTCGAAAACCTTCACGACGCAGGAGACGATTGCGAACGCCGCCTCCGCCAGGGCCTGGTTTTTGCAAAACGGCGGGCGCGAGAGCGACATCCCCGCCCATTTTGCAGCGCTCTCCACCAACAAAGAGGCGGTCGCCGCCTTCGGGATCGACACGGACAATATGTTCGAGTTTTGGGACTGGGTCGGCGGGCGCTATTCCCTGTGGTCGGCCATCGGCCTGTCGATCGCGCTTTATCTCGGCTATGACAATTTCGAAAAGCTGCTCTCCGGCGCAAGGGCGATGGATGCGCACTTCGAAGCTGCGCCGCTTGAGGAGAACATTCCTGCGCGCCTCGCCCTTATCGGGATCTGGAACCGCAATTTCCTCGGCATGGGCGGCCACGCCGTTTTACCTTACGACCAGTATCTCGCCCGCCTGCCGGCCTATCTTCAGCAGGCGGATATGGAATCGAACGGAAAGCGCGTCGCCCGGGACGGCGCGCCGGTGACGTACGATACAGGGCCCCTCATCTGGGGGGAGGCGGGCACGAACGGTCAGCATGCGTTTTATCAACTTCTCCATCAGGGGACGCAAAAGGCGAGTGCCGATTTCATCGCCGCGGCGGGCAGCCATAACGCGCTGCCGGGCCACCATGAAAAGCTCCTCGCCAACTGCATCGCCCAGACCGAGGCCCTGATGCGCGGCCAGACCGAGGACGAGGCGCGGGCGGCCTTGCGCGCTGAGGGGAAAAGCGAGGCCGACATCGCCCGTCTTGCTCCCCACAAAGTGTTCGAAGGGGACCGTCCGACAAACACGATTTTGATGGAGCGCCTGACGCCGGAGACGCTGGGCGCCCTTATCGCGCTTTATGAGCACAAGATTTTCACCCAGGGCGTCGTGTGGGGGGTGAATTCCTTCGACCAATGGGGCGTGGAGCTCGGCAAAACCCTGGCCAGGGCCATCCTGCCGCAGATCGAGGCCGGCGCCGGGTCTGGCGAACATGACGCCTCGACGGGCGGGCTTCTCGCAAAGATCGCTGAATGGCGTTTCTGATTCTATTAATGTATATTTCGAATATTGCGTTTATTTCGTTTATAGCCCACATATAAAATATACGCACATGATGCATGTTCATGGAGAATTAAATGCCGAAATCAGCGGCCATACCCCTTGAAAGCCGGCTTCCTTCTGACGGCGAGCGCGAAAGCGCCAATAGCCTGCGCCGCATTGTCGCGTCCGTTCTTGAGGAGGGGGACGATGCGTCTTTGAAGGTCTGCACCGGCGATAAGCAGATCAAAGAGGTCATCCTGACCCCGGCGGTCGGCGCGCTTTTGTTGGGCCTTTTGCGCCATGTCGGTTCCGGAAAAGCGGTCACGATCCTTCCGATAGACGTTGAGCTTTCCACGCAAAAAGCAGCCGACATTCTAAATATGTCGCGTCCCCACCTTATAAAACTGCTTGAGTCCGGCGAAATCGGCTATGTAAAAACAGGCCGGCATAGACGGGTGCGCGCCGAAGACGTGCTTGCGTTCAAACAAAAACGCGATGCGGACCGTGAGGACGCGCTCGCGGAAATGGCTGCGATAGATGTGGAAAACGGCCTCATTTAATGATGATTTCAGACCGTTTCACGGTTCTTACGGACGCAAATGTTCTGGCGCCGGCGCTGATCAGAAATATGCTGCTCAGCCTGGCGCAGGCGGGCTTGTTTCGGCCCCGGTGGTCTTCAAAAGTATTAGATGAGACCGAGAACACGATCGCCAAGTTTTTGAAAGGCGACCATGAGGCGGCGCGACGTTCCAGAAAGGCGATTGAAAAGGCTTTTCCGGAAGCTCTGGTGAGCGATTATGAACAGCTTGTCGATGGCGTAAACCTGCCTGATCCGGATGATCGCCATATTCTCGCCGCTGCGGTTCAAACGCGCACTGCTGCGATTGTTACGTCAAATCTGAAAGACTTTCCCGAAGGGGTGTTAAAGCCGTTTCAAATCGACGCCATGCTTCCAGATGATTTTCTAAGCGATGTCATAGATCTTTACCCCCAAGAAGCGGCTGCAGCTTTGAAACGCATGCGGTTGCGGTTAAACAAACCTGACTACAGCGCGGATGATTTTATCTTAAGGGCGGAGAAGGTGGGCCTTCCCGGTACGGCTGCGTTGCTTGCCGACTTACGACAGAGTTTATAGTTGCATTACAGATTGAAATATTATTATGGCCAAAAAACAAAAGCAGTTTCGCCCCAAGCCCCGGTCGCCGCGGGGGTTTGTTGATCGCCTGGATGCTGAGCTCGCCGCTGAACGCCAGATCCTGTCCCGGGTGACGGAGGTCTATCGCGCCTACGGGTATGACGCGCTGGAGACGCCGGCGTTCGAATACGCCGATGCGCTCGGCAAATTTCTTCCCGATGCGGACCGGCCGAACCAGGGGGTGTTCTCCCTCCAGGACGACGATGATCAGTGGATGTCGCTGCGTTATGACCTGACGGCGCCCCTGGCGCGGTTCGTCGCGGCTCACTACGACGCTTTGCCGAAACCGTTCCGGCGCTACCAGACGGGGCGGGTGTGGCGCAATGAAAAGCCCGGACCCGGACGGTTTCGCGAGTTTACCCAGTGCGACGCCGACAGCGTCGGCGCGCCGGGCGCGGCGGCGGACGCGGAAATGTGCATGATGCTGGCTGAGGCGATGGAGGCGGCCGGCGTCGCCCGAGGCGATTATGTGGTGCGCATCAACAACCGCAAGGCCCTGAACGGTTTGTTGCAGACCGCCGGCCTTGCCGGCGAGGAGGATGCGGACAAACGGCTCACGGTTCTGCGCGCCATGGACAAGCTCGACCGCCTCGGCGAGGAGGGGGTGAAGCTGTTGCTCGGCGGCGGGCGCAAGGACGCCTCCGGAGATTTCACCGAAGGCGCCGGTTTGTCCGGGGACCAGATCGACACCGTGATGGCCTTCATGACGGCGAAAGGCGCAAACTCCGAAGAGACCGTGCGCCGCCTCGCCGACATTGTCGGCGGGACTGACGCCGGCGCGGCAGGCGTTGAAGAGCTCGCCCAAATGGCGGAGATCTTCGCCGCCCTCGGCTTCGGGGACGACCGCATGGAAGTGGATTTGTCCGTGGTCCGCGGTCTTGAATATTACACGGGGCCTGTGTTCGAGGCGGAGCTGACTTTCGAAGTGGAGGACGACAAGGGCCGGCCGATCCGGTTCGGCTCCGTCGGCTCCGGCGGGCGCTACGACGATCTTGTGAAGCGGTTCAAAGGCGTCGAAGTGCCGGCCACGGGCGTTTCCGTCGGCGTCTCCCGCCTGATCAGCGCGTTGCAGGCCAAAGGCGCCCTTAGCGCCGGCGGTGCGGCCGGCCCCGTCATCGTGCTCGCCCTGGAGGCGGACAGGATGGCGGCCTATCAGGGGATGGCGGCGGCCTTGCGCGCGGCGGGCGTCCGGGCCGAGGTCTATCTCGGCGGGGCCGGCATGCGGGCGCAAGTAAAGTACGCGGACAAACGCGCCGCCCCGCTCGCCGTCATTCAAGGCGAGGACGAACGCGCCGCCGGCGAGGTGACCATAAAGGACCTTGTCTTGGGCGCGCAGTTATCGTCGCAAATCGGTGACAACAAAGCCTGGCGGGAAGACCAGCCGGCGCAATTTTCCGTGTCCGAAGACAAGCTTGTGGACGCGGTGAAGGAGACGCTCGCGCGTCACAGAAGCGACTAAAGCAACGGAGGAATTCTATGACCGCATACGTCAACCCCACGCCGGAGCAGTTCGGCGCCATGGCCAAACTGGACGAGCCGGGGCCGATCCATATGCTGAACCTCTTGGCGTTTCGGGAAAAGGCGGCCTATGCGGACGACCACCCGTTCGCGGAAAAGGGCCTGTCCGGGGCGGAGGCGTATCAGGCCTACGGCGCGGAAAGCGGTCCGATTTTTCAAGCCGTCGGCGGTCGGATCGCGTTTGCCTGGACCCCGCGGGTGACGGTGATCGGCCCGGAGGATGAGCGCTGGGACATGGCCTTCGTCGCGGAGTATCCCACTGTCGGCGCCTTCATCGATATGGTGAAAAACCCGGACTATCAGGTCGCGGTCGCCCATAGAAATGCGGCGATTGAAAATTCACGCCTCATCCGCCTTAGGCCCGAAGAGACCGGCGCGGGGTTTGCGGGGTGACAGCCCGCGCCGCTCGGCGATGTCCCGCGCGTGCGCTATCTTAAAGCGTTATGAGCGACGTTAAGCTGAAGCCCGCCCGCCTGCCGAAGGCGTTTTCCGACTGGTTCGCCGGGCGCGGCTGGAAAGCGCGGCCCCACCAGACGGCGATGCTCGCCGCCGCCAGGGCGGGGCTGTCGACCTTGCTGATCGCGCCCACGGGCGGGGGCAAGACCCTCGCCGGGTTTTTGCCGTCCCTTGTCGCGTTGTCGAAGCGGGCCGCGCCGAAACCGGGGGCGCCCCGGCCCGGTCTGCACACGCTCTATATTTCACCCCTGAAGGCCCTCGCCGTCGATGTCGCCCGCAATGTCGAGGCGCCCGTCGCCGAAATGGGTCTCGACATTCGCGTGGAGACCCGCACCGGGGACACGCCGCCGGCGAAGCGGCGGCGGCAGAAGGACAACCCGCCGGATATTCTGTTCACGACGCCGGAGCAATTGGCGCTGCTGCTGGCCGACGCTGGCGCGGCGCGGTTTTTTAAAAATCTCGACTGCGTCATTCTCGATGAAATCCATTCCCTCGTGGCGTCGAAACGGGGGGATTTGCTGGCCCTCGGCCTCGCGCGGCTGCGGCGTCTTGCGCCCGATGCGCGCATGACGGGACTGTCCGCCACGGTGCATGATCCCGAACGCTTGCGCCGGTTTCTGGTTCCGCA
>JBCDBL010000100.1:0-16148 GCA_039183635.1 Pseudomonadota bacterium
GGGCGGGGGATTCGAACGCAACGCGCACCGTCCTGGTGTCGAACTCATAACCGGAGGAAAGACCGAGGCTGAACGCCGCCGCGTCGAAATCGATCTCATGCTCCGTTCCGTCATAGCCGGACACGACGATGCGCGGCTTGGCGTCCTTGCGCTCCGACCGCACGAAATAGTTCTGGTAGGGAACGAAGTTCGAAATGTAGGTTCCAGCTTCATGGGCGACGAGATCCGTCCAGTTCTCCCGACCCGGCGCGGCCACAGGCGCGCGGACGATTTTGAAATCGACGGCGTCGTCGGCGTTGGTGCGGATCAGGAAATCCTCGCCATGGTGGTCGACGTAGTAGAGCACGTCTTCCTCCCGGGGCGCGATCAGGGTCGGCGCCATTTCCGGCACGGCGGCGGGGATGAACCGCGTCTCGCTCGTCACCTGGTTGCCGGACCATATGAAAATGTAACGGCCGCTTTGGCTCTTGCCGAGCCCCAGGAAAAAGCCGTCGTCGGGCTCCTCATAGACAAGGCGATCTTCGGCGGCGGGCGTCCCGAGGATGTGGCGCTTCACCCGTTTGGGGCGCTGGTTGTCGTCCCGCTCCACATAGAAGAAGCTTTTGCTGTCGGCCGCCCACACGGCGTCGCCGTCGGTGCTCTCGATGAGGTCCGGCAGATCCTCCCCAGTCTCTACATTGCGCACGCCGATGGTGAAATATTCCGAGCCAAGACGGTCGACGCCATAGGCGACAAGGGCGTGATTGGGGCTGTGGTTCACCGCCGCGATGTCGAAAAACGGGCTGTCGCCCTCCTCCTTGTCGCCGTCATAGAGCACGGTCTCCTCGCCGCCGTCCCGGGGGGTGCGGACGAAAACGGGATACTGACCGCCCTCGCGAAACTTTCGATAATAGGCGTAGGGGCCGTCGGGCGCCGGCGGACTGGCGTCGTCTTCCTTGATGCGGCCGCGCATTTCCTCGAACAGGGTCTTGCGCAACGCCTCAAGGGCGGCGGTCTGGTCTTTATAATACGCCCCTTCGGCCTCCAGATGGGCGCGAATGTCCGCGTCGAGCGTGGCGGGGTCCCGCAACACCTGTTGCCACTCCGGATCTTTCATCCAGGCGTAATTGTCGATGCGGGTCGCCCCGTGCTGGGTGATCTCAAGAGGGCGTTTTTCCGCCTCAGGGGCGGCGACAGGTTTGGTCATGGCCGAGCCGTTGCTTTCTGGGTTGGAGGACCCGTTCTCCGCCCCGCAGGCGACGAGAACGGTTGCGGTTAAAACAAATGCGAAACGACGTATCATGTCAGGTCCCCACGTTCGAAACATACTTATGTTTGCCTATAGGATGACAGCGCGGTTCTCAATCGCCCAAGGGACTGAGATCTGTGAATATTTCATTATTGAGGGGCCGCGAGGTTGGCGGTTGTAAATCTCTATTGTCAGCCTCGTATCCTTGGGGTATAGGACGCGGCTTTCAGGATTTCCCAAGGCGGCCGAAGCGCGCCTTCCAGACCAGATACAAAGGCTCCGTCACCATGAGCGACATACATACCTTTACATGCGAAGTGCGCGAAGCTGCAGGAAAGGGCGCGGCGCGGGCCGCCCGGCGCAACGGCGCAGTGCCTGGCGTCATCTATGGCGGCGGACAGGAGCCCATTAGCATCAATTTACGCTTCAACGAGGTCCAGAAGGCCTATCTCACCGGCAAACTGTTGAACAAGCTCAACAAGATCAAGGTCGGCGACGAAGAGCAACCCGTGATCGCCCGGGACCTTCAGCTGGACCCTGTGAAAGATTTCCCGCTCCATGTCGATCTCTTGCGCGTCGATGAAAAGACCATGATCGACGTCCAGGTGCCGGTCCACTTCCTGAACGAGGAAGGCTCCCCCGGACTAAAGCGCGGCGGCGTTCTCAACATTGTGCGGCGCGAGGTTGAGCTGAAATGCCCGGCGACGCGCATTCCCCAATTCGTAGAGGTTGACCTTGACGGTTTGGAATTGAACGACACCGTTCACATCTCCGCCGTCAGCTTGCCCGATGGCGTTACGCCGACAATTACCGATCGCGACTTTACGATCTGCACCATCGCCGCGCCATCCGGCCTGAAATCCGAGGCCGATGAGGCTGAAGAAAGCGCTGAAGAAGGCGCTGAAGGCGAAACGGAAGAGAGCGCCGAGGAATAACTTCCTGGCGCGCAGGCCCTTCTTGCGCAGCCGGGCGTTGAAGGACGGATCGCCATGCTTTTGCTGGTCGGCCTCGGCAATCCCGGCGATAAATACGCCAAGAACAGACACAATGTCGGCTTTATGGCGGCGGACGCCATCGCCGAAGGCTACGGCTTTGCGCCCGAACGCCGTCAGTTCCAGGGCCTGGTCCGGGAAGGTTTTTTCGAGACAGACGCCGGTCGCGCTAAAACTCTCATCCTCAAGCCGCAAACTTTTATGAACGACTCCGGACGATCCGTCGGCGAGGCGGTCCGTTTCTTCAAAATCCCCCCCGAAAACGTCATCGTATTGTATGACGAGTTGGACCTTGCGCCGGGCAAGGTGCGTGTGAAAATCGGCGGCGGCGCGGCGGGACATAACGGCGTGAAGTCCCTCGCCGCCCATATCGGGCCCGATTTCAAACGCGTGCGCATCGGCATCGGCCATCCCGGCGACAAGTCGAAAGTCCACGCCCACGTTCTGAAAGATTTCTCAAAAGCCGAACAACAATGGCTGGCGCCGCTTTTGGACGGCGTCGTTAACGCCGCCCCGCGCCTCGCCGCAGGAGAAGATGCGCGCTTTATGTCCGACGTCGCCATGGCCGTCGCCCCCCAGAAAAAGCAACCCGAAAAGGCGCATGTTGCAAAAGCGTCTCCTAAACAGCCCGCCTCCGACAAAAACGAGGCCCCCGCCCCCCATAACAACGGCCCTTTAGCCGCGGGGTTGAAAAAACTGTTTGGTAAAGAATAACGCCAGCAACGCGCAAAACGGATCGACGGCTTTTATCTTCTAAAAAGCCTGCTATAAGCCGCTTTTTTCGCGATTTCGGAGTCTCTTAAGCCCATGGGCATCAAATGCGGCATCGTCGGCCTGCCGAACGTCGGCAAGTCCACCCTGTTCAACGCGCTCACGCAAACCGCCGCCGCACAGGCGGAGAACTATCCGTTCTGCACGATCGAGCCGAATGTGGGGGACGTCGCCGTGCCGGAGTCGCGGTTGCAAAAACTGGCGGAGATTGCAGCGTCAGCAGAAATCATCCCTGCACGGATGCAGTTTGTGGACATCGCCGGGCTTGTGAAGGGGGCTTCGAAAGGCGAAGGGCTCGGCAACCAATTCCTCGCCAATATTCGTGAAACCGACGCCATCGTTTACGTTCTGCGCTGTTTCGAAGACGACGACGTCACCCATGTGGAAGGATGCATCGCCCCCCTCGCCGACGCCGAAACGGTGGAGACGGAGCTTATGCTCGCCGATCTTGAGAGCCTTGAAAAGCGTTTGCCGGCGCTGCAGAAAAAGGCGAAGGGGCAGGACAAAGAGGCCAAAGAGACCTTGGCGCTTGTGGAAAAAGCGCTCGCCGTTCTGCAGGAGGGCAAACCGGCGCGCACCGCCGCCATCGACGACGACGAAGCGAAAGCTTGGAAAGGGCTTCAGCTTTTAACCTCGAAACCGGTTTTGTACGTATGCAACGTCGACGAAGACGCCGCTGCTGAGGGCAACGCCTTGTCGAGGCAAGTGGCGGACAAAGCCGCCGCCGAACGCGCTGGCGTCATCGTTATTTCGGCAAAGATCGAAGCCGAACTCGCACAACTCGATGCGGACGAACGTCAGGAGTATCTCGGCGACATCGGACTTAAAGAACCAGGTCTCGACCGCCTCATCCGCGCCGGGTACGAACTATTGGGCTTAAAAACTTATTTCACCGCTGGACCGAAAGAAGCGCGCGCCTGGACTTTTCCAACCGGCGCGACCGCCCCGCAAGCCGCCGGCGTCATCCATACCGATTTCGAGCAAGGCTTCATACGGGCGGAAACCATTTCATATGAGGACTATGTCGCGCTTAACGGCGAACAAGGCGCGAAAGAAGCCGGCAAAATGCGTTTGGAAGGCAAAGATTACATTGTCCAGGACGGCGACGTTATGCATTTTCGCTTTGCAAACTAATCTTGAGCCCAGTTTCAACTTCTAACTCCAGGCGATTAATCGAAATCGCCTGAGGTTCCAGCGGATCAAACCTGACATTTGCGTCCCGCAACGCGCTGCGCTCTCACGAAGAGCCGCCGCACACGTTTTCGCTCATCGCCGTGGAAACCGAACGGCGTCTTCAACCGTATATAATGCATGGAGAGAGGAGCGCAGCGGCGGTCTGACCGCCTTACCGAGCCACATTGAAAAACATGCATTTTATATTGAAAAGCAGAAAATATTTTCTGTTTTTCAATATAAACCCACTTGACGTTCAGGGTTTTTTAGGTATGTTTGCTTAAACCTGCGGCGTCGGCGCCCCAACCGCTCCCCCCAACTGACGGCGTCGCAGGTTCTTTCCGTCTTGCATCGGAGGCGCAAAACGACTTTGCGAGTCCTAACTGTCATATGTTCTGCAGCGCTTTGCGTCGCTTGTGCATCGACGGATCGGTCGTCAGAGGCGATCGAAGGCTTCGATGCTCCCAAAACCTGGCGCGCGAACACGGCCGCCGGAGGTCTGGCGTCGAATTGGCTCGACGAATTTTCGGATGCGCGCCTTAACGCAATTGTCGCCGAGGCCCTTAACAACAACCAAAACCTCGCTGCGACGGCCGAACGGCTTGAGCAAGCGCGCTCCCGCGCCACAGCAACCCGCAGTCCCCTTTTCCCAAGCCTCGATGCGTCAACATCAGCAACGCAAAATATCTCAAACTCCCGATCAAGGCAGGGCCGCGATTCTACGCAGACCTATGGGCTCGCCCTTCAAAGCTCCTGGGAGATCGATGTCTGGGGCCGGCTGACGGACCAGGCAAGATCCGGCTACCGCGGTTACACCGCCGCACAAGCAGATTACGAAGCCGCACGGCTCTCCCTGGCGGGCTCCGTCACGCAAAACTGGTTTGCGCTTGTTGAAGCGCGGCAGCAGACCTCTCTTGCTGAACGCGATGTCTTAAATCGCTCATCGTCCCTGGCGGTTGTGGAGCGGCGGTATGAACGCGGCGTCTCGGAAAGCCTTGACGTTCGTTTGTCGCGCAGCGCCCTCGCCGGCTCGGAAGCCACCCTGGCGCTCCGCCGTCAACAGGAAGGCGAAGCAGCCAGGCGTTTGGAAATTTTACTGGGCCGCTATCCTGAAGGCGCCCTCGACGCGGGCGCACAGCTGCCTGAGATACAAAACCTTCCCGGCGCAGGCGCGCCCGGCGACATCCTGGCCCGACGTCCGGACCTTGTCGCCGCCGAAGACCGGTTGGTCGCAGCGGGGCTCGACGCCAGAGCGGCGCGAAAAGCGATGCTGCCGCGCCTCACATTGCGCTCGACCTTGTCAACGATAGACGGTGATTTTTCCGACGCCTTCGATCTGGACGGCCTTGCCGGGGAATTGATCAACGGCCTTGTGGCGCAGCCCTTGTTCGGCGGCGCGCGCCTCGTGGCCGAAGCAAATCGGGCCGAAGCTGCAGCACGAGAGGCTGCGTACCGGTACGCCGACGCGGTGCTTGCAGCATACCGTGAAGCCGAAGATGCTCTGGCTGCTGAAATCACGCTGGCCGCCCAGGAAGACGCGCAAAACCTCTCGTTTTCAGAAGCCCGTGAAGCTGAGATTTTGACCCAGCGCCAATACGCCAACGGGCTGGCCACCATTTTTGAACTTCTGGACGCACAGGGCCGTCGCATCACGGCGGAAAGCCAATATCTCGCGGTGCGCCGAGAAAGATTGTCAAACCGCGTGCGTCTATACCAGGCGCTTGGCGGCCCCTTCGAAACCCGAACAGAAATCGCCGAAGCAACGAACGTCAAAGGATCGTCGTCATGAAACGACTTGTTTTGAAAGCGGGCCTGCCCCTCGCGCTCGTCTTTATGATTGGCGGCCTCATCATTTCAATTCTTGTGGTGTTCCAGAAAGAACCTGAAAAGCGTGAAATTGTCGAGCGACCGATCGCGGTTTTCGCTGAAAAAGTAAAGGTGGAGCCACGCAACCTGACCGTAAAATCTCAAGGAGAGGTCAGACCACGGACGGAAATCGATCTTGCAACCCAGGTCGGCGGCGTCATTGTCCACGTTGCACCACAGTTTTTTGATGGCGGCGTATTCTCCTCAGGCGATGTTTTAGTTCGGATCGAAGACGCAGATTATCGTCTTGCCGTGACCCGCGCCGCTGCGCAAGTCGCCCGCGCGGAGCAAAATCTGAAGCGGGAGGAAGCTGAAGCTGAGCTTGCAGAACGCGATTGGCGCGAGCTTGGCGGCGAAGGCGAAGCATCGGCCCTGACATTGCGCCTGCCGCAACTGGCGCAGGCCAGAGCCGAACATGAGGCGGCCAAAGCAGATTTGGCCGAAGCAAAGTTGAACTTGAAGCGCACCGAGATCACAGCCCCCTTTGACGGCCGCATACGTCAAAAGTACGTTGATCGCGGACAATTCGTAGGACCAGGAACTCCCCTTGCAAAAGCGTTCGCAACGGACATTGTCGAGATACGGGTCCCCCTGGCCGATGCAGATCTTGCAAAGCTGGACATGCCTTTGGCCTTCGCCGCAAGCACCGAGACGCCCGGCCCCGAAGCGCTGCTGTCAACTGTCGTTGCTGGAGCGGCGCACAGCTGGTCTGGACGCATCACCAGAACGGACGCTGCAATCGACAGCACGACCCGTCAACTTTTCGCAATCATTGAAGTTGAAGAGCCTTACGGCGAGGGTGCGGACGGCGATGCGCCACTGGCTGTCGGTTTGTTTGTGGAGGCGAAGATCGACGGGCGCGCCATGCCCAACGCCCTCGTCGTACCAAGCCGATCGATACGCAGCGGCGATAAGGTTTACATTGTAGACGGATCAAATAGGTTGCAATCGCGCCGTGTTGCAATTCTTGCCTCAGACCGAGATGAAACCATCATCGGCTCTGGCCTGAACGACGGAGATCTTGTTGTCGTATCATCGATCGCATCCCTGGAAGTCGGCACGCTGGTGCAAGCTTTGGATCAGGACCGTACGCCCTTGCGTCCGTCGAGTAGCGGGGATATCGCCGCAACGCCTGGCCCGGACAATCAGATATCGGGAGATGTTCTATGACGGGAATTATCGCCTGGTGGGCGCGCAATTCCGTCGCCGCCAACCTTCTTATGGCGGCGTGTATTCTGGCAGGCGTGATCTCCTTCTTACGGATGGAGCGGGAGGTTTTTCCGTCATTCCAAATAAACGCCGTTTACGTCGCCGTATCCTGGCCTGGCGCGGCGCCGCAGGAAGTTGAAGAGCAAATCATTCTGCGCGTAGAAGAGGCCATCGCCGACCTCGACAATATTAAGAATGTCTCTTCCAACGCAAACGAAGGGTACGCCAGCATCACCGTGGGCGTTGAGGAAACCGCTGACATCGATGATATGGTGAACGAGGTGAAAGCCCGCATCGACGGCATCTCAACCTTCCCGGCCGACGCTTTCCCGCCAATTGTCCAACGCCTGGATAACAACGAAGATCTAATCTTCCTCGCTGTTTACGGCGACGCCGATGAGCGCACGCTATCGCGCACTGCAGAGACGTACCGAGACGAATTGGCGGCGATAGCCGGCGGTTCCCCCCTTGTACGGACGATGGGGACCCGAAATGAAGAAGTATCCATTGAAGTGTCCGAGGAGGCGCTCAGGCGATATGGGTTACAGCTTGACAATGTCGCAGCGGCCGTCCGGGCGTCGTCCTTAAATTTATCCTCAGGAACGGTGCGCACCGACAGCGGCGACGTTCAGCTTTCGACACGCAATCTGGCGGAGACCAGAGAAGATTTTGAAAATATCGTGGTGCGCCAAACGCCGGACGGCGCCGTTATTCGCGTGAAAGACGTCGCAACCGTCATAGATGGCTTTGAAGACGTTAACCTGATGACGAAGCTCAACGGCAAGCCGGTCGCTCTTATCACAGTGGTCGCGCCCGAAACCCAAAACGTGGTGACGATTTCGCGGGCGGTGAACGCATGGTTTGAAGAAAAGAAAGCCGAAACACCCGAAGACCTTGAGCTTATCTTGTGGTGGGACAGTTCCGAGCTTTACTTTGATCGCATGTCGCTGGTTGCATCGAACGCGATTATTGGGCTTATCCTTGTAATGACGGTGTTGATTTTGTTCCTCAGGCCCGTCGTCGCGTTTTGGGTTGCGGGCGGCATCGCCGTATCGTTCATCGGCGCTTTTATTTTTATGCCTGTGGCGGATGTTTCACTCAACATGTTATCCCTGACCGCGTTTTTGCTGGTGTTAGGAGTGGTCGTGGATGACGCGATTATCGTCGGCGAAGCCATACACAGACAAGTTGAAAAAGGCGAGACGGGCGTGACCGCAGCGATCGCCGGCGCGCAACTGGTGGCCAAGCCCGTTATATACGCTGTGCTGACTACGATGATCGCATTTGCGCCTTGGATGTTCATCTCCGGCGTCGCCAGCCAGTTTACGAAGCACCTGACGCTGACAATCGTATTCGCCTTGAGCTTTTCCCTTATCGAATCGTTTCTTATCCTGCCGGCGCATCTTGCCCATATGGGTCCCCAGAAACGGGATAAGGGGTTTGGGAAATTTCAAGCCCGCATCGCCGACAGCATGATTTATGTCGCCGAGAACGTATACAGACCAATAGCCGCCAAGGCGATGAAGCATAGATACGCCACCGTGGCCGGCTTCTTTATGGCCTTCGCGATTGCAGCGACCATGCTTTCCACCCACTGGATCAGATTCAGTTTCATGCCTGTAATTGAAAATGATTTCATTGTGACATCTGTAAAGCTTGCTGAAGGAACGCCCTACAGCAGAAGCGTAGAGGTCGGTAAAATCATCGAGGCGGCCGCCGAAAGACTTGAAGACAAGTATGAGGGCGTTGATCGATCCGGCGAGGATATCATTAAAATAAAGTACCTAATGGTTTCAGACGGCAGCGTCGAAAAGTTCATAACGCTGGCGCCAGCCGATGACCGGCCGTTCTCCTCAAAGTCATTCGCAGACGAGTTTCGTAACGAAATTGGCGAAATTCCCGATGCAGATGATATAGTCGTAGACTATACCTTCTCTAACATGCAGGCCGATATTGAGATTGGCATCGAAGCCGATAATCTCATCGATCTACGCTTGGCCAAAGAGGATATTAAAACCTATTTGCGAAGGCAAAACGGGACATACGATATTCGCGACAACCTGCAAACGGCGACAGATGAAATTCAGGTCAACTTAAAACCGGACGCCGAACGCTTCGGGCTCACCCTCGCGGAAGTCAGCCGCCAAGTTCGTCAGGCCTATTACGGCGAAGAGGTGCAACGCCTGCCAAGAGACGGGGAAGATGTTCGTGTCATGGTGCGCTACCCGCTTGAAACGCGTCGCTCCCTTGACAGCCTTGAAAACGTTAGAATACGGACAAACGACGGCCGCGAAATACCTATCCGTGCTGTCGCGGATATTGAGTACACAACATTCTTCAAAAAAATCCAAAGACGTGATCGCCAGCGGACAACTGTCATAACCGCACAGTTGCTTCCGGACGCTGAGCGCGGTCCAATCATGAGTGATTTTTTCCAAAATTACGTTCCCGAATTGCGGGACCGTCACCCCAACGTCACTGTCGCTTTGCGCGGCGAGGCGGAGGAGCAAACCAAGTTCATGGGCGAAGCCGTCGTTCTGTCCTTCTTCGCATTATTCGCCATGTACGCGCTCCTTGCCGTCGCCTTT
The DNA here is from genome assembly GCA_039183635.1 of Pseudomonadota bacterium. Taxonomy (GTDB): domain Bacteria; phylum Pseudomonadota; class Alphaproteobacteria; order Caulobacterales; family Parvularculaceae; genus JBCDBL01. The sequence continues at coordinate 9,828 of JBCDBL010000100.1, forward strand.
AGCTCCTACGCCCAACCTCTTCTCATCATGACAGCAATCCCGTTCGGCTTTACGGGCGCTGTGTTCGGCCATTTTCTTTTAAACGAACCGATGGCGTTGTTCTCTTATTTCGGCATCGCCGCAGCCGCCGGCGTCGTCGTTAACGACAATCTCGTCCTCGTCGATTACGTGAACCGTTTGCGCGCCCAAGGCCTTGGGGCCATGGAAGCCCTCATAGAGGCGGGCGTTACGCGCTTCCGTCCGATTTTGCTGACGTCCGTGACGACGTTTATCGGTCTTGTGCCCATTATGCTTGAGCAATCCTACGATGCGCGCTTCCTTCAACCCATGGTCATCTCACTGGCGTTCGGGATCTTTTTCGCAACATTTCTGACGCTGTTTTTCGTTCCCTGCATGTATGGCGTCGGCGTCGATATCTCTCGGTTTTTCCGTAACGTCTATACAGACGCCGACGAACCGGGCTTCGGGGACAGCGCGTCCGCCCGCGGCGAGAACAAGCCTCAAACGCAACCAGCGGAATGATGGCGGTCGATCGCTAAAACGTTCGAATCTCTTGACCCGGATTGCAGGCGGAGCTGATCGCCGGTTCGTTGTCCGCAATCTGCTAAAACAAAGATTTACAGCCGTTCGCAGCCATTCGAGTTGAATCACATAAGCCGCAAACGGCTCTAGTCCTTCAATGTGATTTAAACTATTGTCCGCGGCCATGATTGTAGAGCCGCTGAAATTGCCTGAAGTGCTGAAACTGACGCCGCGCCGCTTTCGCGACGATCGCGGCTATTTCAGTGAAACCTATAACAAACGCACCTTCGGCGAGGCTGTCGGCCCGTTTGATTTCGTGCAGGACAATCAGTCTTACTCCGCCCAAAAACACACGTTACGCGGCTTGCATTTCCAGGCGCCGCCCTTCGCCCAGGCGAAATTGGTGCGGGTGCTCCAGGGGCGTATTTTCGACGTCGCTGTCGACGTTCGCGCCGGCTCCCCCCGCTACGGCCAATGGGACGGCGCGGAGCTTAGCGCTGAAGACGGCGAACAGCTTTTTGTGCCCGAAGGTTTTTTGCATGGGTTTTTAACCCTGGAACCGGATACGGTGGTCGCCTACAAAGTGAACGCCCATTATGACAAACAGAGCGAAGGATCGGTATTGTGGTCCGATAAGGACATCGGCATAGAATGGGGCGCGCCTGCGGACACAGTCATGCTGTCGGAAAAAGACGCTGACGCCGCACCGTTTCGGAGTTTCGACACACCCTTCGTTTACAAAAAACAGCCCGCGTAGCGCGTTAGGGGGGGCCATGAAAATACTTATCACCGGGGGCGCCGGGTTCATTGGTTCCGCCGTCGTTCGCCAGGCGATTGCAACGGGTCACAGCGTTGTCAATCTCGATAAACTCACCTACGCAGCGAACCCTGCAAATGTGGCCGGCGTCGCGGATCATCCGAATTACGCCTTCGAACAGGCGGACATATGCAACCGGGATGCTCTCGACAAAATTTTCGAGGCCCATGAACCTGACGCTGTCATGCACTTGGCCGCCGAAAGCCATGTGGACCGCTCCATCGACGGACCTGGCGCTTTTATTGAAACCAACATTGTGGGCACATATACATTGCTCCAGGCGGCGCGGCGGCATTTTGAAACCCTCACCGGCCCCGCGCGCGAAGCGTTCAGGTTCCACCATGTGTCTACGGACGAGGTCTACGGAACATTAGGCGCAGAAGGCTTGTTCACCGAAACGACGCCCTACGCCCCAAACTCCCCCTATTCTGCATCAAAGGCCGCATCGGATTTTCTGGCGAGGGCCTGGACGCACACTTACGCCATGCCGGTCGTCACCAGCAATTGCTCGAACAATTACGGTCCCTATCAGTTCCCCGAAAAGCTCATCCCCGTCGTCATCCTGTCGGCCCTGGGCGGCGAGGCCATCCCCGTCTACGGCAAAGGCGAGAATGTGCGGGACTGGCTGTTCGTCGAGGATCACGCGTCGGCGCTCCTTACAATTTTGCAAAAGGGCGCAATTGGCGAGACCTATAATGTCGGCGGCAACGAAGAGCGACGCAACATCGATCTCGTCAAAATCATCTGCCGGCTTATGGATGAGATGTCGCCGACCAAACGCGACACGCCCCATGAAAACCTTATCCAGTTCGTGACGGACCGGCCGGGCCACGATCTGCGCTATGCGATAGACGCCAGTAAAATTGAGCGGGAGCTTGGCTGGCGCCCCTCTGTCACTCTGGAAGAGGGAATGGCCGCTACGGTTCGCTGGTACCTTGAGAACGGCGCCTGGGTGGAGAATATCCGCAACCGGGGCTTCACCGGCGAGCGTATCGGATTAGAGAGCAAATCTGCAGGCGGATAAGGATGCGCATTCTCCAATTCGGGGCCACGGGCCAGGTCGCAAAGGAAATGCTGCGCCAGGCGACAAACGCCGGGGTCGAGATCACCGCCTTGTCCCGGGACGAAGCGAACCTGACGGACATCGCCGCTGTGCGGGCGGCGATCGCAACGGCCGATGCGCAGATGGTTGTAAACTGCGCCGCGTATACCGCCGTCGACCAGGCCGAAGACGACCTTGCGACAGCTTTCGCCGTCAACGCCGCAGCGCCCATCGCCATGGCGCAGGAATGCGCCAAACGCGCCTTGCCGTTCATACATATCTCTACCGACTACGTCTTTTCCGGCAGCGGAACCGCCCCCTACACAGAAACTGACGCAACAGGTCCTGAAACTGTATACGGACTTTCCAAACTGGCCGGCGAAATCGGAATTGAAAACATAGCCGGCGCCTACGTTATCTTGCGCACCGCCTGGGTCTACGGCGCTGAAGGCCATAACTTCTTGCGCACCATGTTGCGCCTTGGCGCAGAGCGGCCGCAGATGCGCATCGTCGCAGATCAAAAAGGCGCGCCGACCCATGCCGGCGATATTGCACAGACGATCCTCACCCTCGCCCCCACGCTGAAAAAGCGCTTGTCGGAGGTTTCCGGCGTCTACCACTACAGCGGCGATGGCGAGACCAGCTGGGCCCAATACGCCAGATATATTTTCAAAACGGCCGGATACGACACCGATGTCGCGCCTATCGCCACGGCAGACTATCCAACGCCAGCCAAACGGCCGGCGAACTCGGTTTTAAATTGCAATAAAATTCAAAGGACGTTCGGCATTCGCCCGAAAGACTGGCGCCCACGCGTCGCCTCAACAGTTGCAGAGGTCCTTGCGTCCCCGAAAGAAGGTTGACCCTATGAAAGGCATCATTCTCGCCGGCGGCTCCGGCACGCGGCTTTATCCTTTGACCCTTGCGGCCAGCAAGCAACTTCTGCCGGTCTACGATAAGCCTATGATTTACTATCCGCTGTCGGTGCTGATGCTCGCCGGCGTTACGGATATTCTCATCATCACGACGCCGGAAGACGCGCCGGCCTTTAAAAGGCTGTTAGGAGACGGACAAAAATGGGGCGTTGGCCTCAATTACGCTGTCCAACCCTCCCCCAACGGCCTGGCCGAGGCGTTTTTGATCGGTGAGGAGTTCGTCAATGGAGATCCATGCGCGCTTATCCTTGGGGACAATATTTTCTACGGCCACCATATGACGGAGATGGTTCAACGGGCCGCAGCTGCAAAAGACGGCGCAGTCGTGTTTGGGTACCGCGTCAGCGACCCGGAACGCTATGGCGTTGTTGAGTTCGACGACGCCGGCAAAGCGGTCAGCATCGAAGAAAAACCGGAGCAACCAAAATCGAATTACGCCGTCACCGGACTTTATTTCTATGACGACACAGTGTGCGAGCGGGCCAAACAGGTAAAACCTTCCGCCCGGGGCGAGCTTGAAATTACAACGTTGAACCAGTTTTATCTCGACGACGGCAAGCTTACTGTTGAACAAATGGGCCGCGGCTTCGCCTGGCTCGACACCGGCACACAAGAATCTCTGCTCCACGCCGCGCAGTTCGTTCAAACTGTGGAGGAACGCCAGGGGCTTAAAATCGGCTGCCCGGAAGAAGTCGCCTATCGTATGGGGCGCATCGATAAAGATCAGCTCTACGAACTTGGCGAAGAGCTTAAGAAAACCGGATATGGGCAATATTTGATGCGACTTGCGACGGATTTTGATTAACCCTGTCAAAGTCCCACGACGCAGCTGGCGCGAACGCACCGCCTCGTGTAAAAATCGTGAGTTTATCGCACTACATCGCCGTTTATGATTTATCGGCCCCTCGCTTTTATGATGTCTGACGCCCCAAACCAGCCCGCCTCCCCCCTAAAACAGCGCACCATCGCGCTTGTGGGGCTTATGGGCGCCGGTAAGACCACGGTGGGACGACGCGTGGCGGCGCGGATCGGCCTGCCGTTTTTCGATGCGGACGCAGAGATCGAGGCCGCCGCGGGGATGAGCGTGACGGACATCTTCAAAACCCATGGCGAAGGGGAATTCCGGGACGGCGAACGCCGCGTTATCTCCCGGCTCCTGGAAGGCCCGCCCCACGTGCTCGCCACCGGCGGCGGCGCCTTCATGCAGGACGAGACCCGGGCGCTCCTGAAAGCCAAAGCCGTCACGGTTTGGTTAAAGGCGGATCTTGACCTTATCACCGCACGCGCGACAAAAAGAAACACGCGCCCCCTGCTCGCCGAGGGGAACCCGAAAGAGATCATGAAACGCCTGATGGACGAACGCTATCCTGTTTACGCCGAAGCCGATGTGACGGTGGAAAGCCTGGAAGGCCCCCATGCGGCGGCGGTGGACGCCGTCCTCGACGCCATTACCACTCATCTGGAGGCGCAGTAACATGGCGGAAGACACCGTCCGCGTCGCCCTAGCCGAGCGGTCCTATGACATTCACATCGGCGCCGGCCTGATCGATACAGCCGGCGATCGCCTCAAAACAGTTCTCGCGCGCCCCAGAGTCGCCATCGTCACCGACGAGACCGTCGCCGATCTGCATCTTGAGCGCTTGAAAAACGCCCTCGACGCCGGCGGGATCGAACATAACGGGGTCATTCTGCCCGCCGGGGAGCAAACCAAAAGCTTCGCCCACCTCGAAGCGCTGATTGCGGAGCTTTTGGAGATGAAGGTGGAGCGCAGGGACGCCCTTGTCGCCTTCGGCGGCGGGGTGATCGGCGACCTGACCGGTTTCGCCGCTGCGACGTTGCGCCGGGGGTGCGACTTCATTCAGATCCCCACCACTTTACTCGCCCAGGTGGACAGCTCCGTCGGCGGAAAAACCGGCATCAACGTCGCCCAGGGCAAAAACCTCGTCGGCGCGTTCCACCAGCCGAAACTGGTCCTCGCCGACACGGACGTTTTGAACACCTTGTCGGAGCGGGAGTTCCTCGCCGGTTACGCCGAGGTGGTGAAGTACGGCCTTCTCGGCGATGCGGCGTTTTTCGACTGGTTGGAGGCGAACGGCGCCGCCTTGAAAGCCGGCAGCGCCGACAAGCGCGTCCACGCCATCAAAGTCTCCTGCAACGCCAAAGCCGCTGTGGTGGCGCAGGACGAGCGCGAGGGGGGCGTGCGGGCCCTGTTGAATCTCGGCCATACGTTCGGCCATGCGCTGGAGGCCGCTTGCGGCTATGACGGGCGTCTGCTCCACGGCGAAGGGGTGGCGGTCGGCATGTGTCTTGCTTTTGATTTTTCCGCAGCCCAGGGTCTTTGCCCGGCAGAGGACGCGGTCCGCGCGCGTTCGCACCTCGCCGCCCTTGGCCTGCCGACCCGCCTCAGCGATATTAAAGGCGCCGCATTCAACGCCGCTGAACTGGTCGACCATATGCGCCAGGACAAAAAGGTCGTCGACGGCGCATTGACATTCATCCTTGCACACCGCATCGGTGAGGCGTTTATTCAAAGCGACGTCGCCGCCGACACCATCGAAGCTTTTTTAGCCGACCATATCAACACCGCCTAATGGACCATACAATTCTCATCCTCGCCATTATCGGCCTTTTGTTCGTCTCCGCCTTTTTCTCAGGCTCTGAAACCGCACTGACGGCGACATCGCGAGCGCGCATGCGGATGCTGGAAAAAGACGGCAACCGCCGCGCTGTCGCAGTGAACCGGCTGATCAATAACCGTGAACGGCTCATCGGCGGTATTTTGCTGGGCAACAATCTCGTCAACATTCTCGCCACCTCTTTATCGACAACGGTCCTCACCGCCATCGCCGGAGACCAGGGCGTCCTGTACGCCACCGCCGTCATGACCGCCCTCGTCGTGGTCTTCGCCGAAGTATTGCCGAAAACCGCCGCCATCGCCCGCCCCGACGGCTTCGCCATGACCGTCGCGCCGGTGATGCGGTTTTTCGTCTTTCTCTTCGCGCCCA
>JBCDBL010000101.1:0-15858 GCA_039183635.1 Pseudomonadota bacterium
GGGGCGCCGCTTTGCATATGGGCGACGCCCAAAAGCATGAACGCCCGCCATTGGCCGGGCGCGGCCTCCGTCGCGCGGACCAGAACCGCTTTGGCCTCTTTCAGCGCCTGGGGTTCGCCCCGGGCCATCAGAGCGGCGGCGAAATCGGTGAGACGGGCCGGCGTCTCGCCGCCGGTTTCGATCGCCCGCAAAAACGCCTCCGGCGCCTTGTCGACGCCCAACGCAAGATAGGCCCGCCCGAGACGGTCCCATGCCTCGGCGTTGCGGGGCGCGGCGCGGGCTTCGGCCTCCAAGCGCAGAATGATGTCTTCCGGGGGCAGAGTTTCAGGATCGGCCGCCGCCACGGCCGCCACGCGGGCGCCCAATGGCGCATCGGGCTTTCCCGGGGAACCGATGACAAGATAAAGGGCGAGGGGCGCTGCGAGGAAAACCGCGGCCGCGGCGGCGAGCCCGGCGAACCGCAGCGGGCGCACCGTCCCTTCGGCGCCATGGGCGGCCAAAAGGCGCCGGGCGGCGGCGGTGCGGGCGGTCTCGGCGTCCTCCGCCGTCATAGCGCCGGCTGCCGCATCTGCATCGATTTCAGCGATGCGGTCGTCATAGGCCCGTCGCGCCGCCTCCCGCGGCGCAGCATTCATTGTAGCGCGAAAAATCGGCGCAAGCGCGGCGAGCGTTAGTGCGGCGGCGCAAATCCAAAACAGCAAAATAGCGCGTGTCTCCGATACTCAAAAACCTGAAGGACTAGGCCGCCTGGGCGGCGGCGGCCGCGCGACGACGCAATAGATCGGCCTCGTCTTCGCCGGCGAACCGCTCCGCAAGCGCAACCACGACGTCAAAAACGCGTCGCGCCGCTTGACGCTCCGCGCCCTCGGCGGCGCGAATTTCATACACAAGATCGCCGCCATACTGCAAAAGCTCGTCGCACGCCTTGCCATCGCAAGAGCAACAGCGGACTTCACTTCGTTAAATCCAACGTGTTCAGAAAGTTGCAGCAACAGCGTAGCGGCGTTGTCCGCCCTTGCAACATCGCCGGCCGTACGGGGAGCTGATACATCCGGACGCACGCCGACAGGCCCGGCGTACCCGCCCGCCCGTCGGGTTTTCATCACGTCGCGCAGATCTCGCAGGGCCGTCTCCATCTGGCGCAGCGCGGCGTCGACGACATGGGCTTCCGCCGCCGCGATCCGCCGGCCCCACGGTCCCGCATCGCCGTCAAGGGCGCTAATCAGCCCCTTTGCGAGATGGCCGAACCCGTCAAGTCGTCCGAACAGTTCCCCTACAGGATATGTCTGTCCGGCGTCAGCGTCGAAATCCGCGGCGAACCGCTCTACGTCGCCGATCAAGCTGTCGACCGGCGCCGACAGACCGGCGTCGCCGGCGATGAGGTGGGACTGATCGGTATTAGACAGACGGCGCGTCAATTCCACCATTTCCCAGGGCCGCTCCAATCGCCCCATCATGATCAACATGAAATAGGGCGACATATGCGGTGCTTTTTCCGTAATCGTCTGATAGTACTGCCGCAGATCGTAAACATCTTCATTGGTCAGATGGGAGATCGGTTTGGGGAACCGCTCCTGGGCCTCCATCACCTCAGGTCCGTATGCGACAATGTCGGCGATCTCCCGCACGTCATCGAGGCCGACAGCGCCGCCGAACCGATCGGAAAGCTCTGACAAGCGCCCCTCCTCCGCCGCCGCCATGATCGCCGCCGCCATCGCGCCGCCGGCCCGGCGATGCAACTCGGCCAGGACAGTGCGCAAGACGTCCTCATTGCCGTTTAATATCGCCTTGGTCAGCTTGTCGATATAAGTCGGCATGTCCGATGGAAGAACATCTGTACAAAGCCAATCCCACACAGGGGTTAAAGTTGATCGCGCGATACGGCCAGATGTCTTCGCAGACGGAAGAGAGACGATGAGAAGATCTTCAAAAGGCTGGCAAAACAAACGCTGCGGCGTTGGCGTCCGGCGGGACATGCCGCCGCCGGCGACGATCTCCGGACGCAGAAAATCTGTTAACGTCTCATGGGGAAGGCCGGTTGCGCCAACCAGCCTGTCGCGCTCCACGGCGGCGAGGAGCTTTACCGCCACAGGATAGGATAAACCTTTTAAAAGGCCCTCCAATCGGGTTTGCTGCTCTTCACTGAGACTGGCGAGCATCGCCCTGTCGCGCTCCCTTAACGTTCTATCCAGAGGGCGTTTACAACTCACAGAATGGCAAACGCGCTCCAAGGTTTTGTTTCGATGCGCATTCGATCGCAAAACCGGTTCCCAGCTTTGTGAATACGCCCTCAATCCTAAAGCCAGTGAGACTTAACCTTAAGCCGCCGACTTTGGCAACGCCGCGCGCCCGCCTCGTTACAAGGGTTCGAAATCCTTGCGCGGATTGGCGGCGGCGCCGGCGGACCACCCCTTTACGAACGCTTCAAGATCCTTGTCCGGTTTATCGGGTAAAACGATCTTCAGACGCACATATTGATCCCCCGCGCCGCCGCCGGCGCGCCCGACGCCTTTGCCGCGCAACCGCAGCGTTGCGCCGGAGCTGGCATTTTTCGGCACCGATACGGCCACCGGCCCGGACGTCGTCGGCACCGTTATCTTCCCGCCGAGCACCGCTTCGCTCAGGGAAATCGGCGCTTCGATGTGAATGTCGTCGCCCTTGCGTTCAAACACGGGATGATCTTTGACCGACACTTCGACATAAACGTCCCCCGCCGCCCCGCCGCCGCGCCCGGGCTCGCCCTGGCCTTTCAACCTCAAGGTCTGACCGTCGCGCAGGCCTTTGGGGATCGCCAGATCAAGGCTGCGGCCGTCTGCCATTGAAACGCGCTTTTTCGCCCCTTCGACAGCGTCGAGAAAATCGACGGCGAGCTGGTATCTGACGTCGCGCCCCCGGGCGGCCGCGTTTTGGCGGCGACCGGCGAAAAGATCTGAAAACAAGTCGCTGATGTCTTCAAAACCGCCCTGACCGCTATAGGAATCGCCTGCGCCCCCGGGTCTGCGCCCGCCGGGCCAGGGACCGCCGGACTGGCCGCCGCCGAAACCGCGAGGAGCGCGCTCATTGCCGGCGCCGTCGATCTCGCCGCGATCGAAACGGGCGCGCTTGTCCGGGTCGCCGAGAATATCGAACGCGGCGCTTACGTGCTTAAAGCGCTCTTCGGCTTTGGCGTCGCCGGGATTGCGGTCCGGGTGCAGCTCTTTGGCCAGTTTGCGATAGGCTTTGCGAATCGCATCGGCGTCGGCGCTGCGGGACACGCCCAAAACTGTATAGGGATCCGAAGCCATAAGCGGTCACATCTCACAGGCGAAAACAGCCGGCGTTGGCGAGCAAACCGCCACCGGTACATCAATGAGATAAGACGGGTTGGAGATATTGGGAAGGGGGCGCCGCGCATGGCGCGGCGAAACACAGAGTTAAAGCGCCTGTCTCAGCCTACCTCACGCCACAACGCTTCAGGCGAAGGGCCGACGGTCTTTGGCGGACAGAACGACAGGCCGAAAAGCGCTTGCTGTTTTACGACTGCGCTTGCGCGCATCCCGATAAAACAGCCACCTGCCATAGAGGCCGACCGGGGACATGTCCGTCGCCCAGGACGGTGCGGCAAGATGATGGTGAAAACACCGGGCGCCGCCGGTGGGGTCGGCGATGCGCCCGGCCCAGACGCTTTCCACTACATAAAAGTGCCGTCCGGCGCGGTTCAACCGCACCGCCGGGCGGGACGGGCGGTCCTGCGCCTCGATCAAAAGCCCGTCGATCACGTTTTGCGCCGATGGCGGCGCAGCGTTGTGCGCTGAGGCTTGCATGTTTTCATCGGCCAGACGATTCCGCACCGCCCAGGCCAAAGCCGACAGCGTTTCATCGGATTCATAAAAACCAAGGCGCGCTACAGCGCCCGCGGCAAGGGCGAGATCAATGTCCCCGTCTCTTTGGATATCATTGCACATGGGCTTTATCGCTTTGGCCTTTTTATCACGCCAGAATAGAACAAATAAAGAACATTATGGAAATTTTGGTTAACATGTCCGCGTTTCGTTTCAATTCGCTGCTCTTGGTCTCAAAACGAAAGCGTCGCCGCCCGTGCTGCGCCGCGCCCGAAAACATCGGATCGTTGAAAGACTTGCACATCCAGCGCTCCGGCAGGACCGCCCGTCCCAAAGTCGCTCTCCTGATCGGCGAACAGATAGACCGCGCTGGATGCGGTGACGCTCAACGTGCGCACCACGGCGCCACCGTCCAAAATATCAACTTCGTATGCCTCAAACGCTTCGGAAAGAGGAACCTCAGCCCCCTCCCAGCTGTCGCCGCCGATGCGCGTCCGGCGAACCCAGGAGATCACAATGTCCTGACCCTGGCGTTCGGCCCGGACATGAACAGGGCTCAGAGGCCGCAACCCGACGCCGGCAAAGCTCAAACTTTGCGATCCGAAGGATGGGTCCCCCGTCAGCGCGTTTTGCGGCCCCGCCTTCCACACCAGCGTCAGCCCGCGTTCATCAAGACCGAAATCAAGCTGCCGGACCGCCGCGGTCATCACGACAATGCGGGCGCCGATAGGAACGCTCGCCGCCATATCGATGTCGGAGCCCGCCTGGCCGCGCAACAGGTTTCGCAATGTCCACACGCCGCCGTCCAACGTCGCTTCGGCGAACTGCAAGACCTCCCACACGCCGGGCGCCGTCTCCAGCGCCAGAACATTGTCGCCGCCGAGCACGTCCGCCTCGGCCTTTGATTGCAAAGCGCCGTTGTAAAGCCGCACCTGAAGGCCGGCGCCCCTGTCCCAGCGTCCGACAGGCCCGGCCGGCAGAACCGCCGTGGTCTCGCCCATGGTCGCCTGCGCCGCCGCAACGCCCGCGAGCACGTCGCCGCCGCCGGCGTTTTTGTAGACAGCGACGCCCCCGGGCCAGGGGGAGGCGAAGGCGGCGATATAGGGCGCATAGGGAACTTCGTCGCCCCGCAACAGCGGCAGATCGAGATACACCGCGAGCGGCGTTCCGTAGACCGGCGTCGATGGCGCCACCGTGCGGCGCGGGGCCCGGCGGCTCGCGGCGTAGACGCTCGCCTCCGTACACACCGCTTCGACGCCGCGATCGGCGCGATCTTCGATGACCGTCAAACGCGCCTCCACGGCGCGTCCCGCCGCCTCGAACGTCACCACGTCCGTCGGCTCCAGGTGCGACATCGACGGCGGCAGGCGGAACGCCAGCGTATCGCGCATCACCCAGGCGTCGGCGAGCAGACTGTCCGCCATGCTCTGGGCGAGCCCGTCGTCGATGACGGCGCTCACCTCCACACCGCCGAGGCGGGCGGACGTCCCGGCGAGCACACGGGCCTCCACAACGCCGACGCGGTATTCGCCCTCGGCATCGAGAAAGCCCAGCTGCAGCGCGCCCGGCAAATCGGTTTCCTGGGCGCGGGTGATGTCGAAATCGGCCTCCCGCCCGGCGGCGAGCGCATCCTCCGACACCGTCGCGGCGGGGGCGCCGCCGCGGCCGCGAAACTTAATAACGCCGCCCGACTCAGCGACATCGAATTGAAACGCCTGCATCAGGGGTTCGATCGCGTCGCGGGGGCTCATGGGCTGCTCCACCACATAGCCCGGCAACAACGGATAAAGCGCCGATCCGTCCGTATCGGAAAATCCGCTTTCCTCGGACAAGGTTTCGACGAGCGCGCCCAGGGGAACAAGACCCGCCCGCCCGTTCAGCCAGTGCCCGCGCTCCCAATTGTCCGCATCGCCCCAAACATCGCTGCGTGCCGGGAAGTCCGGATAGGCCCGCGCGTCCCAGGCGTAGGCGAAGATCCTGTCCGCCGCGACCATCGGCGCGCCGTAGACGCTTGACGTGGGATTGTTGGCAGGCGTCGCCCAATAGTCGTACACCGCCTCCAAAAACCGTCTGGCGATGACGTCGTCGCGCTCGCCGTTGGAGTAGTACGGCAAACCGTCCTCGGAGCTTTTCGGGTCGACGAAAACGTTCGGCTGGTTGGCGCTTTTGTCCACCGCGCCCGCGCCGATTTCGGTCATCCAGATCGGCTTGCTCTCCGGCGTCCAGGCGGTGGGCGCGACGGACCGGACGCCCCCCGGCCGGTCATGGTGGGCGTTCGACCACCAGTTCCAGAGATCCTTATACCGAAAAACCCAGGGCTCCCCATAAGCGCCGTCGCTGATCGGGGTGCGGACTTGCGCGTCCCGGTCGGCGGCGGAGGCGTAGAACCAGTCATACCCCTCCCCGCCGGCGAGGTTCGATTGCAGATACGCGCGATCATAAATCGTCTCCCAACCGGCGACCGCATCGAGGTGCGCCGGGCCGTCGCGCCAGTCGGACAGCGGCATGTAATTGTCGATGCCGATAAAGTCTATGTTCGGATCGCTCCACAGCGGGTCCAAATGAAAGAACACGTCGCCAGAGCCGTCCGATGGCTGGTAGCCGAAATACTCCGTCCAGTCCGCCGCATAAGACACTTTCGTCGCACCGCCGAGAATGGACTTCACATCGGCGGCCAGCGCTTTGAAATGATCAACTGCGGGAAACGCGTCTGCGGCGCCGCGCACAGTCGTCGTTCCCACCATCTCTGTACCGATTAAAAACGCATCCACCCCGCCGGCGCGCGCGCACAGATGGGCGTAGTGCAGCACCATGCGCCGTATCGACCATTCCGACGACCCGGAATAAAAAACCGTGTCCGTGCTTTGCGTGAAATCTCCGGGCGCAGCGGTTCCGAATAAAGCATCGATCTGCGCTTCGGCGGCGGCCGTTTTGTCCGGCGTCCCCGGCTGGCCCGGCGCCGGATGGCAGGTGATCCGCCCGCGCCAGGGATACGCCCCTTGCGCCGCCCCGCCGTAGGGGTCCGGTAGACCGTTGCCGGAAGGAATGTCCATAAGAATAAACGGATAGAACACGACGCTGAGGCCCCGGGCCTTCAAGTCCTGGATCGCCTGGATCACCGCCCGGTCCGACGGCGTGCCGCCATAGGCCGGCCGGTCGTCGATGCGGGTGACCTCATAAGCGCCGGCCCGGTCGACGCCGCCTACGATCCAGCTGTAGGGGGTCGTCTCCTTGTCGGTTTCCTCCACCCCAGGACGGATCGTCGTCTCCCCGGCGCGCAGGTCATCGCCGAACCACGAGACGATAAGGCTCGCCGCCTGGCAGTTCGGCAAAATGTCCTGCATCTCGTCCATGGAGACCGTGAAGTCCGTGTCCCCCATGGCGTTGTTGACATTTTCAGAGGCTGTCGCGCCTTCAGACAAAGTGCGGCTCACAGGCTCCGTGCCGTAGACGAATTCGCCCGAGGACGGGATGATGTTCACCGCCGAGACTGCATTTTCAAGCGCCTTGGGATCGTCGGCGCCCACAAGGCGAAACACCTCGAAATTCAGCTGCGGCAGGCGGTTGCCGAACCGCTTCAAAGGCATGTCTTCAAAAACCACATAGGCGAGGCCGCGGAACCCTGGCGCAGCGCCGACGCCCTCCACCGCTTCGATGAGCGCGTCCGGCGTCTGCGTCTCGTCGCCATTGTAGATCCGCACCGTATAGTCGCCGAGCGCCAGGGGCTTGCCGTCGGCCCAGACCCGGCCGATGCGGCTGATCGGCCCCTCGCACAGGCCCACGGCGAAATTGCAGGAATACAGATACTCCGAGACGGTTGTTTCGGCCCGCGACCCGCCGCCCTTGCCGCCGGTGGACTGGGTCTCCTCCACCAGTGTTTCCTTGAAATTCGTCGCCCAGATCACCTGGCCGGCGATGCGCGCGCGGCCGTAGACCCGGAACACCGGCGCGCCCTCGCTGGAGGCCTGGACCTGCAAATCGTTCAGGCGCCCGCCCCGCTGGCTGCGATAACGCTGGGGCCCGAAGATGAACCGGTTAAGCTGTGCACCGACGAAACTCGCCGCCGTCGAAGCGGCGGTCCGCGCCAGAAACTGGGCGCCGTTGGTTGCGACGAAATTCGCGCCCGCCGAGGCGGCGCTTAGGACGAGTTGGGCCATTCTTCGGCTCCCGGAAAAGAAAAGACAGCGACAAGGCGGGCGCGCCACCAACGGTTCAAGTGACTTTCCGTCACAGCATGGCCGGCGTAGGCGTGGATGATGCGCCCCGGTTCGGATAAAATCGCGGCATGCTTGGCCGGCCCGCGGCGGGCGACCCGGAACAGCAAAACGTCCCCCGGCGCCATCGCCTCAACCGGACACGGAACAAGATGACGACGCGCCCCGGCCAAAAACGTCTCTTCGGCCTTCGTCTCGGCCCAGTCGGGGGTGTAGGGTGGAATCTTTTCAGGCTCAGGCCCCACAAGCTCCCGGTAGAGACCGCGCACAAGGCCGAGACAGTCCGTGGCGACGCCCTTGGCGCTCGTTTGATGCAAATAAGGCGTGCCCAGCCACCCCCGGGCGGCGGCGACGATGGCGGCGCGCGGCAAAGACGACGTCTCCTGCATCGCCCGTCACCCGCGCTTGCCGCCGTCCAGCGCATCGCCGCGATTGGGATAGCTCTGGGCGAAGTCGTTCCCCGGCATCATGTGGAAGCCGCGAAAGTTGACAGTATTGGAAAATTTGTCCCGACACGTTGCAAAAAGCTTGTCGCACCCCGCTGTCACGACAAAAGCATCGCCAACGGCGACATCTGCGCTCATCGGCCGCCACAGCGTTATCGAAACGCCGGCGCCCTTGGCGTGGGCCTTCACGTCCATGTCGACGTTGGCGTTTGCGCCGGACGTCCACACAAGCCGCCCCCGGGAAAACCAGTCGGTCGCAAACCCGTCCAGTCCCGACACGGAAAACCGGCGCGAATCGATTACGGACGTTACGGCGCCAACCCCGCGATAGGCGGCGGCGCTAAGATCGACCCCGCAGCGTCCGTCGCCCAAAACCGCGTCGCAACCGCGCTGGTACCGCCGCCCGACGGACTGGTCGAGATAATGGGCGAGCCCCCGCACCTCGGCGGCGTAGCCGTTCCGGTCCCGGCGCACCTCCCCGATGGAGCCCTTGCGGGCAAGATACCGCTGATCGGTGCTTTCCCAGTTGACCCGAAACACCTCGACAGTCGCATCGTCAAAGACCCCAGCGTCAAGGGCGTCCGGCGTCAGCGACGAAGAGGACAACGCCCCGAGAATGGACATATTGTCCACGGACAAATCGGAGCTTGTCTCCTCCGCCGACCCCGTTGCGCCGGACGCGGCTTCATAAGCAACGCCGTCAAAGGAAATATCTCTGTCATGGTCTGTGAAGCCGAACACGACGCCGTCCTTGCGCGTCACCTTCCAGCAGGAGCACATGGTGGTGGCGCCCGACTGCAAATGCGCCGTGAGGGCGGTGGAAAAATCTCTCATGACGTCAGCACCTCAATCAACGGAATATTGGCGATATCGCCCGCCTCGAACGCGGCCCGACTGACGCTCAGCGCATCGCTGTCGAACCGCACCGGCGTGTCGAACTCATACCCGGCGGTGACCGCAACGCCCGGGCCCGGCGCAACGGCGAATGTCACCTCGCCCGTCGTCACATCGACGGTGAAATCCGCGCCCTCGGCCTGAGCGACGCCCGCCAAAGCGATCAGAACCGTTCCCGCAACGGGCTTTGCGATATCCCGGTCATATGCAACGCCGCCGCTTTCATAGCGTTTGGTCAGTTGAAAGACGGTCGCAACGCCGTCTCCCGTCCCGATGGGCTGATCGGTAGAGCCCGTATCCATGGCGAGGGGGGAGGATTTCCAGTCGAACGGATCGCGCCAGCGAAACCCGTAAAGCCGCCCCCGGCGCGCTTCGAAAAACGCCAGAACGGCCTCAATATCGCTTGCCGACTTCACGCCGTACCCGGCGTTATAGCGCCGGCGCGAATGCTTCCAGGGCGTGTTGCGCTCCTCATGGCCGGAGGCAAGGGTGACGACATCCGTACGCCGCACAGGCCCCCCTTCGGAATTCAAAGAAATCGCCGTTGGAAAACGCACTTCATGGAAAGACATAAGGTCCCCTTACATGTTGCGGCCGCCGCGCCCGACAGCGCGGGCGAGCATGGCGGCGATTTGCGCTTCGGACTGGCGGAAGGTCTCAGCGTCCGCGCCCGGCGGCACGTTGAAATTCACCGTCAGGTTTGACGCCCCGCCGGGCATGACGCGGCCCGGGCTGCGGGGAGTGAACAGCTCCGGGCCGCGCTCGCCGACGAGGTACGCCGCGCCGGGGGCGACAGCGCCGCCGCCCGCGCGCGCCCCGCCGAAGGGCAGATTGGAGAAAACCTGGCTTAACCCCTTTTCAAGGGGCTTACGGACGAAATTATCGACAGCCAGATTCGACAGGCTTCGGACAATGGACTTCGACATGTCCTCAAAAGAGAACTTGCCCGTCCGCGCGGCCCTGTTGAGAGATCGCTCAATGTTGCTTGCGGTTTTCTCGAACGCCTCGTCAAGGACCTCTAAAGACCCTGCGATATCATCCCGCACAACCTGGTCGATCTCCACGCCGGCTTCGCGCACGCCCTCGGACAATCCGCTGGCGTCGACGCTTAAATTGACGCGCGTGGTCTCGCTCATAACTGGCTTCGGCCTCCATCCGGGTAATGCGCCATCAGGCGCTGCAACTCTTCACTTCGTAACGGCGCCTCGGCCGCGAGCCCTGTCGCGTCGGCGATAACGGCCCACTCCCAGACGCTCAAGCGCCAGAACGCCTCCGGCGCAAGCCCGATCCGCGCAACGGCGAGGCCCAGCCAGGCCCGCCAAGGCGTTTGCGCCGTCGGCGCGGTCGGGCCTAGATCTTTTCCGGGCCGGGCGTCTCCCGCTCTGCGCCGATCGCGCCGAAGGCGGCGGAAACGGCGGCGATCGCCTCCCCGAGGTCAATGCGCGCCCGGCGCACCTCATCGAGGCTCATCTCCTCCCCGCCGCCCAGGAGCAGCGCATGGATCACAACCACAAGGTCCTCCGAAGACGGACGGGACAGGCGCTCCGACAAAGCAGCAAGCCCCGAGGCGTCAAACGCCGTCTCCAGCGCCGCCAAGGCGCCCAGGGTGAGGCACAGCCGCTTTGGCGCGCCGTTGACGGATAAAACGGTCTCTCCGCGCATGCCGTTCGCCATCCCCTTACGCCGCCGTAAAGGTCAGAGCGCCGGCGGACTCAAGGGACAAGCTCATCGTCGCCTCCCCGTTAAACGCGCCGGCGTAATCGAGATTGGAGATCTGGAACGGCCCTTCGAGGACGCCGAAGTCCGGGATCACCAGTTGCCAGTTCGATATCGCGTGGGCGAAAAACGCCGCCCGCGCCGCTTCTGCGGCGGCGTCGTCGCGGAAAACGCCCGCGCCGGAAACGCTCGCCGACCTGACGCCGGCGCCCGACAGCAATTCCCGCCAGGCCCCGGCGCTGTCCGAATGGGTGATGTCGACAGCCTCGGCGTTGAGCGCGATCGACTTCGACCGCATGCCGCCGATGGTGGCGAACGCCTCCGGCGCGCCGCCGTCGCCGATTTTCAACAATACGTCCTTGCCCTTTTGCGCAGCCATGGAAACAGCCCTCCTTAAGCTGACGGTTCGGTGACGATGCGATACCGCATCACCCCTTGATAGGTGTCGCCGTCCTGGCGACGGAAAATATCGGCGAACACGAAGCGGCTGTTCACCAGCCTGTGGCCGGCGACGCTGAAGCTCCCTTCGTGCACAATGTCGTAAACGGCGGAGATGATTTGCTTCACCTCCTTGCGCCCGGCGTAGCGCGACCAGGCGTAAAGCCGTATGTCATGCTCCACGCCGCCGTCCGCCCCGTGCCAGTCCGTGGCGCGGGCCTGGCCGATGGTGACGAACGGGAACGCCGCATCGGCGGGCGCGTCGTCGTAAATGCGCGCCGGCGCGCCAATCAAAGCCTGCAGCGCGCTGTCTGCGGACAGCGCAGCGTACACCGCCTGCTGCACCTCCCAACTTGCATCGCCGGTCATGTTCGCGCCTCCGCACAGTCAAGGACGAGCCAGCGTCCCCGTTCCGCTTCCGTTTGTATCGAGAGGATCTCAAGCGCCGCGCCGCGATAGACAAGCCGTGTTTCAAACGTCACATCGTCGCGGTGGCGCAGGGTGATCCTGTAGCGTTTCAGCCGCGCATCGCGATCGGCCGCAGCATCGTCTGAGGATCGCAAGGTGCGGACATCGGCCCACACGTTCGCGAACGTCGTCCACGCCACGCTCCCGCCGCCGCCGCCGTCGCCTGTGCGCGCCGCGCTTTGCAGCGCCACGCGATGCCGCAACCGCCCGATCACAGCCGCACCCGCCGGTGGGGCGCGATCAGCGCCTCAAACCCGTCCGGCGTACGTGTCTGGCGATCCGCCTCCGACAGCTCCCGGCGCTCGAAATAATGGGCCGTCAGGATGCGCACGGCCTGTACAAGGTCCTCCGGAACGACAGCCGCCGCACCGAAGCCCGCGACGAACTCCACGGCGCCGCCAAGGGCGTTGCGCCCCGGCGTCGGCCAAACGGCGCCCGCCTTGCGCACGACGCGCGGCGTCTGCGCGCCGCCGTCAAGCGTGTAGTTCGACGCGCCGTAGACGCTGGCGACGCCGTCGGCGTCATAGCTGCGCACCGCCGTTACCGATTGCACAGGCCCCGCCGGCAGCGCCAAAACAGCGCCCTCGGGGAATTCGTCGAAAGTCCATGTCAATGTCTGTGTAATGAGGGTGAGGCCCGTTCGGGCCTCCACCGCCCGCCGCGCCGCGACAACGGCGTCGGCGATATAGGCGTCCTCGTCGCTGGCGTCGACCCGCAGATGGGCCTTCGCATCGCTGAGCGTCAGCGGCTCCTCCGCCGGCGGCGTCGTCACGGTTATGGTCATGGGCGGGCGCCTCTGATTTGCAAGGAAAAAACGGCGGACGCGACCGGCGCCCGCCCTTTGACGTCGACGTCGATTACGACACGCCGAACTTCAACAGCTTGATGGCGTCGAAATCCTGAACGCCGCCGCCGACCCGTTTGGTCGTGTAGAACAACACATAGGGTTTCGACGAGTACGGATCGCGCAGGATCCGAAGGCCGACGCGGTCGACGATGAGATAGCCGCGCTCAAAATTGCCAAAGGCGATGGAGTAGGAGTTCGCAGCAATCGGCGGCATGTCCTCCGCCTCCGTCACGGGATAGCCCATCAACGTCGCCGGCGCGCCGGGCGCAAAGTTCGGCTGCCACAGATAGTTGCCTTCAGCGTCCTTAAATTTGCGCAGGGCGCCGACCACCGCGCGGTTCATCACAAACCGTGCGTTCGCGCGATAGCTTTGTTTCGGCGTGTAGATGAGATCCAACAGATCGTCGGCCGGATTGGACGCGGCGAAGTCGCCGGATACGCCGGTCGCCACATAGCCGATCTCGCCCCAGGCGTGGGAGGTCTCCGCAGTTTTGGTGTAATTCAAGAACCCTTTCGGCTGGTTCGCGCCGTCGCCATCAACAAAGGCCGCGCCTTCCTGGAGGGCGAACTCGGCTTGCACCTCATCGGCGATCCATTGATCGATGTCGACAATGGCGTCGTCCAGCAAAGCCTGGGTCGCCGCGGGCATGGCGTAAAGCTCCATGGTCGGAAAATCCACCACCGACAGAGTCGGCGAAGTTGTTTCCGTCCGCGCGCCCGTCTCGGCCACCCAGCCGGCCGCAGCGCCCACAGTGCTCACAGGCTTGCGATAGGTGTTGCCGCCGATTTGCCGGACGGAGGCGATTTGCCGGATCGGCGAAATTGACTTCACGCGTTGCATGACGAAACGCTCAACCTCTTCCGGGGCGAGATAGCCGCCGTCGGCGTCGGGCGTTGTCGCCAGAGCTTTCGCCTCAAGCGCCGTCAGCCCGCCGGCGTCGCCGGAGCGGACATACCGATTGAACGCAGCTTTATGCTCAGACAACGGAGCGGCCGTCTCGCCGCCAAGGTTCGGGCGGTTCTGGGCGAGGACAAGCCGGTCGATCGCCGCCTTCTGGTCGTCAAGGGCCGCATTGATGCGGTCAACCTTGTCCCGGGCGACGACATCGTCCCGGTTTTTGCTTTCAAGTTCGCGCAAACGGGTGTCGTTGCTGGATTTAAACTCTTCGAACGCGCCTAAAAAGTCACGCATGGCCTGGCGGATTTCAGAGGTCTCGCCGCCGCTTTTGGTTTCGGTACGCATCGCTTTATCAACTCCTTTGCATGTCAAGACCGAATGATGTCGGCCGCCCCTGCGACGGCCTCGGCAAAAAGATGCGCGACATCCGTCGGCGTCTCCTGCCCCCGGCCTGCGGACAGGCCGTTTCGCCTTAGCCGGGGGGCCTCGGCGGCGTCCCGGACAAGACGCGTAACGCGCGCGCCCGGGGCCATGGGAAACGTCACGACGGACACCTCCCACAAATCGATTTCGATGAGTCTGCGGACGGCCGCGCCAGCCGCCTTGCGGCTGCGCACCGTGCGAAACCCGATGGACAAGCCGTCAAGGGCGCCGGCTTCGATCAACGCCGCCGTCTCCGCGCCCCGCGGCACCGACTGCAAAATCTCGCCGCGCACAAAAAGACCCCACCCGTCTTCGTAGATATCCGTCCAACGGCCGATCGGCGCCTCAGCCGTATGATGATGAAGCATCTTCACGGCTTCTGCGGGCCGGGTTTTCAAGCTTGTCGAAAATGCGCCGGGTTCGACAACATCGCCGTTCAAATCCTCCTCGCCGAACAAGGAGGCGTAGCCCTCAATCGAAACGACATCGCCATTTGGTGTACTGTCGAAAGCCATAAAGCCCGCCTTTAAAATCAAACAAGAGACGCCACAGTATCGCGCCCTAAGGCTGGTCGGATAAGTTTTGACCATGCAAAAGAAGGTCAACCTTCTGCTCTATACGGACCGTTGATCTTTGCACGTCGCGCACCCGCGCCTCCAAGGCCGCCGTACGCTCCGCAAGGGAAGGCTGCGCCGCGACGCGCGTTTCAAGATATTTCAACCGCTCCGTCGCCGCCCCGGCCCACAAAAGGGCGCTCGCCGTTTGAAAAACAAGCGCGGCGATGACGGCGAGCGTCACCCGCCGGTCCAGCATGAAGCTTACCGATTCCGACATATATTTTTCCTTATGCGTATTACAGGTTTGGCAGACCCAGCATGCGGCGTTTTTCCTCATCGGTGAGGAAATCGGCCTCGGCGATCCGCTTCCAACGGGCGTCCCGATCCGCCGAAAGGGCTTCGACCGCGTCGATGTCGGCCGTAATGGAGACGCCGACCTCGCGGCCGATCCAGTTTTCAAGGGCGCGGGCCGTTTTGCGCACCAGCGGCAACACCGTCTGTTTCCAAAACGCCAGGTTCGCCTCTTTGTAATTCGAGTACGTATTGTCGCCGGGTATCCCCAGCAACATGGGCGGCACGCCGAAGGCGAGCGCGATTTCCCGGGCCGAGGCGTTGCGGGCGTTCTGAAAATCCATATCCGCCGGCGACAGGCTCATCTGCTTCCAGTCGAGCCCGCCCTCCAACAACAAAGGCCGCCCGGCGTTCGCCGCGCCCTGGTAAATGTCCGACAGCTCGGCCTTGATGCGCTCAAATTGCTCTTCGCTGAGATGAGGCGCGGCTTCGGGGCCCTTATAAACCAGCGCGCCTGACGGCCGCGCGGCGTTGTCGAGCAGCGACTTGTTCCAGGCGGCGCTGGCGTTGTGCACATCCACGGCGGCGGCGGCCGCCTCCAGGGGGCTGAACCCGTAATGGTCGTTTGTGGGGTGAAAAAACCGCAGATGCAAAATCGGCGACCGCCCCTCGGCGTCGTTCCGGAAAACAAGGGATTTTCCGTTAACGGCGTACTCATAAGCATCCGGCCACCCCGACGCGCCGGGCCGCACCTTCATGCGGTCCGGACGCAGGACGTAAATCTCCCGCACATCGGCATCGAGGCGCACCGCCTCCAGATAGGCGTTGCCGGCGGCAAGCAGGAA
>JBCDBL010000102.1:0-15813 GCA_039183635.1 Pseudomonadota bacterium
AAGCAAGAGGGCGTCGTTGTGTTCGACATCTTCCCCCGGAACGGCGCCTCCATGGTGCTCGACATCGCCGCCGCCCTCGACGGCGGGCCGCGCCCCAAGGGCATTTACGCCGAACGCGGACGGCTCGACGACATCTTCCGCGCACTCACCTCCTCAGACGTCGCGGCGGCAACGCCCAAAGACGCCAACACAGACGCCTGATCCGCTATGCACCAAATTATTCCCGTCTTCAAACGCGAGCTTTACGGCTATTTCGCCTCGCCCGTCGCCTATGTCTTCATCGTCACGTTTCTGATGGCCTCGGGCCTGTCGACATTCTACCTCGGCCGGTTTTTTGAAAGCGGCCAGGCGAGCCTTGCGCCGTTTTTTGCGTTTCATCCGTGGCTCTATCTTTTTCTGTTGCCCGCCCTCGCCATGCGTCTGTGGGCCGAAGAGCTGAAATCCGGCACGATGGAGCTGTTGCTCACCCTGTCGGCGCCGACATCGGCCGCCGTCATCGGCAAGTTCCTCGCCGCCTGGGGCTTCGCCGGCCTCGCCCTCGTTCTGACCGCGCCGATCTGGATCACCGTCAATCTTCTGGGCGCTCCCGACAACGGCGCGATCCTCGCCGGCTACATCGGCAGCTTCCTGATGGCAGGCGGGTACATTGCGATCAGCGCCTGCCTGTCGGCGACAACGTCGAGCCAGGTGACCGCCTTCGTTTTGTCCGTCGCCGTCTGTTTCATGTTCACCCTCGCCGGCCTGCCCATCGTCGCCGACGGGTTCGAGGCCTTCGCCTCCCCGGCCCTCGCCGACCTCCTCGCCTCGTTCAGCTTCCTCACCCAGTTCGACGCCATGCAGCGCGGGGTGATCGAGGCCAGGGCGCTGTTCTTTTTCACAAGCCTCATCGCCGCCTGGCTCGCCGTAAACGTCATCTTGATCGAGACCCGCAAAGGGGGCCGGATATGAGCGCGCCCGCCGAGAACGGCTTGTCCAGCGCCCGGGCCGGCGCCATCGCCGTCGTCTTGATCGCGGTCCTGTTCCTCAGCCTCAACGTCATTGCGGAAAGGGCGCTCACCGGCGCGCGCCTCGATTTCACCGAAAACCGCGTCTACAGCTTGAGCCAGGGCGCAAGAACGCTCCTAAAGGACATTGAAGAGCCTATCGATCTCACACTTTATTATTCGCGGGAGACCGCGCGGGAGTACGCCCCGGTTCAGGCCCACAGCGTGCGCGTGCGCGACATGCTCGAGACCTTCGAGGCGCTGTCCGGCGGAAAACTTCGGGTGCGTCAGGTGGAGCCCGCGCCGTTTTCCGAAGAAGAGGACGAGGCGAACGCCGCCGGGATCACCGCCGTGCCGACCCAGCTGGGCGAGGCCGTTTATTTCGGCGTCGTCGGGGAGAACAGCGTCGACGGGCGGGAGATCATCCCCTTCCTGGCGCCGGAGCGCGATGCGTTTTTAGAATACGACCTTATACGGATGATCGACCGTCTTAACCGCCCGACATTGCCGAAGGTGGGCCTTCTCACGACGTTACCTCTCGCCGGGGGGGCGGGCGGGCCGCAGGCGGCGCTGGCCGGCGGCGGCGGGCCGTTGCAGATCTACACATTACTGACGGAAGCTTACGACATCGTAACTTTGAGCGCGGACCTGTCCGCTGACGACCTTCTTGAGATCGAAACCCTGATCATCGCCCAGCCCCCGGCGATGTCCGACGCCGCGGTCTACGCCATCGACCAGTTTGTGCTGCGTGGCGGGCGGGCGATGGTGTTTCTCGACCCCGTGGCGCAACTCGCCAGCAGCGGCGGGTTCCCCGGCGGACCGCCGCCGATCGAGGGCGACCCGGATGCTCTGCGGCCGTTGCTTACCGCCTGGGGCGTCGATTTCGCCGCCGACCGCGCCGTCCTTGACATGGAGCGGGCGCTCGCCGTCGGCGTCATGGAGGACGGACGCCAGGTGGCGCGGCCCTATCCCCTCTGGCTCGATCTTCTGCCCCAGGACTTTGACGCCGCGGACCCGGCGACGGCGGACCTCGCCCGGACGATCCGTATGGGCGGGGCCGGTTTTTTCATCGGTCGCGAAGACGCCGCGGCGACCTTCACGCCGCTCATCCAAACCTCGGAGCTGTCGATGGCGGTGGACGCCGCCCGCGTCGCCTTCGACCCACAGCCGTTGGACTTGCTCCGCATGTTCGCACCCAGCAGCGACCGCTACGCCCTCGCCGCACGGATCACCGGCGGCGCGCCCTCGGCCTTCGGCGATGCGCCGCCGCAAGACGCGCCAACCGAGGACGGCGGCGGCGCTGAGCATATCGCGGAGATCGCAAGCGGGCTTAACGTCATACTGGTCGCCGACGCCGATCTGCTCGACGACCGGTTTTACATCACCGACAACGGCCTGTTCGTCAGCGTCACCGCCGACAACGGCTCCTTTGTCCTGAACGCCGTGGACAACCTTCTGGGCTCGGACAATCTGCGCGCCCTGCGCGCCAGGGCGCCCGCCAACCGGCCGATGACCGCCATCGAAGATCTGCGCCGGGCCGCCGACGAACGCATGCTGGAGGAAGAAGAACGGCTTGAAGCCGAGCTTGCCTCCACCGAGGCGCGCCTTGAGGAGCTTGAGCGTCAGGGCAAGCTGTCGGACAGCGTGTTCGCCGCCCCGACAGCCGAAGAGCAGACGGAGATCGCCCGGTTCCAGGCGGAGGTGCTGCGCATCCGCGGCGACCTGCGCCGGGTCCAGCAGGATCTCAGCAAGGATATCGACGCCCTGAAAGGCCGCCTTATTTTCTTCAATGTCTGGGCGGCGCCCCTGGCGTTCGGCCTTATCGCCGTCGGTTTCGCGTTGCGGCGACGCGCGCGCACGGCTGCAAAGACGGACAAGGGAGCAACGGCATGAGCGCGACCTCACCGGGCCTGAAACGCCTCGCAACACTTGCCGGCGCCGCCGGCGCGGCCGCCGTTCTCGCCATCGCCCTCGTCGCCCTTGAAGACCGCGGCGGAGAGGCCGGCCGGCTCGACGATGCGATGTTTCCCGATTTCACCGACGCGGCCCTCGGCGCGGCGCGCAAGATCGCCGTCGCCTCCGGGGACGAGACGTTCCACGCCGTGTTCGACGAGGCCGCCGGCTGGCGCATTGCGGAAAAGGGCGGCTACCCCGCCGCCCCGGGCGCCGTGCGGCAAACCTTGCTGGACCTCCAGCGCCTCACCCGTCTTACGACGAAAACGGACAATCCGGACTGGCACGACGCCCTCGGCCTTGGGGCGCCGCAGGACGGTGGGAACGCTTTATCGATCGCCGTCCTCGACGCCCAGGACCGCACCATCGCCGATATTCTGATCGGCGAGCGCGCCGGCGCCCAGCGCTTTTCCGCCGACAGCCTGACGCCGAAAACCTATGTGCGCCGGCCGGGGGACGATCAAACATATCTCGCCGAAGGCCGCCTGTCGGCGCCCCGGGCGTTAGAGGACTGGCTCGCTCTCGACATTCTTAACATCGAACGCAAAGACATTGCGGCCGTCGACGTCTCCCCCGCCGCCGGCCCCGCCTATCGCCTGGCGCGGACGTCTGCGGAGGAGGATGTTCTCACCCTCGCCGACATGCCTGAGGGACGGGAGCTGTCTTATCCTTCAGCCGGCAACCGCATCGCATTTGCAATCGCCAATCTTGACGTGACGGACGTCATGTTGCGCGATCAGCTGCCCTCCGCAGGGCAGAGCGAGATCACCTATACGCTTTTCGGTGGCGCGAAAATCACCGTCACGCCGTTCAAGCTTGAAGACGATAGCTATGTCGTTCTGTCTGCGGAAGGTCCGGACGCCGCCGCGATCAACGCCAAGGCCGAAGGTTGGGCCTTCGGGACGCCGATTTTCGCGTACTCGGCGTTCGAGACAAAGCTGGAGGACCTGCTCGCGCCTTTAGCGGAGGACGGCGCGGAGGATGCGAATTGACGGGGACGGAAAATATTGCACGCCTTGAGGCCGCATGAACGCCGTTCTTTTCATCGCCGCGCCGATTTTTGCGCTGATCGCCGCCGGGTTCTTCGCAGGGCGCGGCGGATTCTTGACCCCTGAAGACGCCCACGGCCTCAACCGATTTGTATTCCTGTTCGCAATGCCTGCAGCGACATTCGCCTTCGCTGCAGGCAGCCCGCCGCCCACATTGGCCGCTGCACCTTTCGCATTGTCTTACCTCGTCGTCGCCGTCTTCGCCATGGCCGCAGGGTTCGCGATCGGACGGTTTGTCTTCAAGCTCACCCCGGCGGCGGCCGGCGTGCACGCCTATTGCGGCGTTCTGGCGAACGCGGTTTTTCTCGGCCTGCCGATCGCCCTGTCCGTGGAGGGCTGGGCGACGCCGTACCTCGTCCTGATGCTGATGGAAGGCGGGGTCATCGTGACCCTGGGCGCGGCGCTGAGTGCATTGCCGGACGCCACGGGCCGCGAGGGTGCTAATGTCGCCCAAAGCCTGCGCATGGCGGCGCGCGGCGTCATACGCAACCCGATTATTCTCGGTCTGGTCGCAGGGTTCGGCCTGTCGTTTTCGGGCCTCGCCCTGCCGGCGCCGGCGATGACGTTTTTCGAATTGCTAGCCGCGGCGGCCGCGCCGGCGGCGCTGTTCTCCCTCGGCGCAACCCTCTCAGAGCGCGGCGCTGAGCCCAGCGGCAAGGGACAGGGCGAGGCCGCCAACATCGCCGCCATCGCCGTGATCAAACTCGCCGTCCTTCCCGCCGGCGCCTGGCTGTTGGCGAGCCGCTTCGCCGATCCGCCGGACGCCTGGATGGGCGCGTTGTTGTTGTTCACAAGTCTGCCGGTGGGAGCGATGGTCTATGTCCAGGCGACGCGACGGGGCATTTACACCGGCGTCGCCGCCGCCGCCCTTGGCGTCACCACGATATTATCCGTCATCACCGTATCGACGGTGCTGGCTGTGTTCGCCTAAGCTTAAAACAAAACAGCGCCGGCCTGGTGCGCAGCCATAGCCGCCCACACCGCCGCCCCCGGCGCCATGCCGATGCCGACGCCGTTCACAAACCGCGCGCCCCAGGGCGGCGGCGTTCCATCCGGCGCCGCCAGAAGCCCCTGCAAGGCGAGCGCAACGCCGCGCTGGGCGAGAAAGTTGGCATAACCGGCGACATAAATGGCGAAATAGGACCCCACCAGGAAAAACAGGGCGGCTTTTACGGTGAAAAACGCCTCAAACCCGAGGCGGGTCATCATCAAGCCCCCGGCGATCCACCAGGCGTAAAAGGCGAGGCGCGCGTTCAAGCGCTTCATCGGCGCAAACCGCGCCGCCGCCATCTCCCGTGCAACAGGTCCCATGCCCCAATCCGAAACAGACGTTAACCGTTCGTTAAGGATACGGGCAAAAACCATGCCGAGCTTTGAAGCTAAGCCGTCGCCGCAGGCATCCCCGTCAGGCCCAACCGCTCGAACAGCATATCGTCAGCATCGCGATCGGGATTGTCCGTGGTCAGGAGGCGCTCGCCCACGAAAATCGAATTGGCCCCGGCGAGGAAGCAAAGGGCCTGCATCTCGTCGCTCATGTTCTCCCGCCCCGCCGACAGGCGCACGACGGAGGCCGGCATCATGATGCGCGCCGCCGCCACGGTGCGGATGAAATCGAACGGATGCAGCGCTTTTGAACGGCCAAGGGGCGTGCCTTCCGTCGGCATCAGGGCGTTGACGGGGACGGAGCCCGGATGCTCCGGCAAGTTCGCCAGCGCCAGTAAAAACCCGACGCGATCGTCCTCGTCTTCCCCCATGCCGACAATCCCGCCGCAGCACACATTCACCCCGGCGGCGCGCACATGGGCGAGGGTGTCGAGACGATCCTCAAACGTGCGGGTCGTGATGACCTTGTCGTAATAGTCCGGTGACGTATCGATATTGTGGTTGTAATAATCAAGCCCTGCATCGGCCAGCGCCTCGGCCTGGGGGCCTGTCAGCATGCCAAGGGTCATACAGGTCTCAAGCCCGAGAGCCTTCACCTCCCGCACCATGTCGCAGACGGCGCCCATGTCCCGGTCTTTAGGAGACCGCCAGGCCGCGCCCATGCAATAGCGCGTGGCGCCGCCCTCCTTCGCCTTGCGCGCCTCCTCAAGCACCTTGTCCGTCGCCATCAGTTTCGACGCTTTCAGGCCGGTGTCGAAATGGGCCGACTGGTTGCAATAGCCGCAATCCTCAGGACATCCGCCGGTCTTGATGGACAGGAGCTGCGATTTTTGCACAGCGTTCGGATCGAAATATTTGCGGTGCAACGTCTGCGCCTGAAAGAGGAGGTCGTTGAACGGCGCCGCGAAAAGCGCCGCAGCCTCCTCGCGGGTCCAGTCATGGCGAATATCGGGGCGGATGTCGGGGCGTTCAAAGGCGTCGTAGGACATGGAGGAAATCTCTTGGAATGATCGGCCATAAAGGCATGATCATATCGCTTCAACCTCGCCTTACAAGGGCTGAGAGAATCTCGATTTTTTCTTGAGACCGTCGCGTCTCACGCAGGTTTCGCCTATTTTGTCTTGCCGCAGTTTCGGCTCAGGGACGGGCCTTTTGTCAAAGGCGGCCCTCTGGGCCGCAGTCCGGCGATCGAAGATCCTTGACAAAAGGGCTGCCCCTGGGCGAGCGTTCCATCAAGATAAAACGATTAAAACTAAAATGTGTACGTATAAAATCACCCTATGACTGCTCCTCTGTTTTCCACCCCGGCGCACATTTATAATGTCGCCGTCGCGGCCGACGACATCGACGATTACGGCCACGCCAACAACGCCGCCTATGTGAAATGGATGAACGATTGCGCCTGGGCGCACTCCGCCGCCCTCGGCTTCGATTTCACCGCTTACGAACAATATGGTTGCGGCTTCGTGGTGATGCGCCATCGGATAGACTATCTCGGCGCCGCTTTCCAAGGGGACGACCTTACCGTCGCTACATGGGTGATCGAAAACGATGGGCGTTTGCGCTGTGCACGAGCGTTTGAAATTACACGGGGCCCTGACGGCGCCCGACTTTTACTGGCGATGACAAGCTTCGCCTGCGTCGATTTGAAAACAGGCGCGCCCAAACGCATGCCGACGGCCTATGCGGAAGGCTACCCCGTCATGGCGCCGACCGAAGAGATCGCCGCGTTCAAAGCGCGGTTCGCTTAAGGGCGCTCGGCGTCTTCCCCCAACAGGAACGCCGCGGCGAAGGCGCTGGCGAGGCCGAGCGCGACGGCCGCCCAGGTGACGGCGCGGAAGCTTGCCGCCATCGCCGCTTCATACGCTGCGCGCACGCCGTCATCCGCAGCGCCCAGCGCTTCTGCGCCGGCGTAGCCGACGAATGCAGCGGGCCCCGCAGCGCCGTTGAACACCGCCGCCACAATGACGCCGAACCCGGCCACAGCGAACAAAGACGCCGCCCGTGCGACGGCGTTGTTCACCCCTGACGCCGCCCCCGCGCGCGCCTCCGGCGTTGAATTGAACACCGCCGTCGACAGGGCCGGCACTACGATGGACATGCCGAGACCGAAAACGATCATCGCGGGAAACGCGCCGAAATAAATCGATCCGCTCCACGGGCTGAGGCCCATCAGCGCGAACCCCGCCGTCGCGATCAAAGCGCCCGTCGCCATCAGCCGTCGGACGCCGAGGGTGTCGATCAGCTTGCCGGAATACCGTGACATCAGCCCCATGGGGACGGCGAAGCCCAAAAAGGCGAGCCCCGTCATATCGACCCCGTGGCCGTAAGCCTCCCGCAGCGTGATCGGATAGAACACGAATATTCCGCCAAGGGCGCCGTAAAGCGTGAAGGTGAGGATGTTCACCACCATAAAGCACCGGGACTGGAACAGATCCGGCGGCGCCATGGGGGCCGACGCCCGGCGCTCCACAATCACAAAGGCGACCATGGCCGCGAGTCCCGCCGCCATCGCGCCGCCCCACAGCGCGGCCTCGCCCACGCCCTCGGCCCAGGCGATAAGCCCGTAGGCGAAGAGCCCCAGCCCCGCCATGGCGAGGACGGCGCCCAACCAATCGATTTGTCCGCTCGCATCGTCCGCCTTCGATTCGGGCGTCCGCCAAAGTGTGAGGGCGATAGCGGCGAGGCCGATCGGTATGTTGATAAAGAAAATCCACCGCCAACTGAAGTTTTCCGCAAGCCACCCGCCCAGCGGCGGCCCAAGGGCGGTCATAATGGCCGAGGCCGCCGCCCAGGTGCCGATGGCTTTGCCCCGCTCCTCCTTCGGATAGGCGATTGAGATGAGCGCAAGACTGATCGGCGTGAGGAGCGCTGCGCCCACCCCCTGGGCGGCCCGGGCGGCGATCAGCATTTCCGGGTTGGGCGCAACGCCGCACAACAAAGAGGCGGCGGCGAAAACAGCGATGCCGACGACGAACACCAGCCGCCGGCCGATCACGTCGCCGATCGCCCCGCCCACAAGGATGAGGGCCGCAAGGAACAGCGTATAAGCGTTCACCACCCAGAGCATTTGCCCGAGCGATGCGCCAAAGCCCTCCTGAATGGGCCCAAGCGCCAGGGTCACCGCCGTGCCGTCGATAAACGCCATGGACGAGCCCATGACAGATGCGGCGAGCACATAGGGCCTGTGCGCTGGCGGGCAGGGCGCGGCTTTGTCGGCCTGTTCCATAAATGTCCCTTACGTCATGTCCGGAGTACTCGGTTTGCTAACAAAATCAGGGACTTTGAGCAAACCGGACCGGACAAGGCCGCAAGGGACGTTGTGAGCCAGGCGCTAATATTTAGCGCTTAACGCAAACCAGAGCTTGTCGCGACTCGCCGGGCCGTCTTCGCCGTCATAGCTTGCATATTTCAGCTCCGCGCCGAACCGCTCCTTAAAGCTCGCGCCAAGTTTGACATCAAACTCAGAGCCGAGATCGGCGCCTGAATTTTGCGACTGAAACTTGTGAGCCCATAGGCCGAGCACGACATTTTCCGCAAAACTTATATCGCCGAACTTCACAACGCCTTTGACATAATAGTCTTCAAGACCGTCCGCCGGCGTGGTGAGGAACGCATCGGCGAACCCGTTGAACTTATGCAATGTCGCAAGGGGCGTGGAGAAGCCCGTCGTTCCGTCGCCCTCCAGGCTTTCAAATCCAGCCCATCCGGAGATCCGGCCTTTGCCGGCGCCGAAGGACGCCGCAGCATAGAGAAGATCAACATCGTTCGGATTGTCCCCGACATCGCTTTGGCTCGCCAGCTCCGCGGACGCCATAAGCTTGGCGCCGTTTACGGTTTTATAGGCCCCGTCGACGCGGGCGCCGAACGTCGCCGTGGAGACGGCGACGGCGTCGTCGAGGTCGATATTGTAATAATAGCCTCGCACTTTAACGCCCTCGGCCGCCTTCACCGTTGCGTCGAGCAAATGAATGTCGCCCTCGAACGTCTCTCGCGGATTGCCGGCGCCGAAAATACGGTTCACCTGGTTCGCATAGATGTAGGACACATCAACCTTTTCGTGGGGACTCCCGTCAAGGCGCACGGCGTCATAGGTCTGCTCGTTCTGGCGGAACCCGACGGCGCCGACGAAGCGCTGATTGCCGAGATTGATCCTCTGGCGGCCAAGGACGATCCCGGCCTGCGCGTTCGGGCGGTAGGAAATCTGAAGCCGGTTCAGCTCCGCCGAATCCGGATCGGCCACCACGGGAAACGCCGTCTGTCCGTTTTCGATGCTGTTATAGTCTTCATCGCCGATGTGGGTGACGAACTCCCCGTCGGCCAGAAGCGAAAATCCGTAGGCTTCGCCGGTCTTGAACCCGACCCGGGCGCGTATGGTGTTGGCGAGGGCGTCGTCGGCGAACCCGTCCTGGTCGACGGTCTCAAGGCGATATCGAACGTTCAGAATCGGCGAGGCCTCTTTCCAGAACGCCGACACATCGTCGGCGACAGATGGGGATGACGGTAAGGCCGTCGCTGCGGCGACGGCGCACAGGCACGCGATACGGCTTATTTTTGTGTTGCGGCTTTTCATAAAAGAGCCCCTTCGGTTGTCGTTCAAAGATGAACACGGCGTTAACCATGTATTTTGAAGACTGCCGGGGCATTATTAACAAAATCTTTTCTAAAGTTGATTTAAATGCACGAGCACAACTTATAAGAGGCGCTCGTCATGCTGCAATTCTTTGAAAACCAAAAAATTGGCGCGCGCATAGCCTTGGCGGTCGCCGCGCCCTTGATCGGCGTTTTGATTTTCGCTGCAACGGTCATCTTAGGGCAAAACCGAACGGCAAGCGATATGGCGCGGATCGAGGCCCTGGGCCGCCTCGCGCCGGAGCTCAGCGCCCTTGTCCATGAATTGCAGAAAGAGCGCGGCAACTCCGCAGGCTATATCGGCTCCCGGGCGAGCGCGTCGTTCCAAAACCGCCTCGCCGACCAGCACGCGGCCACAACCAAAGTTCGCGCGCGGTTCGACGGCCTCATCAACGCATTTCCATCACAAAAGTACGGTGCGGACTTCGTTGCGAAGGTTGAGACCGCAACGGCCAGGGTGGCGAACCTGGGAACCATGCGCGAAGCGGTTTTAAGCCTTGACGCCACTGTAGGGGAAATGGCCTCCTACTACACCGCAACCATCGCGTCGCTTCTGTCCGCGGTCGAAGAAATGGCGGTGCTCAGCCAGGACGCCGACGTCGCCCGGACCATTGTCGCCTACACCAGCTTCCTGCAAGCCAAGGAGCGCGCGGGCATCGAACGGGCCATGGGCGCGAACGGGTTTTCCCGAGGCGCCTTCGCCCCCAACGTTCACACGCGTTTCGTCTCCCTGACGGCGCAGCAGGACGCATTCCTCGCCACATTCAACATTTATGCAAGCGCCGACCAACGCAAAGCTTACGCCGATATCGTCAAAGGCGACGCGGTGAACGAAGTCGATCGCATGCGCAAACTCGCCATCGCCAACGCCTATGGCGGACCTCTTGAAGGCATCCAGGCCCCCTATTGGTTCGACCAGATAACAGTGAAAATCGATCTTTTGAAACAGGTTGAAGACGTCATCGCCGGCGATCTTCTCGCGCAAGTCAAAGCAAAGAAAAACGCCGCCAGCGGCGCATTGTGGTTCAGCGTTCTCCTCTGCCTCATCGCCCTCGCCGGCGCCGCGGGCCTCGCCTACGCCATTGTGCGCAGCGTGACGAGCCCCATCGACAACATGACAGACGTTATGAGCCGCCTATCCGAGGGGGATTTCAGCGTCGCCATTTCCGGCGCCGGCCGCGGCGATGAAATCGGCGCCATGGCCAAAGCCGTAGCCGTGTTCAAAAGCAACGCCGAGGAGCGTCAACGTCTGGAGACCGAACAGGCCGCCCAGGAAGAGGCTGCACGACAGGCGCGTGTTGCGGAGATGCACGCCCTCGCCGACAAAATGGAGAAAGAGGTGGGCGCCCTCGCAGAGCAGGTCGCCACCGCCATCGAAGATCTTCAGGGCACTTCACAAACCCTCAGCCGCACCGCAGAGCAAAGCGACGCCAAGGCCGCCTCCGTCGCCGCGGCGACGGAGGAGATGGACGCCTCCATCCGGGAAATCGCGAGCCAGATCGCAAAATCCGATGAGATGTCGGCCCTGGCCACACGCAACGCCGAAACCACCCGCCAGACCATCGCCGGTCTCGCGGAACGGGCGGACGCAGTGGGCGATATTGTCCAGCTGATCACCGATATCGCCGAGCAGACGAACCTCCTCGCGCTCAACGCCACCATCGAAGCAGCCCGCGCCGGAGAGGCCGGCAAAGGCTTCGCCGTCGTCGCGTCGGAGGTCAAAAACCTCGCCAACCAAACGGCGCGCGCGACCGAGGATATTTCCGCGCAAACCGAGGAGCTCCAATCCGCCAGCAGTAAAACCGCCGAGGCTTTCGATGACATCAACGGCGTCGTCGGCGAACTGCGCAGCATCTCCACCTCCATCGCCGCGGCCATGGAGGAGCAATCGACCGCCACCACCGAAATCGCCGGCAGCATCGCCCAGGCCGCAGAAGGCACCGCAGAGACGACCGCAAATATCGAAGACGTCTCTCGCGCCGCCAGCGAGACCGGCGCCGCAGCCCAGCAGATCCAAAACGCCGCCTCCGGACTGTCGACCCAGGTGACGGCCCTGCGCGGCGAAATCGACGCGTTCCTGAAAACCGTGCGGGCGGCGTAAGGCTGTACCGTTCCCCAATGTCGAACGCAGCCCTGGCCGTCTCCGGTGAAACGGCATGGCGATCGCCTGTGGGAAGTCTGGACTGAGGGCTTGATCACATTCCCTCTCAGCGGGGGAAAGGGAAGACGCCGCCTCACGCCAGACATCAGCTTCACCATATGCAATCGCCCTGCGTGAAACAGGGGGCGTCGCCAGGCCGGCGGCCGAAAGCGGCGCAATGACGCCCCGGGCGCAGCGCGGCGGAAAAGCGCAGTAAAAGAGTCGGATTTCGACGCGCCGCCCCTTGAAGCCCCCCGGCCCCGGCCTATCTCCATAAGCGTACAGACAGTGTACGGTTTTAAAACAGGAGAAAGAAATGTACTCGGTGGCCCACGCCCTCATCCCGCTTGGCCTCATCGCCCTGATCGCCGCCCCGGCGGCCTATGTCGCGATGTCGCTCACATGATGTGACGAAGCGCCCATCCCCAATCCGAAGCCGTGGTTGAAGCCTCACCCGGAGCGCGCCTCGCACGGCTTCGGAGGGGGGATGTTTTTAGCGTTCATGCCTAAAACAAAACGCCCATAAGATAATTAAGGAAGGTAATCGCCCATCCGAAACCGGATGCGATGATTGCACCTAGGTCTGTGATTGCAGCGCCTATCGCCATCCAAAAGGCAGTGAACGATGCAATTTTTTTAAGTTCAAGGTCCCCCGCCACGCCCTTACTGAAATTTTCGCCAAGCCGCTCTGGCGCATCTTTTTCAAAAGCCGCAAAGGTGCGCTTTGCGAAGCTTTTCGCTTTGTCGCCGGTTTTCTTTGAAAAATCAGATACGGACTTAAGATAAGGCGCCAAAGCGCTGCGAAGCGTCTGCAGTCTTTCACCGCCGACTTTGCGCAAAGGCTCAAGCCATTCCTTTAATGTATCGGCGGATGCAAGCAACGCATTCTTAAGCGTATCGAACCAAGCCCGCTGTTGCAGGGTATACTCAACATCTTCGCCATCCAATATTTCTACGGACAGATCCTTTATAATCGCACCGGCTTTCTCCTCAAACACACCAGGTGTTGCTTTGATGGCGTCGCTAATCACACCGGCTTGGGTTTGCGCTTCACCAAGATCACCTGTGATTTTCGGCGCAGCGTCTTCGCTCTCATAAGAAACCCATGCCGGAAACCGCTGTATAAAGAGCGCGACATCCGTCGCAAAGGATGCGTAGAGCGCGGCGATCTCTTCGGATGTTTCTTTTTTGACAACATCTGCAAGGGACGTCACCGCCCGGCCCGCCGCGCCCGCCCGTATGACATTAAGGTCACCCAGGGTTTCGCCCAGCGCCGCATGGTAGTTTCGAAGCGCCCGTCGCACATGGGGCGAATTATCGCCAACTTCCCCCGCCCAATGTGCCGCCTCCTCCCGCAGATAGGCATGCTTTTCCTGAAGCGCCGTCTCGTCTGTAGGGGCATCTAAAGGCGGTGGCGGCGCGACGGCAATACGGCCTTTCCGAACAACGAATTGCGAGGGTGCTGGTATTTGCGCCGGAATCTCTGGGGGCTTAGACCTCTCCATTCCCTGCCACGCAACAGTCGCCAAAGTATAGCTGAGTCCAATGGCGGTTTTCTCCCCAAATTCGCTTGGATGATCATTTTTAATTTCCAAAAGACTACTATAAGGCGGCTCCAAAGGGTTACCTTCAACCCAAAGACCTTCAAGAGCTTTTAAGTCGAAAGGTAACTCTTTTAACTGATTATTTTCAAGATAAAGATACTCTAATGATTGTAACCGCTTAAATGTTGGCGGCAACCTCCTGAGTTCATTATCGCTCAGTACAAGTTTGGTAAGAGATGTGAGAGACCCAATTTCTGGTGGCAAAAGCGCCAACTGGTTGCCGCCGGCTGTCAACGTGTTTAAATCGCGAAAAGCTCCAATAGTAGATGGTAAGGATGTTAAATTATTACGATCTATAGAAAGTAAGCTTAAAGCACGTAACTCATTAATCTCAGAAGGAAGCTCGGTTAGCTCAAGACCCTGGAGCCTTAGCCCCTTCGCCCCACTCTTCCGGGCCGCTTCAATACGCCTCAACGCCTCCTGATACCCCTCCTCCGGCGTCATTCCGTCTACCCCTCATCCATCTTCAACGCCGCGATAAACGCCTCCTGCGGAATTTCCACGCGCCCGAACTGGCGCATTTTTTTCTTACCCGCTTTTTGCTTCTCCAACAGCTTGCGTTTCCGGGTCGCATCGCCGCCATAGCATTTCGCGGTGACGTCCTTGCGCATGGCCGCGATGGTCTCCCGGGCGATAACGCGCCCGCCGAGCGCCGCCTGGATCGGGATTTTGAACAGGTGCCGGGGGATGAGGTCCTTCAGTTTTTCGCACATGGCCCGGCCGCGCATCTCCGCCCGGGCGCGGTGGACGATGACGGACAGCGCGTCCACGGGCTCATCATTCACCAGGATCTGCATTTTCACGAGATTGTCCTGGCGGTAATCCTCAATCTGATAATCGAAACTGGCGTAGCCTTTGGTGACCGACTTCAAGCGGTCGTAAAAGTCGAACACCACCTCGTTCAGGGGCAGTTCGTAGACGGCCATGGCGCGGCTGCCGGCGTAGGTGAGATCCGCCTGAATGCCGCGCCGGTCCTGGCAGAGCTTCAGAACATCGCCGAGATATTCGTCGGGGACAAGGATGGTGGCCTTGATCCACGGCTCCTCGATATGGCTGATTTTGACGGGGTCCGGCATGTCGGCCGGGTTATGGAGCTCTATCATCGTCCCATCGGTCATGTGCAGGTGATAGATCACCGACGGCGCCGTGGTGATGAGATCGATGTTAAATTCCCGCTCGATCCGCTCCCGAATGATTTCAAGGTGGAGGAGGCCGAGAAACCCGCACCGGAACCCGAAGCCGAGCGCCGCGGAGGTCTCCATCTCATACTCAAAGCTCGCATCATTGAGGCGCAACTTGGCGATCGCCTCGCGGAGGTCTTCAAACTCCGCGCTGTCAACGGGGAAGAGGCCGCAGAACACCACTGGCTGGGCCGGTTTAAAGCCTTGCAACGGTTCATCCGTGGGCCGGCGTTCTTCGGTGATGGTATCGCCCACCCGTGTGTCCGCCACTTCCTTAATGGAGGCGGTGAGGAAGCCAATTTCCCCCGGCCCCAGCTGCGTCACGGTTTCTTTTTTGGGGCGGAAGACGCCGACCTGGTCAATCGTGTAAGTGGCGTCCGCCCGCATCATTTTGATCTTCTGGGCCTTTTTCATCACCCCATCAATAATACGCACCAGCACCACAACGCCAAGATAGGGGTCATACCAGCTGTCCACCAACATGGCTTTTAACGGTGCATCCGGGTCCCCGGCAGGCGCGGGCAAGCGGTCGACAATCGCCTCCAGCACGTTTTCGATCCCAAGGCCGGTTTTGGCGGAGATCTCCACCGCCTCTGACGCGTCAAGGCCAATCACGTCTTCAATTTGGTTTTTGACGCGCTCGGGCTCGGCCGCCGGCAGGTCAATCTTGTTCAGAACAGGAACAATATCGTGGTCAACCTCTATCGCCTGATACACATTGGCCAGCGTCTGGGCCTCCACCCCTTGGCTGGCGTCCACCACCAGGAGGGAGCCTTCGACGGCCGCCAAGGACCGGTTCACCTCATAGGCGAAGTCCACATGGCCCGGCGTGTCGATAAGGTTCAGGACATAGATCTGCCCATCCGCCGCTTTATAATCAAGACGCAC
>JBCDBL010000103.1:0-15774 GCA_039183635.1 Pseudomonadota bacterium
ATAATGGTAATTTTCCGTTGACGGCGGATAGTGGACAGTCGATTTTGAAGGAACGTACGTTTCAGGCCATTTGGTGAAAAAGAAGGGCGGATCGCGATCCGGATCTTTTCCCATCTCACGGGCATGCGCGGCATAATTGCGACCGACACAGTAAATACGACGAATGGGGAATACATCATCCGTGCCGGCGATTTCCGCCAACGTTGGCTCCAAAACCTCAAATACAGCAGTCAAAATCCTGATCTCCTCAATAATGCGCCCCAATTGAGATATAGAGGCGGCCTCGATTTAAACTTATCTAACGCGGACGGGCATCCTCTGCAGCCCTCTAAAACGCGCGTTACGATTGAATTCGGGTTCCGCCGTCTTCTCTATTTCTGGAAAAGCGGTGAAAAGCTTCGGGAACATTTCGCCAATTTGCATCTTCGCCAAAAGTCTGCCGATGCAAAGATGCACGCCGGCGCCAAAAGAAAAGTGCCGATTTGGGGTACGCCTCAGATTGAGAGAATTCGCACCCTCGAACTTGCTCTCGTCACGATTGGCGGAAGCGGGACACAAAATAACCTCAGTTTCAGCGGGCAGAGTTTCACCGCTTGGCAACTCCACAGGCTTGGATGTGCGGCGGCCCTGCAATTGTATGGGCGTAATAAACCGAATGAGTTCATCAGCAGCGGTATTGCCGATATCCGGATTATCACGGAAATCGACAAGACTGTCCCGGTCCTCCAACAATGCATTCAATCCGACACTCATCGTGTTTGTCGTTGTCTCATGCCCACCGTTCAACAACACGATGCACATATGCAAAATTTCGTCTTCGGAGATTTCACCGCCCCCCTGCTTCGCCGCAAGCAAAGTCGACAGAATGTCAGTATCGGGATCTAAATCGCGTTTTTCTCGCTCCCGCAGGTGAAACCGCAAATACTCCTTAAATTCTGCGACGGCCGCGTGGCCGTCGGCGACAACATCATCCGAAACGTTGGGGTTTAGGGGGAAAATCACCTTCATGCCAAGCGCATGAAGGCGCGCGCGATCTGATTTCGGAACACCGAGAATACGGCAGATCACGGTCATGGGGATTTGAAATGCAAAATCCTTGACGAAATCAAACGTTTCACGCTCGCGCGCCTCCGCGATCATTTGATCGATCAGATCTGATACGAACGCCTCTAGAACCTTCAAATTACGACGCGA
The DNA here is from genome assembly GCA_039183635.1 of Pseudomonadota bacterium. Classification (GTDB taxonomy): domain Bacteria; phylum Pseudomonadota; class Alphaproteobacteria; order Caulobacterales; family Parvularculaceae; genus JBCDBL01. Next base: position 1,195 of record JBCDBL010000103.1, read on the forward strand.
GAAAAAGGGGTTCACCATCATTCGCAATCGATCATGGTCCGGTGGATCGCGAAACAGCATCGTATGCGTATGATGTTCCAAAAGCGGTCCTGGTCCGAACTTCTCGGAGAACATTTCGCTCTTATCAACGGAATTTTCAATGTCCCACCATACGACATGAACATCCTCGTACCGCGTCAGCAAGACCGTGCCATCGGCGTTACGATGAACAGGATCATAGGCGCGGAGGGTTGCGAACCAATCATAAGGCGCCGCGTAGTAATCTTCGGGAAGATCGAACAGATTAAACGCTTTGGCGGCTTCTGCGGTTTTTGCTCCAGTCGCATTGATCATAAGGTTGCCTCCAGGGTCCCTAAATACTTTAATGCCCATGACCGGCGTTGCCGGCTTTTTCCCGGAACAAGCCTAGCTTTTCCTGGGCGGAGCGATCGGAAAATGAAAATATGAAAGAGCTTTCATACGCTTCAACCTCCACCTCCGCCCATGTCGGGGAAACAAAAACATCGTTTACGCCCCAATTAAAACTTTCATCGCCGATGCGGACGTGCCCGGCGCCTTCGGTCGCGACCCAAACGCGGCTTTCGCTGGAACGATAGACCTGCGTTTTAAAGCCCTTCGGCAAATGGCTCATATACGCGGCAATTGTCGGCATCGGCCAATCGCCGGTGTTCGGATTTACGTATTTCAGGCGGTGACCGTGATAAGGGTTCGGTTCTTCCCACGAAGCCAGGCCAGACAGCGCCTCTTTAGCGGTTTCATATTTATAGGCGAAGACAGGAGAAGAAGCTTCTGCCCACCGATCATCAACCGGCGCAAGACCGGAGCCGTAACGCCATGCCGCGTCTCCTTCAGGGCGTGCCAGCGTCTGTTTCATCTCATCATGCCGCTCAGAAAAGGCTGCCTTGAACACGTCGACGATCGGAATGTCGAGGCCGTCGAGCCATATGACGTTTTCCTTCGAATCGTTGCCATGGTCGTGCCAACGCCAGCAGGGCGTAATGATGAAATCGCCGGGGCGCATCGTCGCCCGCTCTCCGTCAACCGCGGTAAAGGCGCCCTCCCCGTCAAGCACATAGCGCAGGGCCGATTGGGTGTGCCGATGGGCCGGCGCGGTCTCTCCGGGCAAAATGAGCTGTAAGCCCGCATATAGGCTGTCGGCGATCTTCGACTGTCCGCGCATGGCTGGATTTTCTAAAATCAAAACACGGCGCTCCGCCTCTTCCGCCGTGATAAGTTCGCCGGCCTTCCGCAAGAGTTGCGCCGCTTCAGAGAACCGCCATATGGCGGGAACAGCTTCAGGAACGGGCGTGCGCGTCACAAGTTTAGCAAGCACGTCCCAAAGAGGCGCCATATCGCTTTTGCTTATCTTCTGGCGAAACGCATCAAGATTAGTCACATAGACCTCCGCTATTATCCTTGAACATCGTCTAATGCATGCGTGTTTTGGCGCACCGCAGGCGGTGTTTTATGGGGCGCGCGACTGAGGTCGTTGTTCAACGATGCAAACTCGACCAACAAATCAATCAATCGCCGTCGGCGGTCGGGGGACAACCGCTCCATCATGCGCTCCTCAAGATTGTCGGAGCACGCGTTCAACGCAGGAAGAAGATTGCGGCCCTTGCTCGTCAACCGCAGCAACTTTCGGCGTTGATCCGCTTTATCGGAAGACATGGAAACAAGACCGCGCTCAACCAATCGACTGACAAAGCGCGTACATGACGGCTTATCGACAGCAGCTATGCCAGCCGCAGTGCTTAAATCAACTTCGTCAAGCGCCTCAACTGTTCGTAAAATAACGTACTGAACAGGCGATATATCGTATACGGCGAACTCATCTTCAAACAAAGACATATGAATCTGGTGCGCGCGCCGGATAAGATGTCCTGGATGGACAAAAACGTCATCAAGCTTATTGGTCATAAAAAGCACCCTCAAACATAATCAGCGACACAAGGTCTATCCCCGGCATGAGCGGCGCTTAGAAGCTTCACCATTGATTCCATATCTATGGCTCGCGGATTACGCGGCGCCTTTTTCACAATCGCCTCCGCAGCCTTCTCTACCCCATCCCCAGGCATCCCAAGCGCTGCAAGGCTCGTCGGCGCGTTTATGGATTGCGCGAGACTATAAAGGCCGACGCCGGGATCATCGGCGCCAAGCGCGTCGCACACCGCCGCAGCAGCCTCCGGGGCGGCCGGAGCGTTATAAGCCATGACATGGGATAATACGACGCTGTTATAATCTCCGTGCTCCAACTCAAACAGACCGCCAAGCACATGGCCAAGCGCGTGATGCAGCGCGACGCCAACCATTGACACAAGAAGGCCGCCCAAAAAGCCTGCATAAAGAGCGTCTGTCCGCGCGTTTATATCGTTAGGCTCAGAAATGGCGGCTGGAAGCGCACGTGCGTGCAATCCAATCGCTTTCACTGCCAAATCGAATGCAATCGGATTGGGCGCTGCAGGATAAAGCGCTTCAACGGCATGGGCGAGGCTGTTCATACCTGTCGCGGCGGTCTGGTGCACCGGCAAGTCCCGCGTTAGCTCAGGATCGTAAATAACCATGTCCGGAATCGCAGCCGGATCGACGCGTGTTTTCTTCTGTCCATCAATTTTCCGGCCATAAATCGGCGTCATCTCCGACCCTGAATAGGTTGTCGGTACGGCGATGAATTTCGCGCCATGCTCAGCCTTTAGGATTTTACCTATCCCAAGCGTCGAGCCGCCTCCCACGGCGACGACAACATCCGCTTTGACCTCAGCATAAGTCTGTACAGCGGCATCAACCACGGGCTGCGGACAGTGAGACTGCGCGCCATCAAAAAGCGCAACTTCCCTGGGCCCCAGCCGGTCGCGGATATACCGATAGCGATCTGCGCCTTTTTTTGTACAGACAAATAAAACATTGTCCGCATCGATCTCATCAAGCGCGTCGACAATTGACGCCGCCTGCCCGACTTCAAACCTCACATTGCTCTGAAACGACTTGTGTATGAAACGCATCGATATGATTTAAATCCCCAGCCCAAAAGCCAATTATATTTAGCATACTAAATATTGGAGTTCGAATTGTCAAACCGAACAAAATACAGCTGCATGTCGCAAACGCTGGCTAAGCCAGTAGGCAAACATGAAAACCGGTCATAAGAGACATGCGAACGCCGCATCCCCAAACAGCCGCTTTTTGTTCAGCTACTCTGAACTTTGTTTGCGCAGGCGCTTCTATACCAACAAGGCGCCCCTCAAGGACGGATAGAACTATATTTTCATCTTGTATAATCACCGCGCCGCAAAAGCGCTAAGGTCAGCGTTGAACCGCTCCGAAGCCTCCAGAAACGGCGCATGCCCAACGCCGTCATAAATCTTCAGAACTGTATCGTGCTTAAGCCCAGCTGTATGTCGCGCCAAGTCAGATGTAAGAACAGGGTCCTTTGCACCGTGGATGACCATCAACGGCGCAGTAAGGCGATCCAACACATTCCGATGGTCCGCCGTCCGGCCAGCAATAGCGCGACGCACATAGGGCGGGGTCATAAGGCTTGCGCGAAACAAGGACTTCACCTCATCGGGCGACACCTTATCAGCCGGCATATTTTCCACAAACGCCAAAGACGCCTCAAATTGCGTTGAAAGTTCGTCGCTGAGCATACCGTAAAGGTGTAGCGCACCGGCGCCAAAAAACTCTTCAGATATATTCGTGTGCAAAGCACCGCTAACGAGCACGACGCCTGACAGGTTATTATCACCATAAAAGGCGAGATAATCACCGACAATAATGGCGCCGTAAGACCAGCCGACGAGAATAGGCCGCTTAAGACCGAACGCCTTTATGACAGCGCTGACATCTTCCGCCATAGTCCTTGAGTCTTGATAGGATTTGACGTCATAAGTTTTTTCAGAATTGCCATGCCCCCGCAAATCCATAGCAACGACATGCTTGTCCTGCGCAAAAGCACTGTCATACTGCAACGACCATGCGGCGTGACTTTGGGATAATCCGTGAATAAAAAGAAAAGACGGGCCGTCGCGCGGCCCTGCTTCTGTGGCGAAAATCTGCACCCCATCGAAACTGGATACATACCGTCCAAACGGATCAGAAGCAGACGGATCCGCATTTGCGCCAAACGACAGCGCGAAAAAACCCGCGACCAAAACACCTAAGCGCAGCATATAATAATCCTTATACAGTTTTATTTTTTGCACTACGATACATCCTAAAAAAGCCATATGATCGGCAGATGGTTTGCGTCTATGCCTGCAGACAAAACATTCAATTACGTCGTTGCAAGCGCCGCATCCATTATTGCTCTTGCATGAACCTCAGCTGAGTTAATCAAAGGAATGTCAACCGCAGCATCTGCAAAAGCATACCCCAGCTCAGTCGAGCCCAATAAAACTGCATCAACGTTTGATTTTTTGAACTCAGAAATCATAGATGCAAGGCGTTGAGATGAAGACTGACCAACCGCCTGCTGCGGCAACTCACTCATAATTACAGCGTTCAGTACGTCTATGTCATCGGCTGAGGGCGCCAACAGTTCAAACCAACCATCCGGATTAAAACGCTCCGCAAAAAAGCCGCTGTTTAAAACATGCCCTGTGCCCAAAAGACCGACCTTCCTGAAGTTCACTTCTTTCATATGAGAGCGAAGCGCATCGGCGATATGCAAAAACTCAACGTCTTGCCACTCAAATTCTCCAAGAAACATATGCCCGGTACTGGACCCGACAGCGATGACATCCGCTCCCGCCTGAATAAGAACGTGTGCAGCATCCGCCATCATTGCACAAACCGTCTCAGCCTGTGCGGCGTGTGCGAGCACATCCTGAAAGTTGAAGGAGCGCAGGATTATGTCGGCCGACGCGGCGCCGCCAAGCCTTTTGTTGGCTTCAGCATTTAACGTTTCATAATATGCAGCCGTCCCAAGCCAGCTTATTCCGCCGATCAAACCAATTCTCTTCATCCAACCTTAACTCCAAACCCTTTGAACGGTAAGAACGCAAAAATACCGACCTCAGCCCTGCCGCGTGCTGTATTCCGTACGTCCAATCGCAACCAAAACACCGTCATCGTTGACAACGTCTACATCAGCAATTCCCACAGATTTTCCAATACGGCGCACGAGGGCCGTAGCGGTCGCTGTCGTGTCAACAACCGGACGGAGATAATTCGTAGAAAAAGCAATAGTCGGAAGCCCCCGGCCACCGAGCGCCAATCCAACCGCAAAGCAACCGGCTGTATCGATCAAGGAAGCGATCGGCCCGCCGTGCATCTGGCGCGCGCCCGCCTGACGTTCTGCAAGATCCGTCATCGGCATGCGCAACACCAGGCGCTGGGGCGTTTCATCCGGCGCCCACGCCACAGCTTGCATCTGAAGCGCCTTGATGAAAGGTGATTTGTCAAGCATAGACTGAATTTCATCCACTGTGAACGTTGTCATAGAGATATCTCTGCCCGCAATTTCAATAAAAGGATTTGCATAGCGCTTATTTGCACGTATCGAACGCTTTAAGACTGTCGGCGCCTGCATGAAGGGTTACACTGAACACTTCACCCTGCGTCTGCCGATAAATCTGGCGCGCCTTATCAAAGATCAGCCCCACCGGCGCAGCATAAACAAAAATATACTCCCCTTTAGACGGTAACTTCATCGGATCATTTTCAAATCCGGGAAGAGCCTCAGTTGACCACGCCAAAGCACGAACATCACCGTCGCCGCTTACATATCGACCTGTCGGCGCACCATACGTTTGCTCCATAGAAGCCACCACGCCCGCCATATTCATGTTCGGCGGAAAGGCGTCTTTTGTAAAAGTCAACGAGACGTTTAAGGACTGCAAAAGCCCGTCAGCATTAAAAAGCGCTGAATATCGCTCTCCTTCAGGGCCAACCGCCATCAAACGATGACCAACCGCAGTGGGCTTGCCGTCGCATGCTACTGTTTCAACGCTTAAGTGGTTCGGACTTCTGTCTGGCGAAGAAAGCTCAAACCCAAAACGCGCTTGCGCTTCTTCCACCGGCATGCCCAAGCGAAACCCTTTTAATGTAATCTTATCTCGAAAATAATCTTCCGTATAAACAGTTAAATCGGATGACGCCTTGCTTCCATGGGCATTGCTTCCATGGGCTGCTGCATGAGAAACAGATAGGGCGACAGCGGAAAAAGCAAGACAAGCAATAAACGCCGGCGGCGCCTTGGCGCGCACTGTCAAACTTTGCTGTGATACGGCGGAAGTGAAGCGAGACATGAAGTTTTCTCCAAATTTCAGCAGCTTTGAGTCATGCGAAACACCGCACGGCAAGGCCCATTAACAATAAAGCGGCGCCCCAGGGCCGCAGCTCAACTCGACATACATTGCTTAATAAAGGCGAAAACCAAAAGAAGCTCACGCCAAGCAGCGCAAATACCACGTATTCACCCCATTAAAGCGCGCTTTGACTATTCAGATGCTGACGCAGGTATAATGGCGTTGTATAAAGTACTTTGATTTTGAAACTCCTTTGCAATTTTACGGAGAAACTTGTGCAGCAGTTCAACATATCGCGCTTTGCCGCTTTCATTCTTTCCGCCTGTCTTGCGGCGGCGGGGTGTTCAGACGTCTCGGAAGATGCAGGCGCATCTACAGCAAGCGCTGCAGCACCTGAATTCAAGGAACGTCCTTGCGCTTTTCCAATGGTTCCAGAAGGCATGCCCGGGCTTGACAGATTCACCTGCGGCTCTGTGAGCGTGCCTGTGCGCCCGGGAGACGATACAGCAGGAACAGTCGATATCGGCCTTGCTATTTTGAGCGCCGCAAACCAAGGCGTGAAAAAAAACGACCCGATTTTATACCTTCAAGGCGGACCTGGCGCGCCCTCCATCGCCATGGCGCCGCCGTGGGCGGCCTCTCCAATGGCCATGGACCGTGATATTATTTTTTACGATCGACGCGGAACTCACTTTTCAGGCCCGAAACTCTGCCCGGATACAAGCTTTGCGCTGGTCGGTGATATCGAGTCTGATTATTCATATGATGAGTATATGAATGACTACATCGAAAGAGTTAGCGCTTGCCGTTCGGAAATGACGGAAAAAGGGCACGCGCCGCAGGATTATACGATCTCACGCATCAGCGAAGATCTCGAAAGCGTACGGCGCGCCCTTGGCGTATCATCCTGGAACCTCATCGGGCACTCCGCAGGCGGACCGCAAGTTTTGGACATGATGCATCGTTATCCCGACTCAATCCGGTCAGTTATTCTAGAATCCGTGACGAATATTCAAGCCGAACCGTATGGCGAATTTTTCTTCAATGTATTCGGACGAAGTTTGGAAAAATTGTTTGCAGATTGCGCGGCATCCCCCCAATGCGCCGCAATGCACCCCGATCCCGAAAAACTGATGATGGACGCTTTGGCCTCCTTCGAACAACAGCCGATGAAACTTGCTGTTCCAACGCCAAGCGGCGAACCGGGTCCAAGCGTTTTCCTAAATCAACAAGACCTCATCGTTTTACTCTTTAGTCAAACATATAACGCCAAAGAGATACCCAACATCCTAAATATGATTAAAGCGGCCGAACAAAGGAACAAAGAGGTTTTTGCACCGCTTGCAGGCATGTTTTCGTTTCTTGAAGACATGAGCGCAGAAGACGTGCGGCTTTCAATTGAGTGCGATCACTACTTGACAGTGGACCCTTCTAAAGAAATTCCAACGCCCGCCACTCCCTTACAAGACGTCATCTCAAAAGGAATGCCGCCAGGACTTCAGTTTTCAGAAGTCTGCGAAGTTTTCGCACCAGATGTGACCGAGACAAATATTAATCCCGCGCCGCCGACTGCGGATATTCCCGTCCTTGTCATGACAGGTGAATACGATGCAATTATTCCATCATCGGTGGGGCAGAACATAGCCAACGGGCTAAAACGTTCCTATTATGTGAACTTTGAATATGCGAGCCATCAACTTTTTGTACCGCACCCGTGTACGCATAATGTTGGCAAAGCGTTCTTCGATTCTCCCTTTGAAGAACCGGATTCATTACAATGTCAGGCAGAGATAAATTCGCCTTTTGCAAAAATGTAGTCCGTTTACACGGTTAACTGAAATCGGAGCACGCGTTACAAATCGTATCTCGCATCCATTTATGCATAGGATCGGCTTGTCGACGCGGGCTCCACAACATGGAAAGTTCGATATCGGGAATTTTGATCGGAGGCGCGGAATAACCGAGATTGGAGTCCTTAAATAAGGTAGCGACCAAACGCTCCTGCGATAGGGCCATATAATCAGAGTTTTCCACAAGAATTGGCAAAATCGCGTAGTAAGGCACGATAGAGATATTTCTCTGTTCACCCCTTAATTTAAATAACGCATCGCTGAAATCGTTTTGGAATTCCGGCATATCCGGTGAAAACAGATCGGTCGCGATATGACGACGCGATAAATACTCATCCAGGGTTAACGGTTCATTTTTGGGCCTGCTTTTGGCGTCATAAATACAAATGAAACGGTCGTTATAAAGATGACGAGACAACAGAGTATCATCCCCCATCACCAAGGGCGGAGCAATAATAAGGTCGACGACGTCATGCCGAAGCTCCAGAACGGAGCTGCGCGCCAAATTCGCCCATTTGATTACAACGCCCGGCGCTTGAGCGGAGAGCTTCTCCACAAGCTTGGGCAACAACAGCGCCGTTACAGCATCAACAGCGGCAATGACGAATTCACCAATCCAGGAATTGGGCTCGAACTCCGCTTCGTTCAGCGCCGTGTCGACAATGTCATGAAACTGATCAACTATCTCAACGAGTTGCTCTGCACGCGGTGTAAGTCGCATTTCACGACCGACCATGGTCAACAACTCATCATTGAAAAGCCGGCGCAACTTCGACAGCGCGTTGCTGACCGCCGCTTGAGTGAGACCGAGGCGGTCCGCCGCTTTACTGACGCTTCGCATTTCCAGAAGCACTTTCAAGATCGGGAACAGGTTCAGGTTGATATCGCGAATATTTGTCATGCGCGCTTCTCCCTAAATGGCCTCCTTACATCTATCCGCAACCGCGGCTGGCGAATCGCAAACCGAAAACGCCTCTTACTGTCAGCTATATAACTTAAATCTAAAGACGGGAATAACAAATGACCACATCACAAGACACAATATCATTTGAAGGACAGGCTGCAATCGTTACAGGCGGCGGAAACGGCCTCGGACGCGCTTACTGCCTAGAACTGGCCGCACGGGGGGCGAAAGTGCTCGTGAACGATCTTGGATCGTCTATTTCAGGCGACGGGTCGTCGACGCAACACGCAGAAACTGTCGCGGAGGAAATCCGCTCAAAGGGCGGCGAGGCCATTGCCGCGGCCGCAGACGTTACGGACAAAGAAGCTGTCGCCGCTATGGCCCAGCAGGCCAAGGACGCTTTCGGACGGATTGATATTCTTATCGCCAGCGCGGGCATTATTCGGGACAAAAGTTTTGGAAAGATGCCGCTCGACCAATTCGACATGGTGGCCGACGTCGATACGAAGGGCGCCGCCTATTGCTCACACGCTGTCTGGCCTATCATGAAAGACCAAGGCTATGGACGGATTGTCTACACCACGTCCGGCAGCGCCGTGTTCGGTAATTTCGGCCAGGCGAACTACGCCGCCGGCAAGCTCGGTGTTCTGGGCCTTCTCCAAGTTTTAAAAATTGAAGGCGCGCGCAGCAATATTCACGTCAACGCCATCGCCCCGGCTGCTCATACGCGGATGAGCGACGCTTATCTTATGGACAAGCTAAAGCCGCTTTACGGCCCGGAAAAAGTGGCGGCCCTCGCCATGTACCTGGCCAGCGCGGATGCGCCCAACGGGGATATTATCAGCGCCGGCGGAGGATTTTATGGGCTTGTCCAGTTTATGGAGGCGGAGGGCGCAATTCTGGACGATCCGACACCTGAGAAAATTCGCGACTCCTGGGGCGCCGTCTCAGATATGTCCGCCGCGCAGTATCACTTCGATCTCGCCAGCGAACAAAACTCTATCGTTCGTCGTGTGTGCGCTAAAGCCGGCGTCGATATTGACGTATGATCGATCTTTATTATTGGCCGACGCCAAACGGATGGAAAATCAGCATCGCACTTGAGGAGCTGAACCTGCCCTATGAAACGACGCTGGTCGACATCACAAGCGGTGCGAATTTGGAACCATGGTATTTGGCTCTTAATCCAAACGGAAAAATTCCAACGATTACGGATCGTAACGGGGACGAAGGCCCCGTCACGATCTACGAATCCGGCGCGATCCTCACCTACCTGGCGGATAAGGCCGGCCGGTTGTTACCGCCGGCCGGCGACGCGCGAACGACGGTTATGTCCTGGGTTTTCTGGCAGGTAGGCCATTTCGGACCGATGATCGGCCAGCTTAGCCATTTTAAAACATATGCGCCGGAGTCTCTGCCCTACGCCATAGAACGATACTCAAAGGAGACGGATCGTCTTTTAGGGCTCCTCGACGCGGCCTTAGGAGAAAATGAGTATATCGCGGGCGAATTTTCCATCGCCGATATCGCCATATGGCCGTGGCTTCTGTCTGCTAAGTTTTTAGGAAAGCCATTGGAAGAGCGGGCCCATATTCTGCGCTGGCACACCGCTATGAAGGAAAGACCTGGCGTGCGGCGGGGTGTAGATCTCTATAAGGAGGTTCGACTGTTCAAGAAGCCGGAGGAGCAATAATAATCCGGGCGCCGTGAGTTAAGTTGATATCCAGTTGTTGCGGCGCCGACGCCTCCGGGGATATTAACGTCACTTCCTGCAACCCCTCCCCGACATCATCGTCCGGCGCAACCTTGCATATCGTATAAACGAAATTCGGTAAATTGTAGCGCGCTTCCGTTTCCGTTACGTCGTCCGGCGCATGACCGAACAGATGCGTGTGCTGTTCTATTGACGCACTCAGGTCTTTTGCCCCGAACTTAACGCCGGATGTGCCGGTAACGCCATTGGGGTGGCGTCTGTCCAGCCGGGTTGGCAAACGCCGATCACGCGGGGTGACATCCTCCAGGAGGAAAGGCAGCTTTAAATCGAGCCCGCCTCCCATGCGCCAGGACACATCCATTCCACTTGCTAAATGTCGCGTATAAATCATGTGGCGTGCATTCAATCCACGTTCACGCGCAGCATCGACATAGCCGGCCAAGCCGGAGACCTTAACGCAGGCGTCGAGCCACCCTTCCCGATGGCGCGGCACCCAATGGTTCCAAAGACGCGCAATATACGCATACTCCCCTTCAGCTTTGCGACGGACCCAGCCGCGTCGGCGAAACCACGACCACGCCTGCAACGACACGGTTCGTTTATAAGCGATAAGTTCCAAATAACTGTCATCAGGAAATATGATAAGGGCGTTGTACCCCTCTTTGGTTTCACTCCCCTGGGTGACGACAAAGCCCAATGCCTCAAAATCTCGCGTCGCGTTTAAAAGGTCAGACGTCCGAATAACAAAATGATCTTTTTCAATGGTCACAACAGAACCGCTATCTTCTTGAACGCATTCGGCTCTATCGAACCAAACGCTCCTGACCTTCCCAAAATCGAGCCCGTATCTCGCGTTTTAAAACTTTTCCAACCGAACTGCGAGGTAAAGACTCCCAAACCTCAACCTTCTTCGGCGCCTTCATACCGCCAAGTTGATCCTTACAAAATATTATAAGATCTTCCGGTGCGACCTTCGCCCCCGGCTTGCATTCGACAACAGCCGTAACGGACTCCCCCCACTTTTCATCGGGAGCGCCAACTACAGCACAATCTTGAATATCTGTATGCTTCATAATAGCGTTTTCAACTTCGCTTGGGTAAATGTTGAATCCGCCCGATATGATCATATCGCGTTTTCGATCAACGATGTAATAAAACCCTTCACTGTCTCGATAGCCGACATCGCCGGTATGGTGCCAACCATGCGCGCGTGTGGCTTCAGTCGCCTCCGGGTTGTTGTAATAGCCGGACATAACCAGGTCACCGCGCGCGACGATTTCTCCGCGTTCGCCGTCGCCGAGCAAAACGCCGTTATCGTCCATTATGGCGATCTCGGCGTAAGGCATAGACCGTCCGCAGCTCGCGAGCCGTTCCAGTCTTCCGGTCGCCACAGCTTCAACATGTTCTTCAGGCGTCATAGCGGTGAGCATAGGCGGCGCTTCAGCCTGGCCATAAAACTGTAGCATAACAGGACCAAAGACGGACAAAGCCTGCTTAAGTTTCGCCGGCGCCATGGGAGAGGCGGCGTAAATCATGTACTCAAGCGACGAATAATCGTATTCTTCAATATCCGGATGCGCGAGCAACATGTAAATGACTGTCGGCGGTAGAAAAATCGTGGTCACCTTCTCTCGCTCGATCGTACGCAAAATTTCTCCCGGGTCCGCCTTCGGCAAAAGGATATGTTTGCCGCCCTGAGGCAGAAGCGGATAAACGATGCCTGCCGCAGCGTGGGTGATCGGCGCAACAGCGAGATGAACCGGAGTGGATTTATGCCGAAACATCAGAAGGCCGGCGGCAATCACCATATTCATCGTGCGATAACTGAGCATCGCCCCCTTGGGCTTACCTGTCGTACCTCCGCTGCTGGCGAGGACGAAAACATCTTCAGGTGAGGTCGGCGTATCGCCGCCATGGTCAGGGAAACCGGCGCTGAATTCTTCTAAAGATGGGCAGTCCAAGACATCTGTATCAACACAAAACATGCCTTTCATCGACGGCGCGCGCGATTTTAACGCTTCAGCCGCCTCAGCGAACTCAGAATGAAAGAACAACCACCGAACGTCACGATCTATAACACCCTCGACAATATCTTCCACAGCATCGCGAATATTCAACACCACATAAGGAAGGCCGGCGCGCATGGCGCCCACCATCGCGATAAAGGCCAAAGGGTTATTGCGGCTCAGCACGCAAACATGCTCACCAGGAGAGGCGCCGGCAGCCTTTAAGGCATTGGCGACTTTATGGGTTGCGGCCTGGGTCTCGCGATACGTTGATTGAAACCCATCGGATACAAGGCAAATATTCTCCGGGTAACGGCGCGCGCCGATGTCGAGGAGCTTGGGTACAGGCATAAGCGAATGCTTTGTTCTACGTTTACGTATCTAAGTTGTATCGCCGTTTCGCTGCGGCGTGAATGTTGGGAATATCCCGGCTGAGGCGACCTTCAAGAGCGGCCTCAACAAGAATGAGGCGATCGTTACCGAAATACATGTCATCGCCATTGATAAACATCGTTGGCGATCCAAATCCTCCGCGTACAATAAGTTCACGTGAGTTATCCAGAAGCCTTTGCTTAACGTCGGCATCTTGAATGCGGGCCATCACCATATCGGGGTCCAGATCAGCGCTGGCGATGATTTCACGCATAACTTCAGGCCTGGAGATATCCTTAAGATTACTCCAGTAAGCTTCAAACGCCGCCCAAGCGTAAGGGGAGAGCTTGCCCTCATCAAGCGCGACAATCGCCCCGCGCATTAATTCCACAGCACGTGCGGGAAATACGGACGGCATCGCGATTTTAAGACCGTAAAGATCGGCCCACTTCATCACATCAAGATCTGTATATGCTCTTTTAATTCGATTTGGCTGGGCGCGCTCTTCATATATCGCCTGATTGACTTCATTAAAAACACCGCCGACCAGCAACGGCTTCCATATGATCTGTGTATTTGTACGCTCAGCGATTCCTTCTATCTGACTGAACGCCAAATAGGTCCACGGACTAGTACAATCAAAATAGAACTCAAGCTTATTCATCACCGCGACCCAAAGCGTTATAGCTTCGCTAAACCCTCAATCGCCTGCGTATGCACGGCGGTTGAAGCATCAAGAGCCCATACGCGCCAACCCTCTTCAGAAGGACAGAACTTTTCCAACATAAACGCACGCCATTTTTCAATATCGGCTTCGCTTTTCTCACCAGGACCGTAACGCATCCATTGATCAACAAGTAACGCGTTACGTACATCAGTCCAGGGATAAGTTCCAAACTCAATAACAACCCCTGTAACATTATCAGTTTGGATGGATTCCGCTACGCCTTTAATCAGCAAGCCACGAAATTTCGGGCGGGAAAATTCATCAAAACGCCGCATCCCTTTCTCGATCGGTTCATCGCCCCACCACGCGCACGCCCTTTTATAAGCAGCACTGTCTCCGTCATGAAAACACAAAAAGACAAACGTTTCCGGATCGCCCACGCCAGTGTGCCAATCAACGACCGCCACATGCTCCGCATTACCAAGCTGCTCGCTGGCGATGCGGCGTACATTATCATTGACCCAATCCGGAGCGATGCCGGCAAATCCGCCCAATTTTGGAAATGCAAACTGACCTTCAGCAGTAAGAGCAAACACGCGATCCTTACCATGTTCTTGAAATAAAGCTGCCGTCTTGTCCGTGACTCTCTGAAACTCAGCGTCTGTCGGTTCCGACACTTGGATGCTGAACTACCCGGACGACCCCGACACGTGGGACCTGAGCGACCAGTACATGCTCGGTGACAGCCTGCTCGTCGCTCCGATCCTCGAAGAGGGAGCCGACAGCCGGCCGGTCTACTTTCCGGAAGGCGATTGGTAC
>JBCDBL010000104.1:0-15687 GCA_039183635.1 Pseudomonadota bacterium
CGCGTGCGGGGGAAGTGGCCCGGAGGGCCGAAGGGGGCCTTTGGCGGCTAATTTGATGCGTTAGAGGAAAAACAAATATCGAAAGCCCCCTCCGTCGGCTTCGCCGACACCTCCCCCGCATGGCGGGGGAGGATAAAGGGAACTCGGAGCGCGTTTAGAAAACGCCCTATTCGCTCTTTTCCGTAATCGGCATTTGCACGCGCATGTGAATGTCGCGCAGTTGCTCTTCCGACGGCTCCACCGGCGCGCCGAGGAGCAAGTCCTCGCCCTGCTGGTTCAGCGGAAACATCGTCACTTCACGGATGTTTTCCTGTTCGGCGAGCAGCATAACGATGCGGTCGACGCCCATGGCGCAGCCGCCATGGGGCGGGGCGCCGTAGCGGAACGCGTTCAGCATGCCGCCGAACTTGTCCTCCACCACCTCAGGGCCGTAGCCGGCGATTTCGAACGCCTTGTACATAATCTCAGGCTTGTGGTTCCGGATAGCGCCGGAGCCAAGCTCGTAGCCGTTGCACACAAGATCGTACTGAATGCCGAGGACATTCAAGGGATCATCGTCTTCCAGAGCCTTTAAGCCCCCCGCCGGCATGGAGAACGGGTTGTGGGAGAAATCGATCTTCTTTTCGACCTCGTCATATTCATACATCGGAAAATCGACGATCCAGCAGAGCTCGAACCGGTTTTTGTCGACGATGTCGAGCTCCGCCCCGATGCGCACGCGCGCCTGGCCGGCGAGCTTCACCGCCTGCCCCACCTTGTCGCAGGCGAAGAACAAGGCATCGCCGGCCTTGACGCCCGCATGGGCCGCCATGTTGCGCAACACCGGCTCCGGCACGAATTTCGCGATGGGGCCCTTGCCCGCAAGGCCGCCGTCGCCGTCCTCGAAGATGATATAGCCGAGCCCCGGCGCGCCCATGTCCTTCTGGGCCCAGCCGTTCATCTTGTCGAAGAACGACCGCGGCTGCGCGCCCGCCCCCGGGGCCGGGATGGCGCGCACCACGCCGCCCTTGCCGATCTGGCCTTTGAAGGCTTTGAACGTCACGTCGTCATGGGCGAAAAATTCAGTGACGTCGGAAATCTCGATGGGAATGCGCAGGTCCGGCTTGTCGGTGCCGTATTTCAGCTCCGCCTCCGCATAGGGAATTTCCCGGAACGGATAAGGGGAGACCGGCCGGCCTTCGGCGAAGTCTTCGAACACGTCGCGCATCACCGGGCCGACAGCCTCGAACACGTCGGCCTGCTCCACAAAGGACATCTCAACGTCGAGCTGGTAGAAATCCCCCGCCGAGCGGTCGGCCCGCGCGTCCTCATCCCGAAAACAAGGCGCGATCTGGAAGTACCGGTCAAAGCCGGAGACCATGATGAGCTGCTTGAAGATCTGCGGCGCCTGGGGCAGCGCGTAAACCTTGCCCGGATGCAACCGGCTCGGCACCAGAAAGTCCCGGGCCCCCTCTGGCGAGGAGGCGGTGAGGATCGGCGTCTGGAACTCCGTAAACCCCCTGCCCTCCATGCCCGTGCGGATGGCTTTCACAACGGCGGAGCGCAGCATGATGTTCTTGTGCAAGGTCTCCCGACGCAAATCGAGATAGCGGTGCTTCATGCGAATGTCTTCGGGATAGTCCGGCTCCCCGAACACCGGCAGCGGCAGATCGTCGGCGGCGGAGAGCAGCTCAAACGCCTCGATCCGGACCTCGACGGCGCCGGTGGGCAGGTTGTCGTTCACGGTCTCATCGGAACGGGCCACCACGCGGCCCGTCACGCTCAACACGCTTTCCTGGCGCACGCGCTCAATCTCGGAAAAGAAGGCGGCCTCGGGCTCCACCACCAACTGCGTCAGGCCGTAATGGTCGCGCAGATCGATGAACAGCAAGCCGCCATGGTCCCGCTTCCTGTGCACCCAGCCCGACAGGCGTACGGTCTCCCCGACATGGTCCCGGCGCAGGGCGCCGCAGGTATGGGTGCGATAGGCGTGCATGGTCGTCAAACTCCAAAAGGTCGGTTCGGTCGGCGCTCTTGAGACACGGGCGCGCCCGGCTTGTCAAGCGCGCCGGCGATCCGACATAGAAGAATGGGGCGATGCAGTATGCAAAACCTGATGAAGCCTCACCGCCCCCCATACCGCGGAAACGGCAGCGTCCATTCGAACCGCATGGCGAGCAGCCTTAAGGCGAGCGCCGCGACGACGCCGGCCAGGGCGCGCAGGTCGAACCCCAGCGCTTCCGGCGTCAAGACGTACACCGCGCCGCCGAGCAAGGCGGCGGTGATGTAGATCTCCTTACGGAACAACACCGGCTCCTCCCCGCAGATGATGTCGCGGATGACGCCGCCGAAGCTCGCGCTCATGGCCCCGAACAGGATCGCGACCAGCGCCGCCGCCCCCGCCGCGTCCGCCTTCGCCGCGCCGAGAACCGCGAACAGGGCGAGGCCCGCCGCATCGGCGTAGAGCAGCCAGGTCATGCGCCGGCCGAGCAAAGCCTTGTTGAACAGGCTCAACACAAATGCGCAGCCGATGCAGATGGCGATCTCCGTGGGGTCCGTCACCCAGGCGACCGGCGTCGCGCCCAACAGAAGGTCCCGGATCGTGCCGCCGCCGACGCCCGTCACCGTGGCGATGAACGACACGCCCACAATGTCCATCCCCTTGCGCAGGGCGAGCAGCGCCCCGCTGACCGCGAAGACGGCCGTGCCCGCGAGGGCGAATATGTTGAGAATGGTTTCCATAGAAGCTCCCTCCCGGCTGTCTTACGCACATTCTTGGCCTCAGAGGAAGACAGGCCCCCGCGCATCGGTTATATCCCGGCCCCTATGAACGTCATAACAACAACAGACGCCCTCGCCGCCGCCTCGGCCGCCTGGGCCAAAGACGCTTTCGTCACCGTCGACACCGAATTCATGCGGGAAAAGACCTACTGGCCGATCCTGTGCCTCGTTCAGGTCGCCGGCGCGGAAGAAGAGGCCATCATCGACCCCCTGGCCGACGGGATCGACCTGTCGCCCCTGTTCGAGCTTTTAAAGGCGCCGACCGTGGAGAAAGTCTTCCACGCCGCGCGGCAGGATGTGGAGATTTTCTACAATTTGATGGGGGAGACGCCGGCGCCCCTGGTCGACACCCAGATCGCGGCCATGGCCTGCGGCTATGGCGAAAGCGTCGGCTACGAAACGCTGGTGCGCACCGCGCTCGGCGTGCAGATCGACAAGGGCTCCCGGTTCACCGACTGGTCCCGCCGGCCGCTGACCGACGCGCAGCTCTCCTACGCCCTGTCGGACGTCACGCACCTGCGCCGTGTCTATGAAAAACTGAGGGCCGAAATCGACCAAAAGGGGCGCGCTGGGTGGCTTGAAGAAGAAATGGCGGTCCTCACCGCCGCCGAGACCTATGCCGCGAACCCGGAAGACGCCTGGAAGCGCCTGAAGCTGCGCCATATCAAGCCGCGCCAGCTCGGCGTTCTCATGAAAGTCGCCGAGTGGCGGGAACGGGAGGCCCAGACCCGCAACATCCCGCGGGGGCGCGTCGTCAAAGACGACGGCCTCATGGAAATCGTTCAGCACCCGCCGAAAACAACGGGCGACCTCTCCCGCCTGCGCGGCGCCGCGAAAGGCCTCGCCAACGCCAAGGGGGGCGAGCGCCTGATCGCCGCCGTGGCGGAGGGCCTCGCCATGGACCGGGACGACCTGCCGGACCTGGAGCGCCCGAAACAATCCCGCCCCGCCCCGCCGGCGGTGGTGGAGATGCTGAAGGTGCTGCTCAAAACCCAATGTGAGCGCCACAACGTCGCCCCAAAGCTCATCGCCAGCGTCGCCGACCTGGAACGCATCGCCGCCGACCAAGAGCCGGACGTGCCAGCCCTCAAGGGCTGGCGTCGGGAGGTGTTTGGGGAAGCGGCCTTAAAGTTGAAGGCTGGGGAAATTGCGTTGAAAGTGAAGAAGGGGCGTGTGGAGATTGTTGGAGAGTAAATTAGGGCTAATCGAATATTTCAGAAATATCAAGATGGGGGGGAAAAAAGCCCTCTGAGCCCACAATAGCCTCTCGAACGAGGGAGCCAGACACAATATATGCGCCACCAGTTGCAGCCACTGTACTTTGCCCCTCACCCCCACGAAATGGTGTTCCAATAAGAAGATCCTCCTTACCATCACCATCCATATCACCAGCAGAAGAAATATAACTTAATCCCCAATCCGTACCATTAGGGGGTAGTGAAATATTTACACGCCCTTCATAATCCCTATGAGAAATTTCTGTACCAAACCCTGAAGAAAATGCCTCACCAAACAGAATAGTCACCCTGTCAACAAAAGAACGATCACGAGGATATCCCCAAGCTAGTCCAATATCTGGGATACCCCCTCCATCAACATCACTTAAAACAGTTGAACTTGTAACACTGCGATCGAAGCTTGTTATACCTTCTGGGAGACTTGAAAAATTAATTTTAAAAAAAGCAGGTGATGTAGAAGTTACATCTATGATGCCATCACTATCATTTAAAACCTCACGAGAAGAAAAAACCAAAACTCCACCTGCACCAGAAACATACGACGTATTCGTCATTAATCCATTAAACAGAATATAGAAGTCTTTAATACCATCACCATCAATGTCAGACAGAAGCCCGAATGCTCCCAAAGACCCTGTGGATGAGTCGCCGATAAACTTGATCGCATTACCGCTAGGCAGGGTGTCAATTGTGTAAGTTTCGCCTTTTTTATTTATCAAATCCTTTCCAAATAATATGTATGCATAGAATTTTATCTCATCGAGATCCGTATCGTCATCATAAATTGTAGATCTGCCTCCAATAAATATATCGCCGAAACCATCATTATCTAAATCGCCAGCACTTCCAATGCGAGCCCCTCCTGCTGAGCCTGTGCGAGCCTTGCTAATACCATTTTCTGGATTCAAGATAGCAACTTTTTTGTCCTCCATATCTTCTGGTTCAATTATACGATCTGGATCCAACATTATATCTGATGCGAAATACAAAGAGATAGCATCTACGTCTGGATCAGTAAAAGGCTTATAAAGTGATATGAAGTCATCTCTACCGTCAGCATCAATATCACCAACAACAGCCCCAACGCCGTACTCAAATATAATACCGCCACCACCTGGAAAAGTTCCATTTGTATCAAAATCAGGAATCATTACTTCAGTGGAAGGAAAAGTAGGCTCCAAGCTTCCGAACACCATATATTGTCCATGAGTAGATGTGTTTAAAATAAAATCCTCGAATCCATCACCATTAAAGTCACCAGTTTGCGATGAAATAGAAACATCTGCGTTATGATTATAACGCACACCCAAGTAATTTTTTGGCGTCGAAGAAATTGATATTTCCCCATCTGCGTCTGTATTTAACCCGTTGGACATTATCTGCGCAACGCGCCAGATAGTATCTGTATTTCTAGAGTTTAAATTACTAACTAAAATACTAGGTGTTTGAACGCTTCCAGCTTTACCTATACTGTTTAATGTGTAACCTGCATAAACTCCAGGGATGTCATTCGTAATTCGAATCGCGCCCTTCTCAAACTGGTCAATTACTTCAATAAAAAACCTCTGAGTACTGGGGTTCTCACCATCTGTCGCCTCGACAACAATCTCATACGGCGTCGCGCCGTTGGTTTCAAAGTCGGCAGGTTCATTAAATGACACCAAGCCGGTCTCAGAATTTATATTGAACATCGCCGCGTCACGACCACCGGAAATACGGTAGCTGATATCATCGCCCTCAGGATCACTCGCTGAGACAAGGTAGCCTGTAGAGAACCGCTCTTCCGGTGCGATGATTTCATCACCAGCCGCGAAAACAGGGGGATTAGAACCAAAGGTCACAGTCGGTGTTGGTGATGAAGAAGAACTTTCACCCTCGCCGCCGCCACCTCCGCCGCAGGAAGCCAAAAGTAAACAGGAAGCAGAAACGAAGAAAAAAGGCTTTACAATTCTATGAGCTTTACTGAACGCGTATGTCATTTAATCCCCCAAATACACACTTGCCGAGCCTGCGAGACGCAATTCATATTGTCAACATGACAAAAGTTGCACCTATCCGTTCTGTTCACGCGTAAGACCATGACAAACTTCTCCCCCGAACAAGACGCCGCGTTGAAAGCCGTCGACGCCTGGCTCGCCGAAAAGCCGGGCAAGGGCGAAAACCAGATTTTCCGGCTGTTCGGCTACGCCGGCACGGGCAAGACCACCCTCGCCCGCCATGTGGCGGAGCATATCGACGGGGAGACGCGGTTTTGCGCCTTCACCGGCAAGGCGGCGCTGGTCCTGAAAGAGCGCGGGGCGCCCGACGCCTCCACCATTCACAGCCTCATCTACAAACCCCTCGACACCAGCGAGGAAACGCCGACCTTCGCCCTGTGGGACGAAGCGCCGGTGCGCAAAGCCGAACTGATCGTCGTCGACGAATGCTCCATGGTGGATGAGGCGCTCGCCCAGGATCTTCTGTCCTTCGGCGTGCCTTTGCTCGTCCTCGGCGACCCGGCGCAGTTGCCGCCGGTCTCCGGCGGCGGCTATTTCACCGACGCCGAACCCGACGCGATGCTGACCGAGGTGCACCGTCAGGCGGCGGACAATCCCATCATTCGCCTGTCCATGGACGTCCGGGAGGGGCGCCGCCCCCAGGCCGGGACATACGGCCAGAGCGAGGTGGTGGCCAAGCGCGCCCTTGATCCAGAACGGGTCTACAAGGCCGACCAGGTGCTGGTCGGCCGCAACGCCACCCGCCGCGCCTACAACGCCCGCCTGCGCGAAACCATGAAGTATGACGACCCCCTGCCCGTGGCCGGGGACAAACTGGTGTGCCTCAGGAACAAGCGCACGAAAGGGCTCCTGAACGGCGGCCTGTGGCGGGTGAAGGAGCGCAAGGCGTCCAAAAACGACTTCGTCACCATGCGCCTGACGCCGGAGGACGCCGGGCTGTTCGACGTCGTCAAGGTCACCGCCCGGCCCGAATGCTTCCATGGCGGGTTAGAGGCCCTCGATTGGGACGTGCGCAAACGGTATGAGGAGTTCGACTACGGCTATGTCCTCACCGTCCACAAGGCGCAAGGCTCCCAGTGGAACGACATCGTTCTGTTCGACGAAAGCTACGCCTTCCGGGAGGCGCGGTCCCGCTGGCTGTACACCGGCGTCACCCGGGCGGCGGAGCGGCTGACGCTTGTGATTTAAGCGCCCTCGCACGTCGCCGAACGCACGCGACACATGGCGTCTGGCCTCTTTGTTGCTGCTGCGTTACGCAACGGCCCAAATCGCGCCACACTTCTATGGTCGCCATGTGGTCCTGATGATCAATTGTAAGGAGTTAAGGCCTATGCGCCTGGCCATTCTCGCTCTCTTTTGCGCCGGCGTTCTCAGCGCCTGCGGCGGCGGTGACGACAGCGGCGACATGAACGCCTCGGAAATACAAATCTCCATGGGCCGTGACGCGTTCCGCCGCGCCTGCGGCGCCTGCCACATGGCGGCGGAGAACGGCCGGAATATGGTCGGGCCGAACCTCTACGACATGATCGGCCGCGAAGCAGGCTCCCTCGACGGGTTCAGCTATTCCAAGGCCCTGAGGAGCGAAACCTTCAAATGGGACGAGCGTCGAATGTCTCTGTGGATTGAAAACCCGGACGCCCTGGTCACCGGCCACCGCATGAAATCCTATACGCCCGTGCGGGACCCGGCGCAGCGCGACGCTATCATCGCGTACCTCGCCTCTCTCGCACCGGCCGAGGCCCCTGAAACGACCGCGAACTGAGACGGACGCTTGCCTCATCCTGTCTGTTGGGCGATGGTGGATTTCAGCCGATAACAAGAATAACTTGCAATGTTATTGAGGGGGCGAGCATGAGCAGTGCTGCACGGATAATCCTTATCGTTTCACTTTTGGTCAACGCCGCCTTAATCGGCGGCGGCGCTTTTGCAGGGTTCAAACTTTACGGCGCCGTAAGCAACTTTGGCGACATGTTTGAAAAGTTCCTTGAACGCCAAAACGAAGCTTACGCCGCAACGACCATCGAGACCGCAGACGCGGTTTTCCTCGGCGACAGCATCACTTACGAAGGTCTTTGGGAAGAATATTTCCCGGAGACTATTGTTGTGAACCGCGGCGTCATGGGGGACACAACCCAAGACATTCTGAACCGCTTCGACACGATCCCACAGCTCAACCCCTCAAAACTCTTTTTGATGATCGGCATAAACGATCTTAACGCAGGCATGGCGGGTGAAGACGTCATTGCGCGTTACAAGGTGCTGTTCGACCGTTTCGAAAACGAGCTTCCGCAAGCAGATGTATTTATTCAAAGCGTTCTTCCCACGAATGATGAATGGGACGGCGGCTACGAACAATCGCAGATACTGGCCTTGAACACCTTCCTGAAGGCGGAGACAAAAGCGCGTGGATTTCAATACATGGATCTTCACCCAAAGTTCGTAAATGAAAACGGCGAGTTGCGCCGCAGCCTCAGCAATGACGGGATCCATTTGACCCACAAGGGGTACGCCCTGTGGGTGGACGAGATTAGACCGTATGTCGAGAGATAACGCTAAATCCTGAAAGCGTTGCTCTCATCGCCTCGATTTTCGGCTATAATCACGGTCAATCCAAACACTAATCAGCGCCCCCGATTCACGCAGCACATTCTTGCCGGCGTAAGTGTGGAAGCCCCCAACCTGCAGCCTTATTTTAGGTGTGATGCGATAGGCCAAAGACAATTGCGCTTTATGCGCGCGGAAGGCCTCGAACGGCGCTCGGCCGTCGCCGTCGCTTATGGTGGAGAAGCTTTGGGCGAACACTTCCAGTTTCTTCGCAGCTTCAAAACCTAATGTGACGTCTGCGCGCCATTCGTTTGGCGGGCGACTGGTGCGCCACCGATAAGCGCCTTCTGCGTTGAGGAAAACCTTACGATCGGCGATCTTGGCGCCATAGGCGCCGAGGAGACGCATCTCATAGGAAACGCCGCCGCCGGATAAGGGGGCGGCCCCTGTCGACTGCACCTTGGACCGCGAGGTCAGCCCCGGCTGGGCCGACACGATGAACCCGGCTCTCTGGTAAAGCCTTTGGCGCAGCGCAAATTCGATCCCGTCGCCGCCATAGGCTTTCATGGGCGGGTCCGCCCCGTCGTCGATCAGGCGCTGGTAGGCGGATCGCAGAACCAGTGTCGTACGATCCGTCACGCCGAATTCGCCGTAATATTCGATCTCGTACTTTTGGAAGTCCGCCGGCCGCGCCGCCGCGCCGTTTTCGTCATAACGCCGGTGCGCATCGGCGTAGCGAAAGGTGAAAATCGAAAGCCCACGATCCGTCGCCTGGGTCCAGGCGGCCGCGCTGGCTTTTTCGACCGGAATAAAACCGCAAACAAAGCCGATAAGACCGCAGACGGAGAAAAGTATTTTCGCCTGCGGCCTGCGCATCAGTAGTCAAATCCGGGGTTAACGCGGTTCAGCTTGCGTAGGATACCAGGCCAGGCCAACGCGTCGCCAAGGCCTTTGACGAACGCGGGCGCCCCCTGCTTGCCCACAAGCTCGGACATGTCGTCATCGCACTCGACGAGATTATCGACGCCGCCAGCCTGGGCGAGAATTTGCGCTTTACATGCTTTTTCCAGGAAATACATGCGCAAGAACGCCGTCGCGCAATTCTCTCCCACGGTCAGTGTACCGTGGTTGCGCAACATCAGGAAGTTCTTCGCCCCCATATCGGCGACAATGCGCTCCCGCTCATCAAGGTCGAGGGCGATGCCTTCATAATCATGGTACGCTACATCGTCGTGGACCACCATGCTGAATTGCGTAAGCTTGCGCAAACCATCCTTTTGCGCGGACACGGCGACACCGTAGTCGGAATGCAAATGCAAGACGCAATGCGCATCGGCTCTGGCGGCATGGACGGCGCTGTGGATGGTGAAGCCGGCCGGATTGGCGAAATACGGCGTCTCGCCAACGACCTGGCCCTCAGTATCGACCTTCAGAAGACAAGACGCTGTCATTTCTTCAAAAAAGACGCCGTATGGATTGATAAGAAAGCGCGGCGCCCCGCCCTCGTCCGGCGCACGCATGGAGATATGGGTGAACACCATATCGTCCCAGCCGTAAAGGGCGACGAGCCGGTATGTGGCGGCGAGATCGCAGCGCGCGCGCCATTCAACCTCGGACACCTCCCCGCGTAAGGACGGTTGACCGGCGGGATCGGGAATATCGAACCCCTCGTCCTGCTTCAAAGCGTCTAGATCTTGTTTGGGGATTTTATTGGTGGCCGCCATGACTTCCTCCTGAATACGCGCGTTATTAAAACACGCCCAACATCAAACGTCCCGCGCCAAACGCAGCCCTGAAAACTGCCAGCGCGTCCATGGCTGGAAAAAATTGCGGTAGGTGCGGCGGATATGCCCCTCGGGCGTGGCGCAGGAGCCGCCGCGCAGCACCATCTGATTGCTCATGAATTTGCCGTTATACTCACCGATGGCGTCCTTCGACGCGCGGTAGCCCGGGTAAGGCGTATACGGGCTTTGGGTCCATTCCCAGACGTCGCCGAACATTTGCAAAAGACCTTCGTCGTCCGGCGCCGGGCGCGGTGCGTCAGGCGTCGCATTTTTCAAAAACCCGCCTTCAACGGGAAGGCCCGCCGCCGCCCGCTCCCACTCGCTTTCCGTAGGCAAGCGGTATCCTGTCCAAGCCGCATAGGCGTCGGCCTCGTAATGGCTGACATGGCATACGGGCGCGTTCGGATTCAACGGTCGCTCTCCAAAAAGGGTGTACTCCAGCCACTGAGCGCCGTCCTTACGCCAATAGAGCGGCGCGTCCCATCTCCCGCTTTGGGCGGCGTCCCATCCGTCCGACAACCACAACGCACTGTCGCGGTAACCGCCGTCTTCTATGAACGCGATGTATTCCGCCACCGTCACCGGCCGCCTCGCCAGTTCAAACGCCCCGATATAGACGTCATGGGCCGGGCCTTCATTGTCGAATGAAAAACCGCCCCCGTCATGGCCAAGACGGCCCATGCCGCCCCCAAATCTCACCCAACCCGTCGTGGGCTTTGAACCACAGGCGGCGCAAGGCGCGGGACCGTCGTAGGGGCCGGGCATCAGCGGGTTCTGATACAGGCCATGCTTGATATCCGTAAGCAAAAGCTCTTGATGCTGCTCCTCATGGGCGAGCCCCAGGGCGACCAGCGGCGTTACCGTCTCAACCGTCTTGTGGTCGGCGGTTTCCAAAAACCGTTGCATCCCGGCGTTCACATGCGCCCGGTAAGCGCGCACCTCATCGCCGCTCGGCCGAGACAGCATGCCCCGCTCCCCGCGGGGATGGCGCTCGCCGACCTGTCGGTAATAGGAATTGAACAACACGCTGAACGCCGGATGACAGGCCTCGTACGCGTCGAAATAAGGCTGCAAAAGGAAGGTTTCGAAAAACCAGGACGTATGGGCCAGGTTCCATTTCGTAGGGCTCGCCTCGACCATGGATTGCACCATCTGGTCTTCATCGCTCAGCGGCGCAGCGAGGCGTTCGCTATTTCCGCGCACCTCCTGGAAGCGCTCCAACAAGGCGTCAGCCCGTGCGGGGGGGTCGTAGGGCATCAAGAATCTCCCGTCGCGTGCGGCCGAACCCTAGCATGGCGTCTATCGATGGCGAGACTTTTTCGCATCCTGCCATGGAATTAAGGCGACGAGACTTGCTATGACAGGCGGACGAAAAACTCTATAAGCGCTCACGGCGCACTTTTTGCGCGAACCGAAGGACGGTCATGGACGTTCAAAAAATCGCTTTTCTCGCCAGCGAAAAGCCGGACGCCGCCAAAGGCGTTCAGGATCTTATCGCGCGATATGGCGACTGCCCGCCGGAAGAGGCGGACGTGATCTGTCCCGTCGGCGGCGACGGCTTTATGCTGCAAACCCTGCGCGAATACATGAGCGCCAAGGCCTGTTTTTACGGCATCAACCGCGGCACCGTCGGTTTCCTCATGAACGAGTTTCTCCTGGACGACCTGCCGACCCGGATCGCCTCGGCGGAGCGGGCCGGCATTCACCCCCTGGAAATGACAGCCAGCACCGTCTCAGGAGAGGTCTTTTCCGCCCTCGCCATCAACGACATCTCCATGTTTCGAGAAACCCGCCAGACGGCGCATATTCGCATCAGCATCGACGGAAAAGTGCGCATGGACAAGCTTGTGTGCGACGGCGTCCTCCTTGCAACGCCGGCTGGCAGCACCGCCTACAATTTGTCAGCTCACGGACCAATACTTCCAATCGACGCGCACCTTCTCGCCCTTACCCCGATCAGCGCGTTTCGTCCACGGCGCTGGCGCGGCGCATTGTTGCCGCGCCACGCCAAGGTCGTATTCGAGGCGTTGTCGCCCGAATTCAGGCCCGTGAGCGCCGTTGCGGACAATTATGAGGTCCGCAACGTCGTTCGGGCCGAGGTGCGGGAGGATCGCTCCCGACGGATGACGGTCCTGTTCGATAAAGGCCACTCCTTAGAAGAACGCATTCTGCAAGAACAATTCGCGGTGTAACGCTTTGTCCGATCCGCAGGACACAGCGCCGTTCCCATGGCCGCGCCTCGCCCTCGCCCTTGCGATCGGCGCGGCGGGCGGCTTGTTTTTTGTCGCAATTAGAGCGCCTTTGCCCTGGATGCTGGGCGCCATGGTGTTCACCACCGCAGCCGCGCTCGCCGGAGCGCCGCTCGCCATGCACAAACCGTTGCGTCAGGTCTTCGGCGCAATCCTCGGCGTCATGCTGGGCTCGGCGTTTACGCCGCAGCTCGCCGGCCAACTCCCCGCGTGGGGGTTCATCGCCTTGATCTCCCTTTTCGCAGCGGGCGTCGCCGGGTTTTTCGGGTACTGGATATTCCGCACACTTGGACGCCTTGGACCTGACGCCGCCTTTCTCGCAGCCATGCCAGGCGGCATCAAC
Organism: Pseudomonadota bacterium; assembly: GCA_039183635.1. Lineage (GTDB taxonomy): Bacteria > Pseudomonadota > Alphaproteobacteria > Caulobacterales > Parvularculaceae > JBCDBL01. The sequence continues at coordinate 12,916 of JBCDBL010000104.1, forward strand.
GAGGCGGCGATCATCGCCGAGGATACAGGCGTGGACCCACGCCCCGTAATGCTTGCGCACGCCATACGCATACTGATCGTCATTCTTCTGCTCGCCCCCCTGTTCCGTATTTTTTTCGATGCAGGGCCGTCCAACGGCGGGCCCGCTTTCCTGCCTGCCGGTGAGTTGACGTTGAGGGAGGCGGGCGTGCTTGTCGCCTGCGCCGTAATCGGCTTTCCACTTGCGCGCCTTTTAAAGCTTCCGGCGCCGGTGTTCGTCGGCCCCATGGTGCTGTCCGCAGCCGCACACATGACCGGGCTCAGCCACGCCGCGCCGCCAGGCTGGCTCATTGCGTTGTCGCAAGTGGTGCTGGGCGCAGGACTTGGGGCGCGCTTTTCCAATTTAGGCGGCCATGGCCTCATACGCCCTGCGGCGACATCCGTTCTCGTGGCAAGCCTCATGGCGGCGGTGTCCGCCGCCGCGGCGGCAGGCGCCGCTCTCGTTCTCAGCCTTTCCATTCCATCTGCAATTTTAGGTTTCGCGCCCGGCGGCGTTACCGAAATGTCCCTGATCGCCCTTGCGATCGGCGCCGACCCGGCTTTCGTTTCCGCGCTTCATATAATAAGAATAGGAGCCGTTATCATCATCGCGCCTAAGTTGTTTTTTGCCATGCGGGACAAAACAACCTAAGCGTTCGCTTACAAAGTGTTAAGCATAACAGTAGACTGTGCAGCGGGAGGTCCGCGCGACGGGCTAGGACGCACAAAATGTCGGATGAATTTTACGCTAAACTTCGGGTGCTTGTTGTGGATGACAACAAGCATGCGCGTAAGCTTGCGCAACGAATACTAAACGCGCTCGGCTGCAGCGACGTCAAAGAAGCCGTCAACGCCGAGGAGGCCTGGTCCCATATCGTCAGCCAGGATTTTCATATCTTGCTGCTTGATTATAAAATGGAGCCAGTGGACGGCATCTCTCTGGCCAAGCGAATCAGAACGGACCCGGCCTCGCCCCATCCCGGCGTTCCAATTATCCTCGTCACCGCGGAGCCTAGCCTGCAGGCCATGCAAGCCGCCCGCGCCGCCGGGATTGACGAAGTCTTGCCCAAACCGTTTTCCCCCCAAGGATTAAAAGAACGGGTCGAGGCTATCGTCAAACGGGCCGACTCTGCTCAAAACCCTCACGATTGATCTGGGCGACGTCGCAGTTCCAGGCGGTTCGGACCCGCCGCACCGTGGCGCGCATATAGGCAATCTTAACGGTAACGCGTCACTCTATGGGGGAGACGTTTGGCGATCATCGCCGACGGGACGGACTTTCGGGATATGGGATAATGGGCGCTCAGGCGTTTCGCCTTACGAACACCGACATCGACAACGGCTTGAAGAACGACCACTTCGAGGTTGTTTTTCAACCCATTTTCACCCTGACCGACGGGGCTTTGTCGCGCCTGGAAGCGTTTATTCGCTGGAATCATCCCGGCCTTGGCCAATTGCCGCCTGGCGCATTCATACCGTTTTTCGAGGCTCAGGGGCGCATCGGCGAACTTACCCGGTTCGTGGCCGACAAAGCCCTCGCCGCGCATAAAGATCGCGGCGGCGCCGACGGCGGGCCGAGCGTGTCGGTGAACATCTCCACCGTCGATCTGGCAGATGCAAGTTTCCCCGAGCATATCGAGCTGGCCCTGCGTCGCCTCGACATCGCGCCGCACAATCTGACCCTGGAATGCCCTTTGCCGGAGGACGATAACGACATCGACCGCATGGCCCTCGCCCTGGCCAAACTCAAAGACATCGGCGTGCGTTTAGCCGTAGAGGCGCGCGGGCGCGTCATCGACCGTCTCAGCCTGTTCGATCCGTTTCCATTCGACGAAATAAAAACCGGCGGCGCAGCCATCTTGCGCTTCGCAAGGACCGTACGCGGTCCCGGCCTGTCGGCGATTTCCGATCTGCTGGATTTTGCAAAAGAGCACAACGCAACCACGGTGGCCGTCGGCGTTGAGGACCAGGCGTCCCTCTCGGCTTTGCGCGGCCTCGGGTTCAAAGCGGCCCAAGGCAACCATCTGGCCCGTCCGGCGGCCCTTGACGACTTCGCCCTGGCGCGCATTAACGACGTACGCGAACGGCTGGGCCTGACAGCGCTGCCGTTGGACGAGCTGCGCTTTTCCCCGCCAAAAGCGGCGGAACGGCCTCGCCCGCCGCGCCCCCATGTCGGCGCGCGCCTGGCCTTGAACCTGCCGCGTTTCACCCAGGACGAATCGGCGCAGGACGCCGCCCCCGCGCCCGTCGGCCAGAGCGCCCCCGACGAGGCGCCTGCTCCTGAGGCGCGTCCAAGCGAAGCGGTGCGCGGCGCGGCCGAGGCCTTCAACCCTTACGCCAAGCAACTCCAGGAGCGCCTCACCGAAGCCTATGAAGACGCGGACGCGGAAACACAAAGTCCTCAGAGCGACCGAGAAACGCCTGTTTCCGCTCCTGGGGACGGACCGTTTGAAGATGAAGCCGAAGTCGTCATCCAACATGGAAAAGATCTCGACATCCCCGAACCGCCGGCGGCGCCGACGGCGCGCCCTGCGCAGACCCGCCGCCCCCGCGCCCGTGTTCGTCGGAAGCGCTGGCTGAAGATCAACGGATTTTGGCCAAAAAGCTGGAAACGCTGGTGGCGTCGCGTCACCTCTGACAGCGAGGCTTACTAAGACATTCCAGAGCAAGTTGCAGGCGAAGCGGATCGCCGGTTCGTCATCTGAAATCCTCTAAAACATGGCGAACCGCACACACCTCACCTGGAAGCGCCCTA
>JBCDBL010000105.1:0-15650 GCA_039183635.1 Pseudomonadota bacterium
GGAGGAATAGACTCAATGTTGATATCACGGTCGGAGCGATCCGTAGACGCAATTTGACCGCCATTGATGGAAATAAACGTATAGCGCTGGTCAAGACCACGCAAACCCACGAAGCGGCCCTCGTCCTCATCGAAGATCGTCACAACGCCAGGCAAACGGCGTAAGCTGTCCGCAACGTTCAGGTCAGGCTGGCGGCCAAGTTCATCCTGATTTAGAAAGTCCGCAATACGGACTTCGTTCGCCTTCGCAGCGAGCGACTCCCGCGCTTGCAGGCGATATCCGGTGACGATGATCTCATCCGTAACATTCGCCTCACCCCCGCCGCTGGTTTGCGCTGCAGCCGGCGCCGCCGCCAAAGCCGCAAAAGCGATAAGCGACACAGTCCCGTTTAAATTATCCATTACCCCCTCCAAAGTGATAAACTACAAAAACATTGTCTACAGATCATTTATGGTACGTGTTTTTAAAGAACACGCACCGGCGCAGATTTGCGAACAAGTGCAGTGTTAAATCACTTTGAATAAGTATTATTTCAGTTTGAGTGAATTTTTTGTGACGCACACAATTCAACCTGAGGTATAATACACCATTATACTGATAAAAATACACAGATACCTGATATCAAATAACTTTACCGCGCAACGCCGCCACCCTCGCCAAGCTGTCGCACGCCCCGCCCACAACCGCTGCGACTGTAAACGAACGCCGTCTTCGACATTTCGCGCGCTGTAACGGCGCGGCGATTGATCGGCCACGCAACAAGGGCGGGCATGGACGCAAGCGTATTTTCCAGGCTTTACGTCCAGCGCCCGTCCGTCGTCGCCTTTCCATCTGGAGGACCGTCGTCATTCGACGAATACGCAGATGGAACACAGCCTCGAAGGCATATCCGGCCGCCATCCAAAGAGCGGGGGACGAAATATCAGGGGGCGCAGTTGACGTACTGTGTTATTTTCACCGAAAAATGTGGGGTTTAGCAAAAGCATCACGTCAATATACTGTGAGAGATGTTATCAAGGCCAAAGCATGCTGAAAGCAAAAGGCGACAGTCAATATCGGTCTTTGCATCAGACCCTTCTGAAGCGAGTGCGCTGCCGCGTGCCGACAGCGGAACTTGCCGAAGACATCACGCAGGAAGCGATGCTGCGGGTATGGCGCGCCAGTAAAACCGGAGAAATAAAGTCGGCGATTGCGCTGGGGCGTACAATTGCAGACAATCTTGTCATCGATTTTTATCGTCGGCGCGCGTTTGCAAGCGAGGTTGAGGTGGAAGACACATTGGTTGCATTCCATCCATCCCCTGAACAGGCCGCAATAAGCTCAGAACGCGTGCGCCAGTTTCGCGACTGTTTGCAAGACATGCCCCCTCTAAGGCGAGATGTTTTCCTGCGACGCCGTTTTCACGGGCAGGCCTGCGCTCAAATTGCACAAGACCTTGGCCTGACGCCCCGCGCGGTCGAAGCTCACATAAGTCGCGCCTTGCGTGACCTGGCCAAAGTTATCAACGACGTCCATCATGACTGATCGCAAAGACCAAACGCTCAACGATATGCGCGAGGACGCGGCCGCCTGGGTGGAGCGTATGCGGAGCCCCGAAGCGCATGCGCACGCCGCCGACTTTAAGGCCTGGGCGGCTGGCGACGCCAAGCGGTTGGAAACATTTGCAGGAATGGACCGCGCCTGGTCGGACCCCGACCTGTGGGCGGCGCTCGCCGAAGAGGCGCATACCGCCCAAGAGCACGTCCCACAAAACGAAACACCCGTCAAAACAGAGCGCCGTTTGCGTCAATGGGCCAGCTTACGGCCAGCTTTCGCCGCAGCCGCCTCCATAGCTGTTGTCGTGGCGGCGAGCGCGATCTGGTTGGCGCGACAACCTGATCGTTATGAGGTTGCGTACAGTACGCCGGCGGCGCAGACGCTCACTCAAGTGCTCCAAGACGGCACGGTGATAGAGTTGAACGGCCGAACGGCGTTGAACCTTTCGATGGATAAAGCATCGCGCGAAATCTCGCTGGAGCGCGGAGAATTGTTTTTAACGGTCGCCAAAGACGAACGCCCCCTCGTGGTGACGATTGGCGAGGCGACAGCAATGGCGCTCGGCACCCAATTTAATGTCGACCGCCGGGAAGCCGCAACGGAAGTTTCCGTTGTAGAAGGCGTCGTCGAAGTGCGGCTGGGAGAAGCTCGACTGACCTTACGCGCCGGAGATGTCGCGGAAATCGGCGATCGACTTGTCATGACGGAACGACCGGCCATAGCAACAGTCGCCTGGAAATCAGGATGGCTTGAAGCAGATTCAATGACGCTTGCAACTCTGGTTGAAGAGCTGAACCGCCATTCACACACCCAGATACGCATCGGCGATACCGAGACCGCGCAATTGCCTATTTCCGGCCGCTTTGCACTTACAGACATCACGGCCACGCTCAGCGCGATCGCGGCAGTCTACAATCTTGAGATAGATCGTATGACGGATGCGATCATCATAAATTCCAAGCAAGATCTTTAATAGCACATATCTGTGACACCTTTGTAAACGGCCATAGCATTTAAAGGCCGCCAAAACGTCATAAAAACTTCACCTAAAAGCAGTGTGGGGATGAAATACGGTCCTGCGTCTCTCAAGGCGTAGCCTCGCTATTGGAGCGGGCTTGTAGCGCCTAGAATTATGGGGATATGCAGTATGAAACCGTCATCTTTTAAAACGCTTTTCAGCGCTTCGGCCTCCGCCGCCGCGCTTTTGTTTGCAAGTCAATCCGCCGTACTTGCCCAAACAGAAGCTTTGGCCGATATCAATGTCGCACCTCAACCCTTAAGCGAAGCATTGCAGGACTTTTCGCGCCAAGCCGACGTTGTCGTCGCCGCCGATCCGCGCGTCGTTAAAGGACACGTATCAACACGGCTGAACGGCGCTACAAGCGCTGAAACCGGCCTTCAAACCCTGCTCACGGGCACGGGCCTTCGCCTACGGAATATCGGCGCTAACCAATATGTCGTACTCGCTGCACTCGAGACTGTGGACAACAACACATCCGGTGCTAACGCCGCAAACGACGCAGACGCCCCTTCAGACGTGATTATCGTTACGGCGCGCAAACGCGTCGATGCGCTTGAGAATGTGCCCCTTGCGATCTCAGCACTCTCCGGCGACGACGTTTCAGATCGTCAAATCGCCAATATTACAGATCTGGTCGATGAGGTTCCTGGCGTCTCCATCAACTACGCCTTCGGAGGTGTAAACGCCGGTTTGCTTAGCATTCGCGGCGTCGGCGGCGCGGACGATTACAAACCGAACGGCAACCCTTCCGTCGCTTTTCATCTCGATGGAATTTATCAAACCTCTAACGCTTATCTTTCAGCGCCATTCTTCGATATTGAACGGGTTGAAGTTCTAAAAGGCCCTCAGGGCACGCTCTATGGCCGCAATACGACAGCCGGCGTTGTAAACGCCATCACTCGCAATCCCGGCGACGAACTGAACGGGTATATTGATGTGGAAATCGGCAACTATGAAAAGCGCGCCTTCGAGGGCGCCGTCGGCGGCCCCATCGGCGACAATGTCGGCTTGCGCTTAGCATTCTATGCGGAACAAGGCGGCGGTTTTATGGATGGCGCAGGCGCCGGTCGTTTCGCCGGCTTTCAGCCTGTCGTCAACGACGTCGTACAAACCCAGGTTCCCGCCGTGTTCGATCCCGGCGTACGGGAAGGTTTTGGCGACGCGAACCTTATGGCGGGCCGTTTAACGCTTACGGCGGATTTCACGCCGGAAACACGCCTTACAGTCAAGGCTTTCGCCAGCCGTGACCGGGGCGAAACCCAGCCCTATGACAGGATTGCATTTGAAGATGACCGGGCGGACCGAAATGCCGGTGAAAATAGCGATCCGTATACATTCTTCACCAATAAGTACCGGCAACAGGAAGTGAACATCACCGGCGTATCCGGTGAGTTGACCCATCGCATTGCAGACGATCTAAACCTGACGATTCTCGCCGGCGCCCAAGGCAGCGAGCGCGAGTTTTCGGGCAATGGCGACGGCACCTCCTTCCCACGGTTTGAATTCGTGTTCGATGAAGAGTTAAGCCAGGCCTCTGTCGAGGCGCGCCTCGCCGATGACGGCGACGACCGGTTCGACTGGATCGCCGGTGCGTTTTACGTCACGGACACGGTGGACTTCAAGTCAACCTGGACCAGTTTCCAGGTGCGGTCTGAGTATGAGTCCCCCTACAAACAAACCCGTTCCAGCTTTGCTGTCTTCGGCCAGGCGGACTATGAGCTAACGGAAAAGCTCATCGTCGAAGGCGGTTTGCGCTACACCACGGACCAAGTTGACTATCAGGGTCAAAATACGGATTTCGACCCTTGGGGCATCTCCACTTTCACGACAACATTCGGCACGCAAAGCCCTTTTGCTTGGGATCGAGAGTTTGAAGACGATAATGTGTCCGGCAAGATCACATTGCAGTATCTGGCCACTGACTCTTTGAACGTTTTCGCTTCCTACGGCACAGCGTATCGCGGCGGCGGATTTGACGGCACATCGATCTTCACGCCGGAAGAAACCGAGCCGTTTGACTCAGAAACCGTTGAAGGTTTTGACGCAGGTCTTCGCTATACGACGGACCGCTTCCGTTTCGCCCTTGATGCATTCATCTACGAGTTCAAGGAACTTCAAGCGACGGCGCGTTTGGCGAACGACACGAACGGCCGCACGAATGTGGGTGAAGCGGAAACTGCCGGCGTCGAAGCTTCCATCGCTGCGCGCTTGATAGAAACGCCGTCTCAAACATTCGACGTACGCCTGTCCGGCGCTTACCTCGATAGTGAGATTACGCAATTCTCCTCCAACCGGGCAAACGACGTCGCCGGAACGATCGGCGATCCCCTGCCCGGCGCGCCGGACGTCACGGCGAACATCTCGCTTCTTCATTCCGTATCGATTGCAGGCGAGAACCGGCTGGACAGCCGGATCGATGTCAATCACCACGGAGAGGAATCGAACCGCCTCAACGCATCTGACGGCAACACATCAGAAGCCTACACGCTTCTAAACGCCCGTACGGAGTTGGTTATGCCGTCCGGTCTTTCCCTATATGTCTTTGGCCGCAACCTCACGGACGAGACGTACTTTCCTGAGCTAAACGGCGCCTCCCGCCTTGTCGGCGCGCCGCTCACTTATGGCGGCGGCGTACGCTTCGTATTTTAAGGAAAAGACTGACCGGGCATGATGCTCTAAAATTGGTTGCAATTGGTTTACATGCCGATTGCAACCATTTGACAGGTAAAACCGTGGCCCACGTTCTGGTTCTGCACTAAGAAGCAGTTCGCCTTTGTCGTGAGTAGGCAAACGGCTCTAGAATCTTTGTTTTGAGGGCGTGAGACGACCTTCGTCTGATCCACGTCACGCGCAACCGGCTTTAGGGTTCGGATCTGAATTCATACGCATGGTTCTCCAACAGAGCGCGTCGTCATCCTGACGAAAGTCAGGGTCCAGAGCCGCTTGCTCTTGAATATACCGCCCTCACGTCCCAGCTTTCGCTGGGATAACGTGTCATTGCTTAGATACAGTATACGCATGAATTCAAATCCGAACCTCTAGGCCTACCCGAAACATACAAGTCATTTGACAAGATACTCTTCTAGACAACCGGTAAAGACTTACACCCGGCATTACCCTGCGCCACTCTCACGCCCCTACTTAATACAAAAGACGCTGTTATTACGGAGCATCTTCGCATGCGCCGCAAGCAATGAAGGTGCGCGTTGCCTCCAACGCCCAGTGTTGATGTAAAACATCATAAGAGAGCGGCAAGGCCGGAGGCGCTAATACTTATACATGAAGATCATCTGTATACAGATTTATAGAATATCAAACAGATAAAATCAAATTTCTCTAATGAGATCAAGGTGGAGTTGAACCAGCACAAGCCGCTTAAGCTCGGCTGATTTTCTTATACCGTTTATATCGCCTGCTTTATGGCGCAACGGGCCTGCGACGCGCAGTGTGTAAACTGACCCAAAACCACATAAAGCCAAATCTAATTTGCACATATGCCGGAGTTCCAATGACCGATGAAAACACCCTGATGGTTCGGGGTTTGAAAAAAACATATGGGAATGGCGTTCAAGCTCTGAAAGGCGTTGATTTACTTATAAAACCAGGCCTGTACGGACTTTTAGGCCCTAATGGCGCCGGAAAAAGCACTTTGATGCGCACCCTGGCGACGTTGCAACCGCCGGATTCAGGTTCAATTACGTTTAACGGCGTAGATGTTTTAAAAGACCCGGATTATTTGCGCTCCCGTCTTGGATATTTACCGCAGAACATCGGCGCTTATCCCGGCGTTTCCGGGCGCAGCCTTTTGAAACGCATCGCCGCGTTGAAAGGATATACAAACAAATCCGAACGCGAAGCCGAAGCCGAACATCTGTTGCATCGCGTTAATCTGCACGACGCCGCCGATCGCGCGGTCGCAACTTACTCGGGCGGCATGCTGCGCCGTTTTGGCATCGCTGCGGCCTTTATCGGTTCGCCAAAGCTCCTCATTGTCGATGAACCCACCGCAGGACTTGATCCGACAGAGCGCCGGCGTTTTCACCACGTTCTCGCTGATTTTGCAGCAGACGCCATCGTTCTGTTGTCGACGCACATTATTGACGACGTAGAAAACCTCTGCGCCCGCTTATCCATTCTCGCCAAGGGGCGGATTCTCGCCGAAGGCGCACCGGCAGAATTAATCGCACCCTTTGATGGCCGCTTATGGACGAAAACCGTTCCCAACGAAAGCCAGGCGCCGGAAAACGCCTTGTATGAAACACCGACATCGGAAGGATTGCGTTATGTCGTTGAACGTGACGCCGCGCCGGACGAAAGCTATGTCAGCCACAAGCCCCGCCTGGAAGATGTTTACCATCACGCAATGCAGCGTATCGGAAACACGCCCGCCTCATCGGCGGAAGCGGCTTAGCCCATGAAATTCTTACTTGAGCAAACATGGCGAGAAATCCAGGATCAACTGCGCGGTCCGCTTGTGCCGATTGTTTTTCTAGGCGTTGCGGCGTTCCAGATAATTATGCTGACAAGCGCGGAATACACTCAGGAATTGACGGTTCTCGGTGTTCCGGTGAACAGCCCCTATTGGGTTTATCGATGGAGCGCAGGCCAAGCGATCTGGATGTATTTCGTCTGGGCATGGATCTTCTCTCGCCCCGTCTTGCGCGATCGTGAAGCGGTGCTGCAGGAAATCGTTCTGTCCGCTCCCATCCCCTTAAACATGCTTGTGCTCGCCCGGTATTTGGGCGCCCTTGTCGTCGGCGCTTTCGTCGGCGCAGCTCCATCGCTCGGATTCTTGTTATTGCCAGTTATATCCGCGTTCGGCGGCCTGTCATCCGATCTCATAGGGCCGACGCCGTTTATGCACCTGGTCTGGAGCGCAATTTTCCTCACCACGCCGGCGGCGATCGGCGTCGGTGCATTGTGTCTCGCAGCCACAATTCGTATGCGTAGCGTCTCTGGCGCTTTCGCTGTCAGCGCCCTTGCCGCGCTTTTATGGGTTTTTGGCGTCTCAATTCTCAATGAAGGCAATATCTCGCCGATTGCGGCAAGCCTCATCGATGCATCCTCCTATCCGCATGTGGCGCGCGTTACCGATGGCTGGACCATTCAGCAAAAAGCCTCTGCGATTCTACCTCTGGATGGGTTGTTGCTTGCGAACCGCTTGTTATGGGTCCTCGCGCCTCTTGCCGCCCTAAGCTTCGTGCTTGTCCGGATGAAACGGGAGGACCTGTTATCAGACAGAGCGACGACATCAGAAGCAACGCCAAGGAACAGAACAAACCTCCCCGTTTTTCAGCCAGCAGCAAAATCTGCAACATCCTGGCTGGCGGCGACTCTTCAAGAAACGTGCTGGCACGCAGCCGTGTCCTTACGCGGCTGGGGCTTCTGGCTGTCCTACGCTTTCATCGTCATTGTGGGGTGCGCCAGCGTCTACATGCGCCTGCAGGTCGCGCCAGATGGACCATTTTATACGTACGCCCACCTAACTGAAATCGTCATTATTGGAGCCGTTCTCCTTTTCGTCCTTATTTTTATTGCGTCTTTCACCGGTATGATCGCACGACGGGATGAACGCATGGGCTTTAAGGAAATCGTCGATGCAACCCCTGCCCCGCTCGGCGTGCATGTCGTCGGCAAAGCATTTGCAGCAATGATCCTGACAGTTCTAGTGGCGCTCGCGCCGATGGTGTCGGTTGTGCTTCTGTCGCTCGCCGCACCGGCCGGTTTGGCGGTGCTCGACCCATTCATCTTCGGGGGGTTACTGCTAGCGCCCGCCATGTTGCAAGTTTGTATCTTAACTTTCTTTTTACACTGTTTTATAAAAAGTCCTGGTACGGCTTACTCTTTATCGATTATTTTCGTCTTTTTTGCAGCGATCAACCATGAACAGGAGTTGTTAGGGCATCCGCTCGCGCAATTCAGTATACCTGTTCATGCCGCGCAATCGGAACTGACGGGCTGGACGCCTTGGCTTGAGCACGCTTATGTAGGCGGTCTTTACCGCCTCGCCATTGTCGGCGTCATCCTGGCGTTTGCCTGGCTGTTCTGGCGACGAGGCGTCGCAATGGCGATGAAGGAGCGCCTGACCGTCGCACTCGGACGCGTGCCCGGCATGGGCGGCGCGATTGGTGCTGCGAGCCTCCTCACCATGGTCGCAACAGGCGTTATTATTCATACCCATACAGTTGAGCTTGGCGATTACACATCAATGCGCCAGGACAACGATAAAGCGGCAAGGCTTGAAAAGAAAATTGACGCGACAAGGGGCGCTTTCACCGTTGCAGGAGGGAAGGCCTTTGTCTTCGTCGACGTCGCCGAGGCGACCGCAAGAAGCGTAATGGAGCTCGACATGCTTGAGGCTCCCGACGGGATACTTCATGGCGATTTACCGCGCCAGGGCCGTATCCTCGGTGTTAAAATTGATGATTCAGACGCCGAAGTGGACGTTATCGAAGACCACTTCACCATAGATATGGCGCGTTGCGCCGATAAGCGTTGTTCTCTCACAATCAACCTTGAGATCGACGCCAGCGGTTGGTCATTTGAAGAAAGACCAATGTGGCTTAACAAAACAAGCGCCTGGATGCGCGCAAGCGATGTTTTGCCGAAGCTAGGTCTCAACCCAACGCAATACCTACGCGTTCCGGCTGTCCGTAGGCAATATGGCCTTGCGGAAACACCGCCGAATGCGCCCACCGCAGCGCTTGCTCCTCTCTCAGCACTCGCACCGGGCGAAAACTGGACGTGGTCGGTGGAGTTTTCCGAACCAGGCGAAACCACGCCCTTGTCCGGTACGATAGACGGTCCGCTAGATTTCGCAGTTGGCTGGTCGAAAAAGGCCGTGTTTGCAAGAACGGAAGGGGACGGCGTTATCGTCGTCCACGGCAAGCGCAGATCAATGGCGGCAGAGACGATTCTCATCGATGTTTCAGATATGCGCAACTGTGTCGCGGACATTCTTGGGGCGGCGCCGGATATTTCAACTATCGCACAAGCACCACGATTCCTTGGCGATTTGTCCCTACACGGCAATCTTCTTTGGGCTCCGGAAGAACAAGGCTGGGACGTTGGCTTTGAAGGCGCGGGACGCCTGCTGCGCCGGGTGGAGATCGCCCGGGTGATCGCTGCTCGCCACCTTGAAACCAGCGCCGCGCTTCGGGACGAAGAAGGCGCCCGATGGCTGACGTCGGGGGCGGCGGGTTGGATCGCGCTTGAATGTCTGCGGTCAATCGACGGTTCTGAAGCGTGGCGGACTGTGCTCGACCTAAAAGGCGTCGATATTACCGCAGAACTCGGCGCATCGCGCGTACCCGTGACACGTTTCAGTCAGGCGTTCGACGCTGATTGGGCGAAACCGTATGCGGCATATTCGACCCTGGTTTGGGCTGAAGGAGCTGGACGTAATGGCGCCGCCGATGTCATTCGGCAAATTACGACGTTGGTGCGGTCCGGCCGGCCGACGCCAGCGGCCATGCGCGACACGATGGAGGTGGAGATCGCCGAGACGCTACTCGGTCCTCCGTCCGCTTCAAGCATTGCAATCGCCGCCGTGAAACCCGACGGCTCAGTTACATTAACCGCACAGCGCTGGGTTTGGCGTAACGGCGACTGGGTCGAGGCTGAAGCGTCGGGCGATGTGCTCCAAAGCTTTGACGATAAAAATCGCTCACCCCTCATTGTCAATGCAGACGCCGTATCTGTTGTAGCCGGCAATGGCGGAACATTTACGCTGTTGCCGAGCACGCCAGCTTTCGAGCGCACCCTAACAGATAATATCTAGACGCCGGAGCCTATCGACGAAGGCTGAGGAGCACACCACATAAACGGGAAGGCCAATCTGATGTCAGAGACGACAAAGAACCTTGCGTACTGGCGCGGGAAAAGCGAAACGATCGCAAAGGAGGTGCGACCTTTCATCAACGGTCAATTTATAGATAGCCTTTCTACAGATTACTTTATTAAACATAATCCAGCCGATGGAACCGTTTTGATCGAGCCGCCGGCGGGCGCGGCGGCTGATGTCGATGCCGCCGCCGCGGCCGCGCGCGTCGCGTTTGATAAAGGCGACTGGTCCGGCGCCGCACCTGCCGAACGTAAGGCGGTGCTAAGCCGTCTGGCCGACCTCCTCGAAGAAAACACCGATGATTTGGCGTTGCTGGAAACACTGGACGTTGGCAAACCGATTTCCGACGCAACCTCGATCGATGTGCCCTTGTCGGCGGCGGTCCTGCGTATGTTCGCGGAGCTCGCCGATCAAATTAATGGCCGCACATTAACGACGGACAACGGATCGTTCGCCTTCACCAAACGCTACCCAGCCGGTGTCGTCGCCGGCATTACGGGATGGAACTTTCCGCTTGCCCTTGCAGCAATGAAAGTCGGCCCAGCCCTCGCGGCCGGCAACGCTTTGGTGCTAAAACCTTCGGAGTTGTCGTCATTCACCACCCTGCGCCTTGCGGCGCTCGCCAAAGAAGCCGGTGTTCCCGACGGCATTCTAAACATCGTACCCGGACAAGGTTTAACTGTCGGCGCCGCATTAGCCAAACACGGCGACATAGACATGCTGTCATTTACTGGGTCCACAAGCGTCGGCAAGTTGCTGTTGCAATACGCCGGCCAGTCAAACATGAAGCGCCTGCTGTTGGAGTGTGGCGGCAAATCGCCTAATATCGTTTGCGATGATTTTCCGGATCTTGACGAAGCTGCGATGGGCGTTTTTTCCAAGATGTTCTGGAATCAGGGCCAGGTCTGCACCGCCGGCACGCGTTTGTTGGTCCAACGCTCCATCAAGGACGCTCTCGTCGAACGTCTTGTCGGCCTTGCGCAGACCATGACGCCGGGAGACCCCCTCGACCCTGCGACAACAGCCGGCCCGCTTATAAGCCGTATACAGCAAGATAAAGTTCTTTCTTATATAGATCATGGTAAAAACAGCGGCGCCCGCCTTTGTTTTGGGGGCGAGCAAAAGACGGGCGATGGTTTTTTCGTCGCGCCGACTATTTTCGACGACGTTGATCCTGGCGCATCTATCGCACAAGAAGAGATTTTCGGTCCCGTCCTGGCGATTATCCCGTTCGATACGGTGGACGAAGCGATTAGCATCGCCAATGGGACGATCTACGGTTTATCCGCCACGGTATGGACAGTAGATCTTGCAAAAGCGCACGCCTTCATCGATGGCCTTAAGGCCGGCGAAGTGACAGTTCGCGGCGCAGGCTCATCGGCAAGCGGCGCCGCCTTGGGCGCAATGCCGAACCAACCCTTCGGCCAGTCCGGCTTCGGCGTTGAGATGGGTCTTGAAGGCTTGCTGTCATATACCTCGGTCAAATCCCTGCAAATTTTTACGTAAAGCACAACACGCTAATTCCCTCTATTCGCCTCGCGATATGGTTCTCGAACAGCATTCGTGCTTGAACTCATGAGAGTATGTGCAAAGGCTATATAAGCGGAGATTGATCATGAAAACACTCGGCATAGAAAATGTCGCCGTGGTGAGTTCCGTACTCGATCCGGCTTTCACAAAATATGAGAACATGGGGTTCAAGCTCACGCCCTGTAGCGAGCATTTTGTCGATTCACCGGATGGCGAACAACACGCCCACCGTAACCGTTATGCAATGTTCGGTAATTGGACGTACTTTGAAATAGTCACCTCTCCGCTCTCTCATTTAAAAGCGCCCGGTTATGATGAAGCCTTGGCCAAATATGGCGAGCATCTTGCAAAGATCATGTTTTCCTTTGAAGACGTGAAAGGCGTTGAAAGGGAAGTTGAAGCACGCGGCGGCGTTTCTCCTTATCCTGCCGATGTGATGGTACGCGTCTGGCAGTCGGATGAGACGGGTATAGAACATATCGTCCCCATGGACACCTATGCGTTCCCAGAGGAAATTTGGTATGGATTCTTCTCCTGCGCTCTTCATCACCAAGCGCCGGAGCAAAATTATGCGCCTGAGTATCTAATACACCCAAATGGCGTTCTCGGCGTATCCGAAACCATAATTTATGTGGAGAACGCCAAGGAAGCGGGCGAGCGGTATGCGGCCTATCTGGGCGTCAAACCACATACCGAGGCGGACTGCGTTCTTTTCGACTTCGACAACGGAACACGGTTGTCAATCTATGACGGCAGCGCGATTGAAGCACGATTAGGCCCTTTCAAACCGTTTCGCAAACCGAGTTTTACAGCTCTTTCGTTCAAAGCGCCCAGCCTTGACACGGTACGCGGCATATTTGACCAGAACGACGTTCCCTACGCCTGTGTTGGCGAAACGCTTGTGGTCGACCCTGAAGCAGCGCTGAACGCCATTTGCATTTTCGAAGAAGCGAAAGCCTAACACCGGATCACGCCATGACAGAAAACCATGAACCGCACGCCGATGGCGTCGTCACTATAATTCTCGATACTGAAGGCGACATCAATGTCATCAGCGATGCCGCCATGGCAGGCTTTGAAGAACGCCTAACAGCAGCGTTGTCCGACGATGCCGTCAAGGGGATCATTATCGCCAGCGCAAAGAGAGACTTTCTTGCCGGCGGCGATCTTGACGTTCTTTATAAAGCCTGTACAGAAGCCGCCGCCGCCAAACCCGAGGAGAAATCTGAACACGCACAGAAAATCTATGATCAGATCATGCCTCTCCAGCATTTGTTGCGCCGCATGGAGACGAGTGGCAAACCGGTGGTCGCCATTATGGAAGGGGCGGCGTTGGGCGGCGGTTTTGAACTGTGCCTTGCCTGTCATCATCGGATTGCGGTGAACACGCCATCCGTTTCTATAGGCCTGCCGGAGGTTCTTTTGGGCTTGATGCCGAACGCCGGCGGCACGCAACGTCTGCCCCGCCTTATTGGCGCACAAAAGGCTCTGCCCTTATTGATGGACGGGGTGAAACTGGACGCCGGAGCAGCGGCGGATCTCGGTCTTGTCGATCTGGCGGCAAGCGCCGAAGATGCTTTCTCGCAGGCCCGAACCTGGATCGCAGCCCATCAGCCCGCAGTCCAGCCTTGGGACGCGCGCGGGTTCCGCCCCCCGGGCGGCAAGCCCAACGATCTGTCAGCCATGCAAACCTTTGCATTTGCAAACATTACCTTAAGGCGCGATTGGTACGGCGCTTCACCGGCGCGAAAGGCTATACTAAGGGCTGTATACGAAGGGCTCCATATCACACTCGATGAGGCTTTGCCTGTTGAAGCGGCCTTCTTTGCCGAACTTGCCTTTAATCCGCTTACAGTTTCAAATTTAGACGTCACAGCTGCAACGCCTGCCCGCTTACGGCGATCAGCGCGTGCGGGCACAGCGCCGGCGCTTGAAATCAATCCGGCGGGCCCCCTGGGTGCGGAACTGCGAAAGCGCGCAAAGGAGCGAGGCCTCACCTTTGGTATAACCAAGGAAGAAGGCGTCGCACTGATCGTAAAAGATGGGGCGCCCTATCGTCTGTACGACACCATCAAAGACGGCCTTGGCGCACACGATGCTATCGGCCGACTATACCAAACAGATGCAGGTTTCGCAGTCGCAGAGGTCGGATACGGGAAAACAGCTCCAGGCCCGGTTTTGGCGGCGCTCGCCCATCTTGGCGTTGCGCCTGTCGCTGCACGGCGCACAGAAGGCCAGAGCTTCACGGAGCGTTTAACCGCCGCGCTTTCACGTCGAACGGAGACGCTCGCTGCGGAAGGTGCGTCCGCGCACATGCTCCACCGCGCCCGGCGCGCCGCAGGTTTGCGCGGCGCAGAAACCGCTGACACCCTAAAAACCGCAAACGCGACCGACGCCTCCAATTTATCCGTTTCCGCCATGGCCGCTGAGCTGAGAGCGGCCATAACGTCGGAGATACAACGGGCCGTCGCCAATCAAGATATTGCGGAGTTATCGCAGGCGCGGCTTCTGGCGGTCCTCGGGTGCGGCGCGCCGCCAACCATCGCTGCAGCGCTTTAAGGTTCAGGAGCATGCTCAGCGGCTTGAAAATCATCGAACTCGGCGGCGCCGGGCCTGTGCCCTATTGCGGCATGCTGCTCGCAGACTACGGCGCTGATGTCATTCGCATCGGCAGGGCCGGCGGCGATCCGGGGCATGAAAGCTCCGGCAATATTATGCGACGCGGCAAACGGATTATTGGCGTTAATCTCAAAGATCCAGCTGGCGTCGATGTCGTTAAAAAACTTATCGCCACAGCGGATGTGGTGCTCGATTCCCACCGTCCCAGCGTTCTTGAACGTTTGGGCTTAGACCCACAGCAGTGCGTACAAACATCGCCTAACCTCATCTTTGTAAGGATGAGTGGATGGGGACAAACCGGACCGTTGGCGCACGCACCGGGGCATGACATCAATTATCTCGCCCTCAGCGGCGCTTTGCACAGCATAGGCGACCCGGACCGCCCGCCGACGCCGCCGATCGCCTATATGGGCGATCTTGGCGGCGGCGCTGTTCTGGCTTTCGCCATCGCGTCGGCGGCGGTGTCAGTCCGTTCAGGCGGTCAGGGCGGCGTCATCGACGCATCTATTTATGAGGCCGCGATGTTGCTGGCGGGACCGTTTCACGCCATGGTCCAAACAGAAGAGTGGTCGGATACGCGCGGCGTTAACGGCATTGACGGGGCGGCGCCCTTCTACAGATGTTATATATGTGCGGACAATCGCTACATTGCCGTAGGCGCGCTGGAAGACCCGTTTTTTGCAAAGTTGCTCCAGCTGTTGGAGCTTTCAGACAAATACATGCAAACCCGATGGGACAAGACGGCGTGGCCGGAACTGACGCAGACGATCGCCAAGAAATTCGCCGCACACCCGCGCGACTTCTGGGCCAGGCAAGAAACTGCTGTCGACGCCTGTGTCTCGCCGGTTCTAACCTTCACTGAAAGTTTCGAACACCCTCAAGTTACCGAACGCAAAACCTTCGTTTCTATCGCAGGCGTCTCCCAGCCTCGCCCTTTCGCAGGCTTGAACAACCTCTCTACTGTCGCGTCATCACAGGCGGAAAACGGCAGAGATATACTTGCAGAACTGGGATATTCAGATGGCGAAATGAATAGTTTATCCAGCAGCGGAACAGTTACGTTCTAAAACTGTCCATTATTTAAGCAGCTCTTTTGGCAGA